>JBDHIQ010000103.1:0-11682 GCA_039587395.1 Gemmatimonadota bacterium
TGCGACTTCAGCCTGATACTCCTCCAGGGTCTTGCCGTCAGGCAGGAGGTTCAGGAGGAAGAAGTGGTGCTCGCGCCCCTCGTTCCTCATTTCGAAGGTGACCCACCCGGATGGGATCTCGGAGGGCATCGCGAAGGTGAAGTCCGCGGCAATCACCTCCACAACGCTGGAGATGGATGGCGAGGCATTGTCCGCCTGCGAAGCGAGATCATCGGAAGACGCACCGTCCTGCGGCTGGCAGGCTCCCAGGGTCACGAAAAGGACGATGCCGAGAGCCGCACGGAGACGTGAATCGATCATGGATTCCTCATCAAAGGTCAGGATGACAGGCCTCGAGTTTCCAGCAACAATGTTCGGAGGACAAGCGAAGCCGGGCAAGGCGAAGACTGCGAGGGATCCGCCCGGCACTCCAGTGGAACGGTGAGCCCGTTGTCAAGCTCCTCGCGCCTCTAGGGGGTGAACGCGGAACACGTGGGTCCGCGGAACAGCAGATCACCCGACCCCTCGATCTCCGAGGGCTGGCGGATAGCAAGGAGGATGAGAATGGAAGCGACGACCACTCCCGTGGACAATGGCGTCAATGTCGAGGCTCTGCTCGGGGCGCGCGAGGCGCTCTCTCAGGCCCCCGAGGCCGCGCAGTTCCAGTGGCGCGCGAAGTGCGAGTGGGTCAACGGCACACACAGCAGGTCCACCGTAGAGGGCTTCTTTGGACTCGGCGAGGAGCAGAAGCACCGGACCACGTTCGAGTTCGACGCGGACCACCCGGAGATCTTCGCCTCGGAGGACCACGGTGCCACGCCGGTAGAGCTGGTACTCGCGGGTCTGGCAAGCTGCCTGACGGCAGGGGTCGCGTCGGTAGCTCAGAATCGGGAAATCCAGCTACGGTCCGTGACCGCCACGCTGGAAGGCGGCATGGATATCCAGGGTATCCTCGGCATCGACAGCGACGTGCGGAACGGTTTCGACGGCATCAAGGTCACATACGACATCGACGCCGATGCCACGCCCGACGAGATCCGGGCCGTAGTCGCTCAGTCGCAGAAGCGCTCCGCTGTCTACGACGTCATCACGAACCCGACCAACGTCACGGTCGAGGTCGCCTAGGCGCGGCCGCCAGCGTGACCGGATAGCATCATGCGGACGACCAGTGTCGTGATCGGGGCGGGCCACGCCGGCCTGGCCATGAGCCGCTGCCTCGCCGATCGCTCGATAGACCATGTGGTCCTCGAGCGGGGCGAGGTGGCGAACTCGTGGAAGACCGAGCGCTGGGATTCCTTGCGGCTCCTGACGCCGAACTGGCAAAGCCGGTTGCCCGGTTACGGCTACGAGGGAGACCAGCCCGACGGCTTCCGTGACATGACGGAGACGATCTCGTTCATCGAACAGTACGCCGAGGTCATATCCGCACCGATCCGGACGCAAACCAGTGTCACATCCGTGCGGAGACCCAATGGAGATTTCGAAGTAGTGACGGATCGTGGCACGTGGCGAGCGAAGACGGTCGTCATCGCGAGCGGTGCCTGCAATATCCCCTCGGTTCCGGCCCTCGCCGCGGGCGTTCCGGATGGAGTGGACACGCTGACTCCTAAGGAGTACAAGAACCCTGATCAGCTGGCTCCGGGCGGCGTGCTGGTGGTCGGAGCCTCGGCCAGCGGAACCCAGATCGCGGCCGAGGTCCACAAGTCCGGCCGGCCGGTCACGGTCTCGGTCGGCGAACATGTGAGGGTGCCACGCGTCTATCGGGGCCGCGACATCAAGTGGTGGATGGATCGGTGCGGGCTGCTCGACGAGTTCTACGAGGAGTTCGACAACCTGGAACGGGTCCGAAACCTGCCGTCGCCGCAGCTGGCGGGATCGGACGACCGGCGGACGATGGATCTCAACTCCCTGACGGCCATCGGCGTCAAGCTGATCGGTCGCCTGGCCGGGATTCGTGACGGCCGGGCACTGCTTTCAGGATCTCTGCCCAACCAGTGCGCGCTGGCCGATCTGAAGATGAACCGGTTGCTTGACCGGATCGACGAGCACGTGGTCCAGACCGGGCTGGAGGACGAGGTGGAGCCGCCCCATCGATTCGAGCCCACACACTTCGAATCCTCGCCGCCGCTGGGCCTCGATCTCACGAGCGGAGAAATCGGGACGATTATCTGGGCGACCGGATACCGTCCCGATCACTCCTACATCGAGGTGCCGGTGTTCGACCGCAAGGGACGGCTCCGGCATGACGGTGGCATCGTGACGGATGCACCGGGGATGTACCTGATGGGCATCCCGTTCCTGCGGCGTCGGAAGTCCAGCCTCATCGACGGCGCGGGAGATGATGCGCGCGACCTGAGCGATCACGTGCTCGGGTACCTGGGCAGACCAACCCACAGCTGAGCCAGTCCGTTGCCTGCTCTCCCGTCTCGAACTGACTACGATGTGGTAATCGCGGGTGCCCGCTGCTCCGGGGCATCGCTCGCGATGCTCCTCGCCCGGCGCGGACTGCGGGTGCTGGTGGTCGATCCGGTCCGCTACGGCAGGGACACACTGTCAACCCACGCGCTCATGCGCGGCGCGGTGCTGCAGCTGTCTCGCTGGGGCCTGCTGGACGCGGTTCGCGCTTCCGGCGTGACGCCCATCCCGTCGACCACGTTCCACTACGGTAGCGAGACCATCACGGTCCAGATCAAGGAGCGGGACGGCGTCGGCGAACTCTATGCGCCGCGGCGCACGGTGCTGGACCCGATCCTGGTCGACGCGGCGAGGGAGGCGGGAGCGGAGGTTGTGTACGGGCAGTCGGTGGTTGACCTCATCCGGGACGAGGAGGGTCGCGTCCGCGGAGCCAGGATCGCCGGCGCCGACAGACGGATCCGCGACATATCAGCCGACCTGGTCGTGGGGGGCGACGGAGTCCGGTCTCGGGTTGCCCGCGTTCTCGAGGCGGAGATCCAGGAGGCGAGGCCACACGCCGCCTGCTCCATCTATGGCTACTGGCTGGATGTCCCGCTGGTGGGCTACCACTGGTTCTACGAGCCCGGGGTCAGCATCGGGACCATTCCGACCAACGACGGCGCCACCTGCATGTTTGCGCTGATTCCGCGGCGACGGTTCCTGGAGCGCAAGGGAGAGGGCACCCGAGCCCTGTTCGACGAAGCGCTCGCGACCGTCTCCCCGGAGCTGGCTGAACTGGCGAAGGCCACGGACCCGTTGGGCAAGCTGCGTGCGTTTGCCGGGGTGCCGGGCTTCCTGCGTCGCGCAACCGGTCCGGGGTGGGCGCTGCTGGGAGATGCCGGCTACTTCCGGGATCCCATCACGGCCCACGGCATCACGGACGCACTCCGCGAATCGGAATTGCTAGCTCGGGCCATCGCCTCCGCGAACGGTGCTCTCGACCACTATCAGGCGGAGCGTGACCGCCGCGTGCGCGGAATGCTAAAAGTAACCGATCGGATCGCGTCCTTTGAGTGGACCATCGAAGAGGTGAAGGTCCACCATCTGCGGCTCAGCAAGGAGATGAACGCGCTGGTGGGCGCGCAGCGCGAGTTGGCCTGAACCGGAGACGGGCCGGGGCCGACGACGCAGCGCGGCGCGGTCAGCGCCACCATCGGATCCACTCGCGACGCGCGGTTCGCAGGCACCCAGTTCGCCGGCGCGGCGACCCCGGTCAGGATGGCCAGCGCGAGCCCGAAGCTGAGCGGGTCGAGGGCACCGACAAACAGCACGATCGAGAGCACCCGCCCCGCGGCGGCGGCAAGCAGCACTCCGATCACGGCTCCGATCGCCACCACGGTCATTCCCTCCCGAAGCACCATTCCGACCACGGCCTGCCGGCGCCCAGCGTGTGCCGCAGGGCGAGCTCGCGCCGGCGTGTGGACGCGCGAGCCAGCGTCATGTTGGCCAGATTCGCGCAGGCCACCAGCAGCACGAGACCGGCCGGTGCCACGGTTCCGTCAAAGTCCGGGTTGAGCGCTACTTACGCGACCACGGCTCCGGAGTTTCGCGGCGCCCGCGACGCGGGCTCAGTTGCGGCCCTCGACCCAGGCGATCTCGAGCCGGAAGTCGCCCTCCCGCTTATCGGCGATCATGAGCCCGAACTGCCGGATGTCCTCAGGAGCCAGGGCCGGCGCCCCGCGTGGGGTGCGCCCGCGGAACGTGGGGACGAAATCCGAGAATGGGATCACGAGGTCCTGCCACTCCCCGGCCGTGGTCTCGAACGTTGCGCGGTACGCGATTCCATCGAACCGTCGGTCCGTTCGCAACCGAACTTGATAGGTGCGGCCGTCTCCGCGTACCCGGAGCACTACCGCCCGGCTCGTGCCGAGTGCGCCGTCGGAGACCAGGCCCCGCACCGACGCGAATCCGCCATTGTTGTCGAGCGAAACGGCGCCGCGGAATACCGCGTATCCCTCTCCGGTGTCCGTGAACTCGCTGCGCGACAGACCGCCCATAACGCCGTCATTGACGATTATCCAGTCGGCGGCGGAACCTCGGCTGAAATCGAACACGAGGGTCGAGTCCGGGGCGGGGCTCAACAGGGCCGGGATGAACATCAGGCTCGCCTGCAGGAGGTTCATGTTGTCACACCAGCCTTCCGTATCGCTATTCTCAGGGCATTGCCCCGTCTGGATGATGCGAACGATAGCCTGCGTTCGGGAGGTTGTCAATGTTTTGTTCAGAAATATATTATACAGATATGCAACACAAAGGGCCCCCATGATCTTCCAGGAGCGCGCCATGCTGTGGTGGGACACCCATCTGCCCGAGCCGGGGGCCTAGTAGTGGCGGACTATCCGTGGGTTTCTGAACAACTTCCCGTCGTCGCGGTTGTCGGAGCGGGCATCGCGGGTCTTTCGGCTGCCCGCCGGCTGAGCGAGCACGGCTGCCAGGTCCGAGTGTTCGAGAAGAGTCGCGGACTGGGCGGACGGTGCGCTACGCGGCGGGCGGGCGAGCTCTCGTTCGATCACGGAGCCCAGTACTTCACGGTACGGGAGATAGCGTGGGCGGACGTGGTCGCCGCGTTTCAGGACCAGGGCCTCGTAGCACCGTGGAGGGGTCGTCTCATACGTCTCCGCGCCGACGGCACGCGCGAGCCCGCCGGAGAAGCGGAGCGTTACGTGGGAGTCCCGGGGATGAGCACCATAGGGCGGGCTCTCGCTCAGGGCGTCGATGCGCTTTGCAACACGCGCGTCACAGAGGTGGGCAGGGGGCGGTCGGGCGCATGGCAACTGCGGACGTCGGCGGATGAAGCGTTCGACGGTTTTGCCGCCGTCCTCCTGACCTGCCCGGCACCCCAGGCGGCCGACCTCCTGAACGACGCGTCCCCAGCGCTGGCAGCCTCGTGCGCGAGTGCCACCATGCAACCCTGCTGGGCCGTTATGGCCACGTTTGGGACGTCGCTCGGGCTCGAGTTCGACGCGGCGTTCGTCGATGACGACCTGCTGAGCTGGGCCGCCCGAAACTCCAGCAAGCCCGGGCGCCCTGCCCCCCCCGAGGCCTGGGTCCTGCACGGTGGACCCGAATGGTCTGCGCACCGGCAGAGTGCGGAGGCTCGCGATGTCGCACGCGAGCTTCTCGACCGCTTCTTCACGCTGACGGGTTGCGAGCCCCGGGTACCCGAGCACGTGGCAGCGCATCACTGGCGGTACGCTCGCTCCGCAGACCCCTCCGTGCGAGGTCCGCTGGTGAATCCGGAGCTACGCATCGGGGTGGCGGGTGACTGGGCCCGTGGTGACAGGCTGGAGGCGGCGTTCCTGAGCGGTCTCGAGACCGCGGACGCGCTGCTCGCTCCTCCTATCGGGCCCGCGGGAAAACCCACCGGCTGAAACGCCCCGGGGCACCCGTCGCGCGGGACTGCCTTCTAAGGGGCGCTCGAGTAGGGCCCGGCTACCTGCCACAAGATGTAGATATTGTGCTGGTGCAGGTTGTAATCGCGGCGGACGAAGTTGTAGTCGGCCACCTCCGGGTATCTCTCCGCGAACACGTTCCGCATCAAGAAGGTTCGTAGCGGCATTCCCTCTTCCCTGGCGGCCTTCACATCTCCCCACAGCCGGGAGAGATACTCGTACATCTCCCGGAACTGATCCACGGTCAGAGGCACGTCCGAATGGCCGGGCACGATTGTCTCGAGATCCGGAGACATGTCGAGGATTGACCTCCAGGCGTCGAGAAGCCGGGGGATCTCGTCTGCCGGCCCCTCCCTGAGCAGCGGCAGCTGGCCTCCCCAGAAGACGTCGCCGGTGAACAGCATCCGCTCCTCGGGAACCAGGATCAGGATGTCGGCCTCGGAGTGCAGCCCGGTGAACGCGAACAGCTCCAACGTGACATCGCCCGGGCTGAGCGTGTATCGGTCTTCGAAGGTCACTGTCGGGTAGCGCGGCTCGATGCCCGCCTCCAGGTCGGAGATCCCGACCGCAAACGCCGCGACTCCCTCCCGCGCGTGCCGGCCTTCCGCGCTGTCGGGTGAAGTCGCGGCCGCCCATTCCCGATACCGGCCCTGACTGCTTCGCAATCGCTCGAGGAGCTCCGGGATCCGCTCAACCTCCTGCTCCAGCCCCGCCAAGCCGCTTTCCGGGCCAACCACTGTGGCTTCTGGAAACACCTGGTTGGCGAAGACGTGATCGTTGTGCGTGTGTGTGTTGATCAGGTAGCGGAAGTCGCTCCGGCCCAACTCGTTTTCGATCCACTCCCGCTGGCGCTGCACGGTGGTCGGGCTGAGTCCGGTGTCGATCACGATCAGGCCCTGATCGTCGACGATGACCGCCATGTTGGTGCCCTGGAAATAGTCGCATCCCCAGGTCACCAGCACGCGATCGCTCTGCCAACGGCCGTTGATCTTGATCGGGTCCTGGGCATGCGTCGGGCGGGGCAGTGCGGCGAGAGCGCAGCCGAGGAGGACGTACCGGAGGGCGAAGGAACGGGTGAGGCAAGCCGCTTTCTTCATCGCTACTGTCCTGCTCAGGTTAGACCTGTACCAGAAAAGTGCCGGACGCGTCCGGGGTCGGTCAAGCCGGCTGCCGGGGCACCGCTGTTCGGTACTGCGCGTCGCCCTCGACGAGATGCAGCCGCCACCATACGCGGCGCGCTCCTGGGTCCAGGGCAACCGGAAATGCAATGGGACGCCCATGTGAGATCAGTCCCTGGCTCGTTCGACGGCAGCCAGGGCTCTCGCCTTCAATTCGTCCAGCTCTGCCCGGTCCAGCCACTGGCCAGCTACCGACACGCCGACGATCTGTCGCGTGCGCCGAATGTCGCCCAGAGGATTGGCCTCCAGCAGCACCAGATCTGCCAGATATCCGGGCTGCACGGCGCCCGCCAGGTCTTCGTCCCGCATGGATATCACATGCACATCCACAACGGGCAGCGTTGCCTCATCGTAAACTGGAGCGCCGCATCCGGTGTGGAAAAATCCCGCTGCGACGATCAGGCACGCGGCACCACGGCACTTCGTGAGCGCTGGGAATCGACGATGCATCTGAGCCTCGAGAACTGGCACCCTGAGTCCCTATCTGCGCACAACTAACGTAATCCCGCCATGCACCTGGAGCACGCAGGAGCCAGGGGCATGCAGTACTATCCGTAGATTTGGAGTGTTGCTTCATTCCTAATAGACTTCATGGTTGGCGGCGAACACCGCAGGCGGGGCCGCCGGGGTGGTTCCCTCCGCGATCGCCGGACGGACCGCAGCAGCCGCAGCCAGCATTGTCGGTGTCGCGGGCGTGGTGGCCTGCACGCGTATCACCAATAAACAGGGAGACACGAAAAGCTCGTGCCGTCTCACGCTTTCGACCACAACGAATGGGCTCTGATCCTGGGCGGGTCCAGCGGCTTTGGCCTCGCCACAGCCCACAAGCTGTCGGAGGAGGGGCTCAACGTCTGCGTGGTCCACCGGGACCGACGCGGTGCGATGGGACCGATCGAGCCTGAATTCGAGGCAATCCGGGCGCGCGACGTGTCGTTCGTGGCGTACAATCAGGACGCGCTCAACCCCGAGAAACGCCGCGACATCCTGGACGCCCTGAGCGCCGAGCTGGGGGGCGATGGGCGAATCCGCGTGCTGCTCCACTCCACTCAAGCTCGTAGGCCCCGAGGAGCCGGCCGGCAGGGATGCGCGCGACCGCCTGGCGGAGCGACTGGCGATCGATGTCGAGCATCTGGGCGCGGCTGCCGATGAGTTGTTCCTGGACGATGCGGATGGTCTGATGGGGCTCGCGCAGCCGCCGGAGTACAATGCGGAGCGCTTCCTGGACGAGGAAGACATGGCGCTGACGGTTCATGCCATGGGCACCAGCCTGCTTTCCTGGACGCAAGACGTGCATGCGCGCGGACTGTTCGCGGCCGACGCACGCGTGTTTGGCCTTACCAGCGAGGGCAACACCGTGGCATGGAAGGGCTACGCGGCGGTGGCCGCGGCAAAGGTCGCGCTCGAATCCGTGTCGCGGTCCATTGCCGTCGAGATGGCGCACTTTGGCATTCGGTCCAACATCATCCAGGCGGGCGTCACGGATACACCGGCGCTCCGGCTGATTCCGGGGAGCGACCATTTGAAGGCCCAGGCGCGTATCAAGAATCCTTTCGGTCGGTTAACCACACCGCGAGACGTGGCGAACATGATCTATCTGCTGTCTCTCCCCGAAGCCGCCTGGGTCAACGGCGAGATCATTCGAGTAGACGGAGGTGAGCACGTCTCGGGGCTGTCGCGATGAGCCTCTACCTCCACGGGCTTGGCCATTTCCATCCCGAAAACGAGATCACGAACCAGTTCCTCACGGACCTGGATATCGGGACGAACCAGGAGTGGATCGAGGAGCGGGTGGGCATCAAGTCACGCCGGACCGTGCTCCCGCTTGACTACATTCAAGAGACGAAGAACGTCGATCACAGGCACGCCCTGGAGGCGGCGCTATACAGTCACGCCGACACGGGCAAGATCGCGTCGGACATGGCGCTCGAGCGCGCGGGAATCGATGCTGACGACGTGGGAATGGTGATCGCCGGATCGTGCTATCCGGACAACATGTCCCCTGCGGACGCCTGCGAAATCGCGGCCACGCTGGGGATCGAGGCGCCCTCCTTCGACGTGAATTCGGCGTGCACCAGCTTCCATGTGGGGCTTCACATGTTGTCCATGATGCGCCCGGAGGCCCTCCCCGAGTTCATCCTGATGGTGATGCCGGAGAGCCTGACAACAGCCGTCGACTACAGCGACCGGACGGGCGCGGTTCTGTGGGGAGATGGGACGGCGGCAGCAGTGGTATCGACCAGGGTGCCGTCCCGCATCGAGTTCCTGGGTCATTCGCTGGAATCCAGCCCTGCGGGTTGGGACAAGGTGGTTGTCCCCCATTTCAAGCACTTCTGGCAGGAAGGCCGCACGGTCCAGATGTTCGCCATCAAGAAGACTATCCAGGTCTTGAGGCGATTGCAGAAGGAGTTCACGGATCCCGGACGCAAGCTTCATTTCGTCGGTCACCAGGCCAACATGACCATGCTGCAGGCCGTCTGCGACCGCTGCAAGATTGACGAGGAGCGGCACCATCAGAGCGTCATCAACTTCGGGAACACGGGTACCGCGGGGGCTCCGGGCGTCATCTCGATGCGCTGGGATCAGTGGGCCGACGGAGATGACGTGGCCGTGGTAGGAGTCGGCTCGGGCCTGACGTGGTCGGGCCACGTCCTGAGATTCGGAGCCGGCGGGTGAAGTACGCCGAGTACCGGGAACGCTCCTACCTGGACCGGGAAGAAGTCCTGGCGATGGCGTATGGGCGACTGATCGAGGACCCTCCCGAAGGCTTCAAGGCCCGGCTCCCGCTGCCCCCGATGCTCATGATTGACCGCGTCGTCGAGGTGGAGCACACGGGGCGTCGCGGTCGCATCGTTGGAGAAGCCGACCTGCGTCTCGACGCGTGGTTCTTCCACTGCCATTTCCTGGGCGATCCCGTACAGCCCGGCTGCCTGGGCGTGGATGCCGTGTGGCAGCTGATAGGCCTCTATTGCTCCATGAGCGGCGCCCTGGGAACCGGGCGCGCTCTGGGGTGCGGGGAGGTGGACTTTTTCGGGCAGATCCGGCCTCACGACAAGCTGGTGCGGTACGAGGTGGACATCATTCGGTACCAGAATCTCCCCAGCTCCGGATCCTCCATCGCGATCGGAGACGCCCGGGTGCTGGTGGACGGTGAGGAGATCTACCGGGTGGAGCGGGCCAGGGTGGGGGTGTTCCTCGACATCGACTATCCGGACTATCCGTTTGCCTCTCGCAACTCGCGGGGCGGCAGGATGGGGGAATGAGCGCGTCGAGCACGGCCGGGACCGCGCTGGGTCCGGCCGACATCCTGAACCTGCTGCCGCAGCAAGAGCCGTTTCGCTTCATTGATGAGATCCTGGAAGTGGACGAGGAGCACATCGTCGCCACGTACCGATACCGTCCGGAAGCGGATTTCTATCGTGGACACTTCCCGGGAAACCCCGTGACGCCGGGCGTCATTCTTCTGGAGACGGTGGCACAGATTGGTGTGGTTGCCCTGGGGATCTACCTGGTCGGGCTGACCGGCGGTCCGGACGCCGTCAGGCGAACACTGGCTCTGTTCGTCGATGCGGAGGTCGAGTTTTCCGGTGTCGTGCGGCCGGGTGAGCGGGTGACGGTCCACGCCCGGAGAGTGTTCTATCGCCGCGGGAAGATCCGATCCCAGGCGGAGATGACCCTCGATGACGGGACGGTTGTGTGCACAGCGACCATCTCGGGGATGGGAGTGCCAGCGTGAGTAGACGCGTTGTCATCACAGGCATGGGTGTCGTCGCCCCCAACGGCACGGGTCTGGACGCCTACGAGCAGGCCCTGCGGGGCGGCGTGTCCGGAATCCGTCACATCCCGCTGCTGGACGAGCTCAAGTTCGGCTGTCGGGTGGCCGGTGTCCCGCAGGGGGTGGATGAGATCGCCGGCGAGATGTTTGCGGAGGAAGAGCTTCTAGCGATGAACTCCAGTCATCGCTACGGCTGTATCGCCGCACTTGATGCGTGGACTGACGCCGGGTTCGATCGACCCGAGCCCGAGGATGATGCCGTCTTCTGGGAAGCTGGCGCCGTCATCGGCACCGGCATTGGCGGGCTGGACACCACCGGCGAGAAGCTGGTGCCGATGGTCGACGCGGGACGGGTCCGGCGTCTCGGGAGCACGATAGTCGAACAGGTCATGGGAAGCGGAGTTTCGGCACGCGTATCCGGACTCCTGGCCCTGGGGAACCAGGTGACCTCGAATTCGAGCGCCTGCAGCACTGGCGCAGAGGCCGTCGTAGAGGGATATCAGAGGATCCAGGCGGGGCTTGCAGAGCGGATGCTGTGTGGCGGCACGGAGGGGTCCAGCCACTACACCTGGGGCGGATTCGATTCCATGCGTGTGCTCTGCAGGAAGTTCAACGACGAGCCGGAGAAGGCGTCACGCCCCGCCCGCTGAGCGCGTCGGCCGCAGGGTTCGTTCCGGGGAGCGGCGCGGGGATCCTCCACCTGGAGAGTCTCGAAAGCGCGGAGTCGCGCGGAGGGCGCATTTACGCCGAGGTCCTGGGTGGCGCTCTCAACTGTGGCGGACACCGAAGCGGAGGCAGCATGACTGCACCGAACCCTGTGGGTGTGCAGCGGTGTATCCGTGAGGCTGTAGGTGCAGCGGGGATCCAGCCGCACGAGATCGATGCGATCAACGGCCACCTGACCGCA
>JBDHIQ010000292.1:0-2121 GCA_039587395.1 Gemmatimonadota bacterium
GGTCCTTCGACACCGCCCACCAGCATCGTCATCGGCGAAAAGGACACGCTGACTCCACTCTCCGGCTCACGAGCGTTCTGCCAGCGGCTGGTCGAACAGGGTCCGGTCTGCCAGGTGAACAGCTACCCGGGCGTGGGCCATCTGCTTACGCGCAATCTTGCAAATCAGGAGAGCGACTTCGATCCGGATCCTGAAATGGTGGCCGACGGCATCGAACGGCATCTCCAGTTTCTGCGGGAACTGGGGTTTATCAGGGATCGATAGGTGGAGAAGACGTCATGGCTCTGGTGAAGGCTCTGGCGCCTGTGGTCCGGGCGCTGACCTACGCGACCATCTTCGTTTCACTGGTGCTCGTCTTCGTTCCGGCCCGGGTGCTGGAGTGGTCGGGGGTGACAGGTCCTCCCGCCGTGGGAACGTGGCAGGTCCTGGGCGGGGCTGGTGTCGTCCTCGGCGCGGCTCTGGCCCTGTGGTGCGTGCTGGCGTTCGCGATCGTGGGCCGGGGCACGCCGGCTCCGTTCGACGCGCCCCGCCGCCTGGTGATTCGCGGCCCCTACCGATTCGTGAGAAACCCCATGTACATCGGCGCCGGCCTCGCGCTCTCTGGAGCCGCCCTGTACTTCGGGTCGTGGGCCGTTCTGGGGTATACGGCCATCTTCTTCCTGATCACGCATCTGTTCGTCGTGCTTTACGAAGAGCCGGCACTCCGGCGTACATTCGGAGAGGAATACCTGAATTATTCGAGCCGCGTACGGCGCTGGCTGCCGCGGTGGGACTCACAAGGAGCCACGGAATGAAGCGAGCTGCCCGTCTATCCATCGCATGCGGCGCCCGGACGAAGGCCGAAAGCCTGGTCGGCGGTGCGCTCGTGGGATCCCTGGCGGTCGCGATGGCGGCGGGTTCCGCCACGGCGCAGCAGGTGGGCGCGACCGACTTCGAGCCAAGCGTCTCCGAGCCCGCGTTTCCGGGTGGCGATGGCCCGCGCGTCCTGGTCGATGAGGGGCACCACAACTTCCACACGATCAGTGCAGCCGAGATCCCGGACGAGAATCACGAGGGAGTCGTCACGATTCCCGGCCGGTTCGTCCCCTTTGCCGAACTGCTGCGGGCCGACGGGTATGTGGTCCAGCCGCACGAAGGCATGTTTACCCGCGAGTCCCTGGCTGCGGCAGACATCCTGGTGATCTCGAACGCCGTACACGAGTCCAATGTGGAGAGCTGGGCGCTTCCGAATCCCTCCGCGTTTACGGAGACAGAAATCGATGTCCTGGCCGAGTGGATCCAGTCGGGCGGAGCTCTGCTGCTCATCGCGGATCACCAACCGATGCCGGCCGCCGCATCCGCGCTTGCCGAGCGCCTGGGGATCCTGATGAACAACGGCTATGCACTCGGGCCGGACCGGGGCTGGATTGCATTTCGGAGGACCGACGGCTCACTGTTGGATCATCCCATCGTCCAGGGCCGCACAGCGTCCGAAGCCATCGACTCCGTACAGACGTTCACCGGTCAGGCGTTCCGTCCGCAGCCCGGTGCCGAGGCGGCCCCGCTGTTCGTGCTGCCAGAACGCTCGATGATCGTGTTCGAGCCGGATCCCTTCGATCCGCTGGAGGAGAAGGCACCATGGATCCGAGCCGATGGGCTCCTGGGCGGAGCGGTCTTCCGGTTCGGAGAGGGTCGCGTGGCCGTGTTCGGCGAGGCAGCCATGTTCACCGCCCAGGTGGCCGGCCCCAACCAGGCACAGTTCCTGCCGGACGATCAGCTAAGACGAGACGGGACGTAGCGTCCGCGCGGTCCGGGCAGGGTCAGCTTCCGCCTTCGCCCGGGGCTGCTTCCGCCGCGGCAGCGGCACCCGCCGCCTGGTCCGCCATGGAAGCCTGCAGGATACCGCCCAGCTCCTCGGCGCGGTTCATCAAGGAGTCCGTGCGGGAATCGATCGAGCGCATTTCCGCGAACAGCAACTCGCGTAGCGTCTCGATGGAGGCGGCCACCTCCGGGTTGGCCAGTGCCGCGTTCTCGGTCTGCTTGAGACCGGCCTGTAGCGTCTGCAGCTCCGTGGAGATGGACATCACCTTCTCCTGGTCGCCTGCCTGCTGAGCCGCGCCGAGTTCGACGCGCAGCGAGTCA
>JBDHIQ010000104.1:0-7898 GCA_039587395.1 Gemmatimonadota bacterium
CAACTGCCGCTGCTGGATGATCGACAGCGGAATCGATACGACCACGTCGCCTTCTTCCACGCCTGCCAGCACCTGGGTGAAGTCGTAGTTGCTGAGCCCGATGGTGATGGGGTGGATGGTGAGAGCGCCCGCGGCATCCGCCACGAACACGAACGCGTCTCGCGGGCGACCCGGGTTGGACCGGTCGGCTTGCTCCTGCTCTTGCTGGCGCTGCTGCATGAGCTGCATCATTCGCTGCCGGTCGCCTGCCGACATGTTCATGAAGAAGTCCCGGCGCTCGTTGTCGGACATACTCCGGATCCGCGACTCGAGCTGCGAAACGGGGATGCCGCCGATCTTCTCTTCCTCCTCCGCTGCCGCGGCGGCCCCGGATCCGCCCGCCTGATCGGCCGCCCCGGGTGCTTCACCCTCTGCCTCCGCTCCGTCTCCACCCGGACCTCCCGGCGGTCCGCCAGGAGGGGTTGCACCCGGTTCCGGCATCTCCAGATCGAGTGCGACGGCCAGCTGGCGGGCCTCGTCCGGCATCTTCACGGCGCTGTTGGGTAGCGACAGGACGTCGGACTCGCGGCCCACGACGATCTCCACGTCCGCGTTCATTCCGGGGCGGAGCAGGTCCTCCTCGTTCATGATTCGAGTCAGCACGGCAAACATGGTCACGTTCTGCTCGACCACGGCCTGCGGCTCGATCTTGAGCACTGTGCCCCGGAACGTTTGCTCCGGGTACGCCTCGACAGTGATATTGGCCGGGAGACCGGGCTCCAGTTTCCCGATGTCCGTTTCGTCCACCAGGGTGCGAACCTGGACCTGCTGGAGGTCGGCCATCCGCATCAGCACCGTGCCACCGGTAAGGTCGCGCGTGCCCGTGATGACCTGACCCTGCTCGATCGATCGCTCGACGATCGTGCCCGAGATCGGGGCGCGGAGCGTGACGTCGTCCAGCTTATCTTCCGCCAGCTCGAGGTTGGTGGCGGCTCTGACGCGTGCGGCCCTGGCGTTGGCGTGCTCGAGCATGGCCGCCTCGAGCTCCTCATCCGTGACGATATCGGAATCATGCAGCTCGCTGATCCGGCTGAGCTGTCGTTCGGCCACTTCGAACCTGGCCTCCGCGACGTCGAAATCGGCCTGCGCCTGCTCGAATGTGTTCCGCACATCGCGAGGGTCGATGCGCGAGAGGAGCGTGCCCTGCTCGACATAGTCTCCAAGCTCGACCGGCAGCTCGAGAATCTCGCCGCCTGCCTGCGACTTCACCTCGATGATCCGGATGGGCTCGATGGTCCCGGTGGCGTCCACGCTAGAGACGATGGTCTGTTTGGCCACGGTGGCCGTCTGCAGCACGCCCATCGACTCGTTGGCCGACCCCTGGCTGCAGGCAACCAGAGCCCCGCTCGAGAACAAAATGCCGGTGACCAGCAACGCACTCTGGATGCGTCGGAGGGTTCCGTCGATCTGGATGGTATTCACGTCAAACCGCTCGCTGTTCATATGGGTATCGGGACTCCTGGACGATGTCTTCAAGGCTGTCTGCCAAAAACGTGTATCGCTCGGCGGACCTACCGGCATACAGGCCGGCGTGCAAAAGGTGCCGGATGTGACAGTGTGCCGTCCCACCCGGCGTCTGTCCGAGCACGTACAAGACACGTGGAGCGCACGTGGCGTTGAATCTCCCACCTCGCGACCCGATCGGTGTCGGGATGCGTCCACGGGTCTATAACGCACGCGGCCGGGCTCGCGCGACGCGATTCCCGGCCGCCGTGTCATGTCTGGCTGCCGTGTGGGGCCTGCCGCCGTGCCAGGCAGGCAGGCGCCGCAGAGCTACTGATCGATGAGGCTACGTCCCAGCAGCGCCTCGATCTCTGCCAGGGCCAGCTGCCAGTCAAACTTCCGGCTTACCAGGTCTACTTCCGCCTGCGACAGGGAGATCTGCGCCGCTCGCAGATCGAGAATCGTAGACAGGCCCAGCCGGTAGCGCTCCTGCTCGACCCGGAGGCTCTCCGTGCTGAGCTCGACGCTTTGCGCCGCCAGGTCGATGCCCGCCATTGCCGCCTGGAGAGTCGAGTAGGCGGCCTCCAGGTTGGAGCGCACGGCCAGCTTCGCTGCACGCTCCTGTGATCTGGCGCGGTCTACGCTCGCCTGCGCCTGCCACACCTGGGTCTCGCGCGAGAACCCGTTGAATAGCGGGTAGCTGCCGCGGAGCGACAGGGACCAGCTTCGGTTCTCGGGCGGGTACTCGATGTTGGCCCACGCCCAACCGGCATTGAACGACACGGATGGAAGATAGGCGGCGCGGGCGCTGCTCACCTGCGTCTCGGCCGCATCTGTGGACGCCTCAGCCGTGGCGATGGAGGGAGCCGACTGAAACGCCATGCCGAGCAGGTCATCTCTTCCGTAAGGGAAGGGGGTCGGCTCCAGCGTCGCCTCGGCAACCGGACCGATGAGCTGATCCACGCCGACCACTTCCGTGAGACGGAAGATGGTCGTGCGCGCGTCGTTCTCCGCGTTCAACTGAGCCAGCCGGGCGTTGTTGAGGTCCACCTGCGAACTCAACAGGTCAGAGCGGGTGGCCCGTCCCAGCTCCAGTTGCTGCTCGACGAAGTTGAGCTGTTCCTCCTGGCGGGCGACACGATCGCGCTCCACCTGCACGAGGTCTCGCGCGGCGACCGTGTTGAAGTAATTCTGCTTCACGGTGCGCACCGTCTCGAACTCGGACTGCCGGTAGGCCGCCTGTGACTCGACCACGCCCAGACGGGCGCCCTTCAGATCCGAGAAACGGCGGAAGCCCGTGAACAGGTCGTAGCTCGCGCTGACCTGCGCCGTGTAGCTGGTCTGGACGATGCCCTGACCGGTGGCGTCCAGTCGTCCGCTGCTGGAGTTCCCGTATCCGAAGCTGGTCGACAGGTTGGGCAGGAAGCTCCCGTAGGCGTTCAGTCTGGTGAACTCGGCGGACTCGATGTTCGTCCGCGTCTGTTCCAGCGTCGGATTGCTGCTCAGCGCGATATCGATCGCCTGATCCAGAGTTACCCGGCGGAACTCCAGTTCCTGCACGGCCTCCTGGGCTGCCAGCTCTCCACCGTGAGCCAGCGCACAGGCGGCCAGAATGGCCGCGACCAACAGGGATTTGCCGACCGCGGTCGGTTCTATTTCCATGCCTTTATTCGTCATTTCCTCTCACCGTTGTTCCGCATCATCCGCTTGACCCTGTGGTTCGCCGGTCTCATCGCTGGACTCGCCCGTGGTATCGTCTCGGGAGCCGTTGCCTCGCCGGCCGCGCTGGCTGAGTAGCAACTTCCTGTACCTGGTAACCTGGTCCGGTGTCAGGAGAGCCTCGATCTGGGTTCGCACCGAATCCACCAGGGACCCGTACCTGGGCCGCGTTTCACGCCAGATCTGCCTCATGGAGTCCCTGTAGCGCTCCAGGACTTCGTCGATCTCGGCTCGCTGCTCACCCGACAGGCCAATCTCGTCAGCGAAGCGCTCAATGGTAGTCTGACCCTCGCCACGGGTGTCCGATTCCGTCTGCCGGGTGTCCGCACGGTCGCCGGCAGCGCTGCGATCGCGCCCCGACACCTCACCGCTCCGCGGTCCCGGAAAGATGCCGTACCGATCCGCCGCAACTCCCGCCGCCGTGCCGGCGGCGAAAGTGAGCACCAGGAGCAGGACGACCCGCGCATGCGATCCCATGCTAGCCACGTGTCCCGTCCTCCAATCCTATTCTGATCATTCGTTAAACGGCCGTGCCGGGTTTCAACGGGGGTCCGCCGGAGCGTCCTGCAGCATGACCGCGGCGAACAGATGATCCTTGCTCGGCTCCGCCTCAGCCGTGAGGAGAACTGGAGGCCCATCCGGAGCAGCGAGCGCCACGAGGTCCTCCACCGAAGCCGGCCGCGGCTCGGGAGCGAGGGCGACGGAAGAAGGAACCGACGCGCTGTAGGCCAGCCCGCCGAACGCGATCGCGACGGCCGCCGCCGCCGGTGCGAGGAGAGTGGACCAGTGAGCGGCTACATCCTCCCAGGCACGAGTGCGGTTGGCTGCCAGCAAGGGGCTGGCGCTGTCCATGATCACCCGCCGCATGCGTGACCGCGTCACCTGGTCCGGACGGAGCGGCGCGAGCCACGCCGGCCACTCTCTCTTCTCAGCTGTCTGTCGTTTCATGGCTTTCCACATCTGAACCCAATATCCGTTTCAACGATCGCCGCCCGTGGTGCAGATTCGCGCGCGACGTGCCCACCGCGATCCCGAGTATCTTCGAGATCTCGGCGTGATCATATCCCTCCAGATCGTACAACAGCACGGCCATCCTCTGCATTTCCGGCAGCTGCTCTACCGCCGAAAGCACTCTTTGCCGGACCATGCTCCGATCGAACTCCCTTTCCGGGTTCGACACTCCCGCCGCCGTGTGCGGCACCTCGGGGTGCTCTCGCAGCGCCTCGCGCCTTCTCAAGTTGAGGCATGTGCTGCGCAAAACCCTGTAATACCAGGGACCGAACGGACTTCCCGGCCTCAACTGCCCGATACGTTCCAGAGCCCGGATGAACGAAGCCTGAACCCCATCTTCGGCGTCCGCCTCGTTGTGCAACAACGCCATCGCGATGGCATAGGACGGCTCGAGGTAGCGTTCGACGAGCAGCCCGAACGCCTTCTCATCACCCTCCTGCACTGCAAGCACGAGTGCCGGCTCTTCTTCGTATCGTGTTGTTTCCACGTGGGTTACACCCTACGTGGACCGCCCGCCGGATGACAGCCCGCCCGTCCCCGATCGATCGAGCTTGCAGTCGATCCAGGAGAGCGGGACATTCTCCGGTGCGCATCCAAGTAACACGCCCGTCGTCCCGGGCGTTGAAACGGTTAACAAGTTGCCGGTTCGCATCGTCTTAGACTCGAATCCCTGCCGGAACGGGCTCCCGGTAGGAGCAAGGTCACAAGACCGCGTATCGACAGAAGATGATCCGAATCGTTCCAGATGCTAGACGACGGACCAGTTGTCGAACAGGCTCGCCGGGGGAACGAGGCGGCATGGCGTCAGTTGTACGAGCGGCATGCGGACCTCGTGTTTCGGCTTGCGCTCAGAACGGTCGGAGAGCGAGAAGCCGCTCTGGACATCGTCCAGGAGACGTACGTGCGAGCGGCCCGGGCGATTGAGGGGTTTCGAGGTGACGCCAGCTTCCGCAGCTGGATCAGCCGGATCGCCATCAACGAAGCGCGGACGTGGATTCGAAAGACGGCCCGGCGAAAGGAGGCTTCGCTGGAGGCGGTTCCCGCACAGGCAGACAGAGCGCTGCCGGTGGACGAAGCGGTGGCCCGTTCGGAACTGGCGGCACGTGCCGTCGGCTTCGCGCGTACGTTGCCGGATCGCCAGCGGGATGCTGTGCTTCTCAGAACGGTGGAGGGCTACTCGTATCGGGAGATCGCCGAGCTGCTCGGCACCAGCGAGGGCTCGATAAGGGTCAGTTATCATCACGGGATCAACAAGCTGCGCGAGTTTCTGGCCGGGCTGGAGCGGCCGCGAGACCGCGCCGGGCAGACGGATGAGCGGATCGGAGGCAGACGCGGCGGTTGACCGCGCTGACGGATGGAGGACATGAGCGACACGATCGAACTGTTCGAGCACCCCACGGACTGGCTGCCCGAGTACGCGCGAGGCCAGGTGCCGAACGCGGACGAGATCGAGCGCCACCTGGCGGCCTGTCCCGGGTGCCGTGAGGAGCTCGAGTTGCTGAGAGCGCTGGTCGGGGCGGCTCCCGAGACGATGAGTGAGGCGGAGCGCGAGCTGGTGTACAGCCGCATTCGGGAGCAGCGTCGCGTATCCGGTTCGTGGCTGGCCGGCGCCTGGAAGGTAGCGGCAGCCATCGCGCTGGTGGTCTCGGGTGTGGGAATCTGGCAGATCGTTGCTGCAGGCGAAGCGGGCGGCGAGTGGAATCCGGCCGTGGCGATGTCGGGCTGGGAAGAGGAAATCGAGGATCTGGGCGTCGCGGACGGCGATGTGCTGCTCGCGCTAGCCTACACGCCTGATCGTCGCGAAGTCATGTGGGAGGATTTGACGGGACTGGAACCGGAAGAACTGGAGAACCTGGATCCGGATCAGCTCGTCGGCCCCTGGGAGGAAGAGAAATGAGTCACCTGCGTAGCCTCGTCTTCACGGCCACGGTGGTCGCCGTGGGAGTCTGGCAGCCATCACCAACGCTTGCCCAGGCCCGTCAGCAGAGGATGAACCCACAGCGCCCGCCGGCGGAGACCGGCCAGACCCGGCTGCTGATGGAGAGCTTCAGCCGGCGTGCCTCTGATGCGCTGAAGCTGGACAGCAACGGAGCCAGGCGATTGCGCGAGGAGCTTCAGCACTTCCTGGAGGAACGCGAGTCGCTCGCCATCCGGCGCCGGGCCGTGCGGCAGGAGCTGAACCAACTGGCCCGGCAGGCACCCGGGGACGAAACACGGATCGGTGAATTGCTTGACGAGCTGATGCAGATACAGCTGCGCGAGGCCCAGTTGAACATCGAGGAACAGCGTCACCTGTCCGACTTCATGACGCCCCTCCAGCGGGCCCGTCTCCTGTATCTTCGGCAGAGGATGGCGCAACAGGTGCTGCAGGGTGCGCAGGAGCGGTCCCAGCCGCCGCCCAGAGGCGTGCAGCCAAAGGACGACCCGGGAGGATCTGGTGGAAGCTCATCGTCGGAGTCGGGATCGAGCAGCTGGCCCCCGGCCTGGTCTCGCATCGGCGCGTAGATCCGGCACGCCAGGCTAGAATCTCGACTCCGCCACGGCCGCCGCTCCTCGGCGCTCATGTATCGACCGCCGGAGGCGTCTCCCGGGCGCCCGCCCGGGGAGCGGAGTTGGGCGCGACTGCCATCCAGATCTTCACCGGACGACCGCAGCAGTGGGCACCACGCCCGCTCGCGGCCACGGACGCCGCCGAGTTTCGAGCCGCGCTCTCCCTGACGGACATCGGCGTCGTGGCCAGCCACGACAGCTACCTCATCAATCTGGCCACCGAGGATGCGGCTCTCTTCGACCGATCCCTGCACGCATTCCAGGCGGAACTGGAGCGCTGCGAGCGTCTCGCCATAGACTTCCTGGTTACGCATCCGGGGAACGCTACGTCGGGCGGCCGATCGACAGCTATGGCGAGGAACGCCTCAGCCATCGGCCACGCCCTGGCCGCAGTTCCCGGGGACACCGTCGTGCTGCTCGAGACCACCGCCGGAAGCGGTACCGCGCTTGGCTGGCGATTCGAAGAGCTGGCCGAGATCCTGGCACAGCTCTCCGGCTGGAGCGATCGCATCGGCGTCTGTCTGGACACGGCCCACGTGTTCGCAGCCGGCTATGACCTCCGCGGCGAGTACGACGCGGTGATGCGGGAGTTCGATGCCGTCATCGGTCTGGACCGTCTTGGCCTTCTCCACCTGAACGACTCGAAAGCGCCGCTTGGGAGCCGGGTTGACCGTCACGAGCAGATTGGCCAGGGGGAGCTGGGCGAGGCACCGTTCGCGGCGATCATGAGCGACGTGCGGCTGGAGCGCGTACCCCGCGTCATCGAGACGCCCAAGGGAACGGATCCCGTCGCGACGGATCGACAGAACCTGGATCTGCTGCGCCGTCTGGCGACCCGATAGCCAAGGTTGATGAGTGCCTTGTCCGCCGACGGACAGGGAAGCATCTTCGGCCTGTTCGTTCGTGGACGGCGCACGGAAGCCCGTCCGCTCATGCTAACTTCCCAACCCCTGCCGAGGACGGCTGCGCGTGTCAGATGAGCTGAGAACAACCGAGAACGCAGGAGTGCTTCCGGGCGGTGAGCTCGGGATGGCTGCCCGGACGCTGGTCGAGGAACGAATCCGCGGACTGGGCAAGGCGATCGGCCGCAACCTGGCACCGGTCGACCTCGTCGTGAAACCGGCGAACCCTCAAGT
>JBDHIQ010000105.1:0-29276 GCA_039587395.1 Gemmatimonadota bacterium
GTGTCTGGTGCTCCTCTCGGAAATGGCCGCCGCACGATTCTTCCCGTACCAGCGCATCAATGCACATAAGCTCTCCGAGCTCCAGGAAGTCTACGATCCGGCCGGCGTTCTCGAGATTCTGGTTGTAGGTATCGCCGCTGCCCACGACCCTGCCGTTGGACCAGAACTCCTCTCGCAGCTCCGGAATGCGCGCGATGGCTTCCTTGAGACCCGAGGCGTTGCGCGCCATTCCACAACCGTCCCACATGACGCGACCCAGCTCCTTGTGAATGGAGTCGGTGGTACGGCTTCCGTCCAGGTTCAGCAGCCGTTGGATGCGGCCCCGGACCTCCTCCTCGGCTCCGCGCACGTCTGGATGATCCTCCGGCACGGCGTGCAGATCCGATCGGGCCAGGTAGTCGCCGATCGTGTAGGGCAGCACGAAGTACCCGTCGGCCAGTCCCTGCATGAGCGCGCTCGCGCCCAGACGGTTCGCCCCATGATCAGAGAAGTTGGCTTCACCGATCACGTGCAGTCCCGGCAGTGTGCTCATCAGGTTGTAGTCCACCCACGTGCCACCCATCGTGTAGTGCGGCGCCGGGTAGATGCGCATCGGGACCTGGTACGGGTTCTCGTCCGTGATCCGCTGGTACATGTCGAACAGGTTCCCGTACCGCTCGGCCACCACATCCCGGCCCAGCCGCTGAATGGCATCCGCGAAGTCCAGGTACACCCCCAGGCCTCCGTGTCCGACTCCGAGTCCCTGGTCACACATATCCTTGGCGCGGCGAGACGCCAGATCGCGCGGTACAAGGTTTCCGAAGGCAGGGTACATCCGCTCCAGATAGTAATCCCGCTCGTCCTCAGGGATCTGATCGACCGGGCGGTCGTCGCTCGGCTTCTTCGGCACCCAGATACGCCCGTCGTTGCGCAGCGATTCGCTCATCAGCGTGAGCTTGGACTGGTAGTCGCCGTGCTGCGGGATACAGGTGGGGTGGATCTGCGTGAAGCACGGGTTGGCGAACGCGGCGCCCTTACGGTACGCGCGCCAGATGGCCGTGGTGTTGCACTTCATGGCGTTGGTCGACAGGTAGAACACGTTGCTATACCCGCCCGTCCCGAGCACCACGGCATCCGCGGTGTGCGACTCGATAGCACCCGTGACCAGGTCACGGGTGACGATGCCACGCGCCACGCCGTCCACGACGATGATGTCCAGCATCTCGTGCTGGGTGTGGAGGTTGACCGAACCTTCCGCCACCTGCCTGGCCAACGACTGGTAGACGCCTATCAGCAGCTGCTGGCCGGTCTGGCCGCGCGCGTAGAAGGTGCGAGACACCTGCGCGCCACCGAACGACCGATTGGCCAACAGGCCCCCGTACTCACGCGCAAACGGCACACCCTGGGCCACGCACTGGTCGATGATTTCCACGCTGATCTGAGCGAGCCGGTACACATTGGACTCGCGGGCCCGGAAGTCTCCCCCCTTGACCGTATCGTAGAACAGGCGCCAGATGCTGTCGCCATCGTTCTGGTAGTTCTTGGCGGCATTGATTCCACCCTGTGCCGCGATGCTGTGGGCACGCCGGGCACTGTCGTGGTAAGTGAAACACTCCACGTGGTAGCCCAGCTCGCCCAGCGAGGCCGCCGCCGCGCCACCCGCCAGGCCGGTGCCGACGACAATCACGTCGTATTTCCGCTTGTTGGCCGGGTTCACCAGCTTCATCTCGAAGCGGTGCTTGTCCCAGTGCTCCTGGATCGGCCCGGTCGGAATCTTCGACTGAAGCTCCATATCGGCTCTCCTCCCGTCCCGATCAGTTCAGGCTCAAGAAGCCCGTCAGCACCGCGACCGGGAACGAGATGTTCCCGAGCATGACGATGAGGGCCAGAGCCAGGGCAAATCCGCGCCGATACCGGCGATAACGAGGGTTGTCCAGGCCGAGCGTCTGCAGGCCGCTCCACACCCCGTGGTAGAGGTGGAAGCCGAGGACGAGCATGAAGACCACATAGACGGCCGAAACGGGCCACACCTGGAAGCCCGTCACGAAGTTGTGGTACGCGTTACCCGCCTGAAAATCCGGGTGCGCCTGGCCTGTCGTGAAATGGGCCACGTGGTAGATCACGAAGAAGAAGATGAGCGCACCGCCCCAGCGCATGGTTCGCGACGCGTACTCCAGCTCCTCGTGCGGGGTCTTCTTGTACTTCGATCCGCGCGCCGCCCAGCTCCTCCGCGTCAGCGATACGGCCGACCAGATGTGAACCACGACGGCAAGCAGGAGTATGGCCCGAAAGATCCACAGGAACTGCTCGTGTCCGAACAGGGGGCTGCCGAATTCCCGCAGGAACTCGGCATACGCGTTGAACTTCTCGCCCGGGTGATCCAGCCGGCCCACGTAGACCTTGAGGTTCCCGAACAGATGAAGCAGAAGATATAAGACCAGGATGACGCCCGACGCTGCCATCAGGACCTTCATCCCGACCGTCGTCCGGTGAAACGCAGCGACCCGCCGCATTGTCTCTCCCTGGAGTTAGGGTTTGAGACGTCCGGCGCGCCCGGTGGGAGATGGTGTTCAATCTGCTTTGCGCCCATCCGGCCATCGATCCTTTACAGAGTCGAGGTGGAGCCGATTCCTAGCACTGGAGGCCCGGCGCCTTTATACTAGTCGGCTAGGGTGCAATGCTTAGTTCAAGTGCCGCATCCAATTACAGAAGAGCCGTATCCAGAGACTGCCGCTGACCGAAAGCGTGGAGCTTTCGTGATGAGGGAGAGACAAGGAGAGACTGGTGAAGAAACGCTGGTATGAGCGACAGAGTTCTCTGCTCGGCGTGCTTACCGTGATGCTGGTGGCCCTCGCAGTGGCCTCCTGCTATCCGGGCGACGTCACGAGCGTCCAGCAGCTGGACACCGTGGTCACGCAGTACAACACCGAGTACGACTTCTCGAAGAACATGACCTGGGCGATGCCCGATGAGGTCATCCACCCGTGCGAGATTCCCGAGCTGGAGCCGCCGTCCGGCTGCATCGACCTGAGCCACGACTACGATGATACGATGCTGAACCTCGTCGCGACGAACATGAACAACCTCGGCTACACGCGGATCCCGTTTGACCAGATCAACGATCAGAACCGGCCGGACGTGGCCCTGGTGGTCTGGGCCGTCGGGACGAACAACTGGACGGCCTGGGTCGGATGGTGGCCCGGTTGGGGTTGGGGCGGTCCGGGTTGGGGCTGGTGGTATCCGCCCACGATCTCGGTCAGCAACTACCAGACCGGTTCCGTACACGTCTACATGGCGGACGGCAACATGGAGCCACCCGATGGCACGGACGGCCTCGTGCTGGAGTGGACCGGTACGCTGAACGGCCTGCTCAGCTCGTCGTCCAACACGACGCAGCGGCTCACGGACGGGATCAACCAGATGTTCACGCAGTCCCAGTACCTCAATGTCGGCAACTAGGGGCGAGGAGAGAGAACGATGAGAACGATCAAGGCAATTACGGCATTGGTCGCGCTGCTCCTCGTCGCGAATGTCGCGAAAGTCGAGGCGCAAGCAGGCGACTGGTGGTTCGGTTTCACGTACGGAGCGGCAGTCCCCTCCGGGGACACGAAGGAGTTCGCGAGCGGTACGAGCTGGCGCAACTTCGGCATCGACGGCCGCAAGATGATCAAGGACAACGTGTCGGTCGGTTTCTACGCGGGGTGGAACGTGTTTGACGAGATCTCCACGTCACCCCAGACCGTCGAGTTGGAAGGCACGGCCCTCACAGGGACGCCGTTCACGTACGTCAACGCGTTTCCGCTGCTGGCCACGGCGTACTACTACGTCGGCAATCCCGATTGGCGCGGGGGCATCCGCGGCTTCGTCGGTGCGGGAGCGGGCGCGTACGTAGCGGAGTACCGAGCGGACGTGGGCTTCAGCAGCTTCCAGACGACGGCCTGGCACCTGGGGCTGTCCGGTGATGCGGGCGTCGGATATCGGTTCCGCAACCCGTTCGCGATGTACCTGTCTGCGCGCTATAACTACGGATTCAAGGCGAAGGAGCGCACCCTGAATTACTGGGCGTTCAACTTGGGTGTTGCCTGGTCCAACTAGCCGCACAGGCAAGTTCACGCGACAATCCGGAAGAACAAAAGAGCCGCCTCTCGGGGCGGCTCTTTTGCGTTTGCGGCCAGCCGGCCAGGTCCGGGACTACAACCGGCGCAGCAGCAATCCCGACGGGATCTTAGGCGCAAAGTAGGTGGACTTGGCCGGGAGGCGACCGCCATCCAGAACGCTGTTGCGAATGACGTCCACCGGGAGCGGCGGAACCAGAAAGCCGGCTCCCGTGTGGCCGGCAGCGGCCAGGGTTTCGGCCGCGTCCTTGTGATAGGAGAGGATCCCGCGTTCGGCCGCCTCATCGGCGCTCATTCCGAGGATCTCACCCAGAACCAGCCGATCGAACGCTACCGTGGAGACCTTCCGCCGCAGCTCGGCCACATCCGCCTGCCGGAGCGCCTCTTCCTGCGGGTGGATCACCAACGCCATCTCCGCACCCGGTTCCAGGCAGGCCATGGCGCCATCGTCCTCACTGGCCACGCGATCGGCCAACTCGACCGGGGAAGCCGACGCAACGCGCTCTATCTCGAAGGCTTCAGACAGGGCGCTCTCCCACTCGCCGCCGGGCGGACGGATGTGGAGCGACCGGTGCGTCGGGAGCACGAGCAAGCCGGGGTCGCGCTCCCCCGCGACACAGGCCAGAACGAAATCGGCCCCTTGCACTTCGGGCAGACGAGCAGACACCGCCAGCGCTGTCTCGTAGCGGTGGTGTCCGTCGGCTATCAACAGCGGCTCGGCGCCCGCGACGGCACACAGGCTATCAGCCAGCTCGCCCTCGATCCGGCTCAGGCGGTGGCTGATTCCGTCCGGTGTTGTCGCCTCGAGCACGGGCTTACCGCTGAGATCCGCCGTCCGGATGATCTCCTCCACCTCGCCACGCGGATCACCGGCGATCATGAAGATCGGCGACAGCTGGGCTCGACAGGCCAGGGTGAGAGCCAGCCGGTCCGCCTTCGGGCCCTTGTGCGTTCTCTCGTGCGGCAGCACGGCACCGTCTCCGAACGGACTGAGCCGCAGGGCCGCGAACAGGCAGCGGCGCGCGAAGCTCTTTCCATCCAGCTGGAAGGTCTGACGGTACACGTAGACGGATGGAGCGTCGTTCACGAGCACACCCTGGTCCAGCCAATCCCTGAGGCGGGTAGCGGCCAGGGAGTAGCGCTCCGGTGCCTCGCCCTCGGGAAGGACCAGGCGAACGGCGTTCCGCTCGCTCCGCGCCCGCAGCGCTTCCGCCTCGCGTTCGTCAATGACGTCGTACGGTGGCGCCAGCAGGTCGGAGGGCTCTCCGGCTGCGGGGCCGTAGCGAATGCCCGGGAATGGCAGCAACTCTGGCACTGCGCGCTTCTCCTGTCTTTCAGGTTGTTCTTGCGCCTCAGGGCTCCGTATGGCGCCAGTCGCAGGCGCCGTATGTTGCTGTGATGAGATCCACAGGGGCTGGGAGTGGCAAGTTTCCGCCTCGACGGGCAAACCGGCAAGGAGCAACGGAAGGTGACGACTGAACTCGGCGGCCTGCTGATAGATTTGGACGGCACCGTCTACGAGGTGGACCGGCTGGTCCCCGGAGCCCGGAAGGCAACAGACTGGTTGCGCGACCAGGGCATTCCCTTCCTGTTCACGACAAACACCAGTCGCAAATCGCGGCGTGCGATTGTCGAGTCACTGGCCGAGCGAGGCCTGGATACGAACCCGGGGGAAATCCTCACCGCTCCAGTGGCTGCCGCTCGCTGGTTGGCCGAGCACGAGATCCGTCGCGTGCTCCTCCTGCTGCCCGAATCCACCGAAGAGGACTTCGCGGATTTCGAGCTCACGGAGCATGAGCCCGAAGCCGTCGTGATCGGGGACATCGGCCGGGCGTTCACCTTCGACGTCCTGAATGCTGCGTTCCGGTGTCTGCGCAGCGGGGCCCGGCTGGTGGCCATCCACAAGAACCGCTTCTGGATCACGAACGAAGGAGAAACGCTCGATGCGGGGCCGTTTGTCGCGGGTCTGGAGTACGCGGCACGCGTCGAAGCGACCCTGGTGGGCAAGCCGGCTCCGGCCTTCTTTCAATTGGCAGCCGGAATGCTCGGCGTAGACGCGGCCGCGTTGGGAGTAGTGGGAGATGACCTGGAGTCGGACGTGCGCGGCGCGCGCGCTTCCGGGTTGACAGCGGTCCAGGTGAGAACCGGGAAATTCGATCCGGATTTGCGGGCGCGGACGCCGGCAGGCCGGCTGCCTCACCACACGATAGACTCGCTGGCGGAGCTCCCCGTTCTCCTGGCTGGCCCCGCAACGGAAGCCGGTACCTGACGACTCTGACCTGACTTTCGACCAGTTCAGGTATCTGCAGTGTTCCGGCCGGCCCTTGCCGAATTCTCTGGTCTGGAGGCAGCCGGGCCGCGCTAGACGCGGCCTGCCTCAGATGCTGTCCTCGGGGAAGTTCTCCAGCACCTCCTGCACCTTGTTGAGCCAGAACGCGGCGACCGCTCCGTCCACCACCCGGTGGTCGTAGCTCAACCCGAAGTACGACATGTGGCGGATTCCGATCGCGTCACTTAAATCCAGCGTCTTGGTGCGCGCCTTCTCGGCGAGCACGTTGGCCCCTTCCGCGAGTCCCATGAGGCTGAGCCGGTCGGCATTCTTCAGCACGGGGACGATGAGCTCCTTTCCATCGTTTACCGCCACGGCGATTCCGAGATTGATGTCTCCGTGGTAGACCACCCGGGTTCCGTCCACGGACGCGTTCAGGATGGGGTACTCCAGCAACGCCTCGATGACCGCCTTCATGATGAACGGTCCGTAAGTGAGCTTCACTCCCTGTTCCGCGTACTTGGACTTCAGCTTCCGGCGGAGCCGAACTACACGCTCGAAATCAATCTCCGTCACAGACGTAACGTGTGCGGATATGCTCTGCGACATCAGCATGTGCTCCATGGTGCGGAGCCGCACGCGGTTCATCTCCTCCACCCGATCGTTCTCGCGCACGACAACCGGCGGGATGCGGATGTCCAGGGTCGCGCCGTGAATTGGCACCTGCATAAAGCCCGGCGCCCCCATCTCTACGGGAGCCGCAGGTGGGACCACAGCGGTAGCGGGGGCTGCCGTCGTTGGAGGTGTCGGGGATGGGGCTGCGGTCGGGGCCGGGGCTGCAGCGACGACGGGTTCGGGCTCGGCAGTCGGCGCAGCTCCACCTCCCGATTCCAGGTACGAGAGGATGTCATCTCGAGTCACGCGGCCGGAGATACCGGATCCCTGGATCTGTGTGATGTCTACTCCGTGCTCCGCGGCTATCTTGCGCACCAGCGGCGTGGAGCGCGTAGACAGCCGCTCATCGCGCGTGGCCGCTCCCGCGGTGCTCGGCTGCGGCTCCGCAGCGTCCGGCTCCGTAGCGATGCCCGCCGGTTCGACCGGAGCTGCTGCGGCCGGGGCTGCCGGTTCCGCAGCTGCAACGGTGGCGGGAGCCTCCACCCGTGGTTCTTCCTGCGCGGGAGCCGGGGCTGCCGGTTCCGCAACAGCGCCGACCTCGGTCTCGATTCGGGCCACGATGGTGTTCACCTCGACGGTTTCGCCTTCCTGGACCAGAATCTCGGCCAGCACGCCTGCGGCAGGCGACGGGATGTCGGCATCAACCTTGTCAGTAGAGATCTCGAACAGGTCTTCGTCCCGATCCACCGCATCGCCAACGCCCTTCATCCACCGGGTGAGCGTCCCCTCGGCGATCGATTCGCCCATCTGGGGCATGATGACGTCAACCTTTGCCATGTTCCTCTTATCCTCTTCTGCAGCGTTCCGCCGCCCGGGGGCGACATGACGGGCTCGACGCCCTTTCGTGTGTGTGCTTCCTGTACGTAAGTCCGATCAGTAAGACAGCAACCAGCGCGCGCCGGCCAGGATGTCCGCGGTCTGTGGCAAGTGGGCATCCTCCAGGGGCGCCGCGTACGGAACGGGTGTCTCGCTGGCTGCAACCCGTCGGATGGGCGCGTCCAGCCACTCGAACGCTTCCTCGCAGAGCTGTGCGGTCACCTCGCCGGCGAAGCCACCAAACCGGGGCGCCTCGTGGACAACCAGAGCGCGACTCGTCCGCTTCACGCTCTCGACGATCGCCTCCGTGTCCAGCGGTCGCAACGAGCGAAGATCCAGCACTTCTACCTCCGCGCCGTCCTCGCTGGCGATAGTCTCGGCCGCCTCCTCGGCTTTGTACAGCGGTGCGCCATACGTGATGATCGTCAGATCCTGACCGGGACGGTGTATTCGCGCCTTGCCGATCGGTACCAGGATCTCTTCATCCGTCGGCAGGTCCTCCTTGACCCTCCGATAGAGGAACTTGTGCTCGAAGAACAGCACCGGGTCCGGGTCGCGAATGGCCGAGCGCAGCAGGCCCTTGGCATCGTAGGCCGTGGCGGGCGCCACCAGTTTCAGCCCGGGAACGTTGGCGAAGTAGGACTCGACGTTCTGGGAGTGAAACGGCCCGGCGCGTGCGCCGCCACCGCAGGGCCCGCGAATCACCAGGCCGGCTCCCTCGCCCGTCCGGTACCGAACCTTTGCCGCAAAGTTGACGATCATGTCGAAGGCGGGCGCGATGAAGTCGATGAACTGCATCTCCGCTATCGGTCGGAGCCCCATGTGCGCGGCGCCGATCGCGGCGCCGACGATGGCCGCCTCGCTGATGGGAGTATCGATGACCCGCTCAGGGCCGAACTCCGCGAGGAATCCGTCGGTGATCTTGAAGGCGCCGCCGTACGCAGCCACGTCCTCGCCGAGAATGAACACGGACTCGTCCGCCTGCATCTCTTCCCACATCGCCTCGCGGATCGCCTCGAGGTACGTCGTCTCGCGAGTCATTCGCCTCAGGCCTTCACCTTGATGAATCCGTGTTCCGGCACCAGGTCACGCGTCCACGGGATGTCGGCCGGGTCGGGAGCCGCGTACACGCCGGATCCCGGTGTTTCCGGGTCCGGGAGCGGTTCGGCCAGCGCCGCAGAGACTGCCGCGGACAGCTCTGCATCAATCTCATCGCGAAATGCCCCCAGCTCCTCAGCTCCGAACAGGCGCTGTTCAAGCAGGCGCTGTTCAAGCAACTGGATCGGGTCTCGCTCCTTCCAGCGTCTCAACTCGTTCTCCGAAACGTATTCCTGGCCGTCATGCTGAGCGTGGCCCTTCATTCGGTATGTCTCGGCCACCAGAAACGTGATGCCAAGTCCGCTTCGGGCGCGGCTGACCGCCTCCCGCGCCGCTTCGAAGACTCGGATGGCGTCGTTTCCGTCCACTCCGATGGCCGGCGCCCCGTATGCCTTGGCCACGTTCGTCCAGTCTTGAACTGCTGCCAGCGTTTCCGAAGACGTTCCGAACGCCCAGTGATTGTGCTCGATGACGACCACCAGTGGCAGCCGCTGCGCAGCCGCGAAGGACAGACCCTCGTGCGCCGCTCCAGTACGCGTGGCTCCATCCCCCAGAAAGGCCATGCAGACCCGGCTCTGGTCACGGATCTTGAACGTCAGGGCGATCCCGTTCAGCACGCACAACGCGGCGCCCAGGGGACCAACCGAGCCCAGGACGCCGCGCTCGGGGTCCGTGAAGCGAAGGGAGTCGTCCCGGCCACGACCCGGCGCCGCCGCTCTTCCGGTATACTGGAGAAGCAGTGCGAGCGGAGGGACGCCGCGAACCAGACAGGCCCCCAGGTCACGGGAAGCAGGCGCGAGCCAATCCTGAGGCTGCAAGGCGAACGCACAGCCGACGGCCGTGGCCTCCTGGCCAAGGCTTCGATACAGACTGCCCGTAACCTCGCCCTGCCGCACCAGATTCTCCAGCCTGTCCTCCAGGGCCCGCGTGCGAACCAGCTGGCGGTACAGGTGCTCAAGATCGTCTTTGGACAACGAGGGCATCGGCAGTCTGCTCCAAAGGCACGAAGAGCCGGTCAACACCACCGTACAGGCGCTCCGGCAGTGTGATCCGGCTTGTGACCAACCCGAACTTACGCGCCCCTGGACCGATCATCAACGGTCCGCAGTGCGCCGCAGCGCAATCTTCGCGCGTACGCTTTACGCTAACGTAAAGGGCAGGTCGGAGGTCTCGATCGTCGGTTCTGCCTCAGCGGCGGCGGCCAGTAGGCTGCCGGACTCGATCTCCCGGCGGACGTAGCCCAGTCCAATGGGGCCAAGGAGAGGTGAGAGGACGGAGCTGGTGATGGAGCCGACCGCGCGTCCTTCCAGAAACAGCTCAAGACCCGCTTCGGGTGGCTGCGGTGGTGGCTGTGCGGCGGCGAAGCGAAGTCCCTGGAGCCGGCGGTTGACGTGCCCCCGGTAGTGGATGCGCGCGACCACTTCCTGGCCGGTGTAACAGCCCTTCTGGTAGCTGATGGTACGCTCCTCCAACCCTGTCTCCTGTGGCAGGTTGTCGGGGCCGATGTCAATCCCATACTCGGGAATGCCGTGCTCGACGCGCCATATCTGATGCGTAGCGCTGTCCACCACGGTGCCACCCTGGTCCCGCACGCCGCGCTCGAGCCCGGCCAGGAATGGCTCGAAGCCGGCCCGGGGAACGTACAGATCAAAACCGGGCCCCTCGGGCTCTTCACGGCGCACAACCAGGCCAGGGTGAGATTCAGCATCCGGCTCGAGCCCGCGGTCTGCGTCGCCGGGCCCATGGAGGCCTGTGATACCCAACGGGCTGAGCGAAGCGGGTGACTGCCGGGCTATCCTGCCGGTGGCGTCCAGGGCGGCTTGCAGGGCCGCGACGCTCCGCGGACCCACAAGGCTGATGACTCGGAGATCCCGAACGGGCTCACAACGCGCATAGATGGGCGGCAGGTACTTGGCCAGGTGGGCCACGACGGTCTCGAGGCAAGCCAACGGAACGTCCAGGAGAACCGAGGATTTTTCGGGCAGCAGCCGCAGCGTCGCAAGCGCGCGTCCCTTTGGCGTGAGCATGAACGTGAACACTGCCTCACCACACTCCAGCGGCCGTACGTCGTTGGACACCAGGCCGTTGATCATGCGGATGGACTGCTCGCCGCTGACCCTCAGGATCCCGCGATCCGCCAGATCGAGAAGTCCGACGGAGTCGTACAGGGCACGGTATGGCTCGTTCCGGTTGCCGGTGTCTGTTGGAGCGCCGGCGCGCTCAGTGTCGGTGGTCACAAGATCCGCGCCTTCCGCTTAAGGCGATGCGTAATCGCGCCCAAACAAAAAACGAGCCCCCGGGCACACAACCCGAGAGCTCGTTCCCGCCCTGCGCCGATCCGCCACGCGAAGGTGGCGGATCGACTGGTGCCTGGCGTGTACCTGCTTTAGTTCGTCGAGCCGGAGTAATCCACGGAGAAGGTGACTCGACGATTTTCAATGCCGCTCTGGCCCGGTCCCTGCGCTCCGGGATTGACCTGACGTGCCTGGCCCATTGCCACCGAACGGAGATTATCGGCATTGAGGCCCTGAGAGACCAGATAGTCGCGCACGTTGTCGGCCCGCTCCTGGGTCAACACCCGGTTGCGAGCAACGCTCCCGGCACCGTCTGCATACCCGGCCACGGTAATGACCGCATCCGGGAAGGTGCTGCGGATCCCGGCCGCGAAAGCGTCGAGAATGGGCCTGTCTACCGCGCGAATATCGGCCACGTTGAAATCGAAGTGAACGGGAAGAGCGACGTGCATGACACCATGCATGTCGTCGTCATCCACGTGCGCACCCATCATCCGCTCGAGATTGGTCATCGAGCTCCGGAGCGCATCCAGATCATTCCGCACGCTCGCGACGTCCCCCTCAACGGTGGACATCCGCGCCTCGAGGGCAGTGGGATCGTAATGCACGTTGTCTTCTTGGTGAACGAGGTGCGTGCACCCACCCAGCGCAACCGCGAGGGCCGCTGCCGTCACTGCCCAACCTCTCGTCTTACCCATCAGGCCTCCTTCTCCAGTTTCGTCAGGGCGGGACTCTCCGGCGAATTCTGTCCCCGCTCCTCCAAAATCGCAAGGGTCGAGGCCGGAAACACCACATCAGGCACCCGGCTCGCCGGGAACCAAAAGTCTAATAAAAATCAGCGGCTTGCGCGACCCCGAGGACCGAGTTTCGAGACGAGAAAGGGGCACGCATTGCTCGCACCCCCTACTCGCGTTCTCGATATTCGGCTTGCCGGACTCGCGCCCGCTACAGCCTGCTACGGGATGTTGATCCGTATGCCCAGGGTAACCGGGATAATGATCGTCGTCCCGAACGGCTCGACGCCGTACCCCGCTGCCAGGGCCCGCGAGTCTTCCTTCTTCCCGAATGCGAAATGTCCATCAGCAGCGATGAACAGCGTCACCATCGGGATGTTGTTCGCGCCCGTCTGCGAGAAGCTGTAACCCAGCGTCAGGCCGCCGTTCACGGCAAAGTACGTCTGATCGTACGTAGACGTGACCCTTGCTCCCGGCGCCGTGATGCAGGCGACGTCCGGATTGCTGCAGTCCACGTCGTCAACCGTGAACCGGTCCGTGTCGTAAGTAACACCACCGGCCCCCAGATCGAACGAGAACAGCAGGTTCGACGTCGGATCAGTGATGTAGTACTCGAAGCCCCCCGTGTAATGCCAGGCCCGCAGATCGGGGCCGGCTGCATCGGCGCTCGAGAAGTTGTTGCTGCCCGACTTCCCCGTCATGAAATCGAAGCTACCCTCGGCAATCAGGGCAAACCGCGGGTTGAGGAAGTAAGCCAGGCCGGCTCCAACCGTACCACCGACACTCGCGACGTCGCTGAGGGCACCGACGGGAATCGCGGCACCACCGTTGACATCGAAGGACCAGAAAATTGGTGAATAGCGAACGAACTGTGCGTCCGCTTTCGACGGCATGGTAGCGAGTAACGCGACCGCCCCGAGGACCACCCCCCACTTCTTGTACCCCACCATCATCGCTTACCTCCTGGGATGTCTGTGACCGCCCGGTATCAAACCGAATTCATCGGAACCGCACAAGCTGCACGTGCCGGGCCGACTACACAAGCTTCGGCACGCGGTCGCACAGCAGACCGAACGTAAATATGTAATACATCGATGCGCAAGAGAAGCCCTCACTTCTGAATGCGGTCGATGCTAGCGCCAGGATGTTGGCACTTCCCAAAGAGATGCGCAAGATCGAGACCGTCGCTCGCTACCTGCACCCGCGCTGGTGTGAGCGACAGTCAATCACTCAGGTAAGTGGCCAACGCCTTGGACATGGCCGTCGAGCGAAAGTGCGGTAGTAGGTCGCGAAGCGCCGAGTTGTCGGCTACGGCCCCCTGAATCGCGAATCGGAGAGCATCGCGGGACATAAGACGGCCCGGCAGCAACTCAAGGAGCGCACCGCCGCACAGCGCCAACCCTTTGGGGAGGTGGAGGATGGCCTTTTGGCGGCCCAGCGCCTCCATGACCAGGCGGACGATGTCCGCGCCCGGCGGAACCGGGTGCCACGTCCTGCTCGCTGCCAGTCAACTCGGCCACCAGACGAGCCACATCGTCCACGAACACCGGATTGAGACGTTGTGCGCCGTCGCCGATCTGCGGGAACACCACGGGGATGAGCCGGACCAGCGACACGAACCGGTTCAGGCTTTGGTCCTCCGGGCCGTAAACCCATGAGGGCCGAATCACCGTGTGTGCCAACCCCGAGCTGCGGACCGCCTCTTCGGCCATCGCCTTCGCCCGGAACCAGCTCTCCGGTGCGTCGGCGCTTGCCCCTACGCCCGACAGGTAGACTATTCTCTGCACTCCGGCACCGCCCGCCGCCTGCACGAGATTGCGCGTGCCGGCCGCGTCCACTTCCAGGAAAGTCAGGCCACGGGACGGATCCTCGACCGGAAAACCCGCGAACTGAACCGTCTGCACTACCGTGTGCACATCCTGCAACGCTTCGGGGAGCGTCTCTGGCCTGACGACGTCCCCATGTCTGGCCGTTACGGCCAGGCCGGGAAACAGGCCCGCTACGGATTGCGGCCGTCGGGTGAGCACGCCCACGCGCCGGCCGCGCGCCGCCAGCTGGCGCACGAACGCACGTCCCAGGAATCCGGTTCCCCCTGCCACCAGTACGTCCAGCTTGCGTGTGCCCATCGGTCTCCCGGCGGCCTCCAGAACGGTATGAAGTCGGTCTCTATTGCAGATTGCTGCGCCCGGGGCCGGCGGGGCAAGGCTTGATTGTGTAGATGGCGGCTCCGGTACGCCTCGCCCCGGCTCGCACGCGGATCGCGTCAGCCGTATGATTCGTGCCCCCGAATATGGAAACGCGGCCGAAAGCCGTTCGCATCGCTGCTGACAGACAACGGTGCTGACAGACAACAAGAAGGTCCGACATGCTGGCGAAGCTCCTGGAAAGAAATGTCGAGAAACGACCGCCCTCCGTAACCCTCCATGGCAGGATCCTCTTCCTGACCGAGGATCCCGAGCTCATACGGAGACAACTGGCCGGTGAGGATCTGGAGTGGGACCCTTCCATCCCGCTTCGCGATGACATCAGCACCGACGAGATCACCCCGGGCTGGGTCTGTTATCACTATGACGACACCCTGGGGCAGTATCCGTACGTGGGACTCGAGTGCCGCGGCGAGCACCCGATCGGCAAAGGCGACGTGATTGCCGGCGGATTCGTGGCGGCCGTGTCGGGGAAGCGACGGGGGAAGGGATCCAGCAGGGAGGCGGCGCCCTACGCGGAGCGGGCCGCGGGCATTCAGGTGGTGATTGCCGAGAACATAGAGCGAATCTACCGGGAGAACTGCCAGAACCTGGGAATGCTGGCGTCCACCGATTTCTCCCTGATCGACAAGATCCGGCGGGGAGAAGAGATCCCGTTGAGCGCCTTCCTGGCCGGGGCGGGCCGGATCGAGCGGGACATCGTCGAGTACGGCGGTCTCCTCGACTACGCGGTCGCGAGACTGAAAGGGCTGGTGCAGGTTCCAGAGATCCGGACGGAGCAGCGGCCGCAGACCGTGGCGGAGAAGATCCTGGCGCGGCACTGGGTCACCGACCTGTCCGCGGACGCGCTGGGCGTGAAAGCGGTTACGGCCGGCGACATGGGGTTTGTTCGCACGGACATCCGGTTCAGCCACGAGTACGTCACGCCTATGGCTTCCACCTTCTGGGAGAACTTCGCCGGCGACGCGGATCTCAACGAACCCGAGACCATCTACTTCTTCCGCGACCATCTGGCGTTCCTGGATCAGGTGATCACCGAGGAGCGAAAGCAGCAGGGTCTGCTGGACGCGGCCCACGGTCTACACGATCGGCAGCGTGAGTTCGCCGCCGAGAAGGGCATCCGACTGCACGGCGAGCTTCCGGACCGGGTAGGCAGCGAAGCCATCTGCCACGTGGCGGTGCAGGACCGCTATGCACTGCCGGGTCAGGTTGTGGTGGGAAGCGACTCGCATACGCCGCACTCGGGAGCGCTGGGGTGCGTGGCGTTCGGCGTCGGCACATCGGCCATCGTGAACTCGTGGGCGACCCGCGATGTGCGTCTGCAGGTCCCGCCCTCGGTGCGGGTTCGCATCAGCGGGAACAAGCCCGAGAACGTGACCGCAAAGGACATGGTGCTCGAGATTTTGCGGCACCCGTACGTGAAGGACGGCCTGGCCATCGGGAAGATCCTGGAGTACACAGGTGACGCCGTGGAGGCCCTGGGCGTCGATGAACGGGCCACGCTCACCAACATGGCGGCGGAGATTGGTGCCTTTACCGGAATCGTGGCGCCCGACAGCACAACCGTGGACTGGCTGGCCGAGCGCCGGGGGATCCCGCACGCGGAACTCGAGGAGCTCATCGATGGACTGGAAAGCGACGCCGACGCGGAGTACGAGTGGACTATGGAGATCGACGCCTCCGGCCTGGAGCCGATGGTGGCAACTCCTGGAGACCCTGGGAACGGGGTGAACATCAGTGATCTGCCGGATGAGGTATCGCTCGACATCGTATTTCTCGGGGCTTGCACCGGAGCCAAACGCGACGACTTCGACATGTACGCCGCGGTGCTTGAGGAGGCGTTGGCCGCCGGGCGGCGGGTGCCGGATTCCGTGGACGCTTACGTGCAGTACGGCTCCGTGGATGTGGAGGCGTACTGTCGCGATGCCGGCTACGAGGCGTTGTTCCGGCAGGCAGGCTTCACGGTCCTGGCTCCGGGTTGCGGGGCGTGCATCAATGCGGGCCCCGGCGTGAGCACGTCGCCGGACCAGGTCACCATCAGCTCGATCAACCGCAACTTCCCGGGCCGCACGGCCTATGAGGCACAAGTCGCAAGGGTATAGACGGGCATGGCCGGAAGCGACGGTTTCCGGATGAAGGCGGGGCTTCCGCTGTCCCGACGGGAAGCCGGGCGGGTCCTCCGGCTGGCAGGGTGCTGGCTGGTGCTGGGGATCGCACAGGGAGTCGTGCCGGGAGGCGCGCCGCGGCCGGCGTCAGGGCAGGAGCCGGCCGGCGAGCCGCCTGCAGCGCAGGAGCCGCGTAGCTGGGTGATAGGCGGTTCGCCACACCTGGACCTGTGGTATCATGGCCTCGCGATGGTCGGATTCGAAGGCATCGGTCCGTTGCCGCTGTACCGCCGCGACTACGGGCCGTCCATAGCCGGCGAGAAAGCGGCTGCCGGGGCCCGCCCCAGCTCGCTGGATGCCGGACGGCAGAGATTCGCCCGCGAGTTTCGGGGCGATGACACGTATGAGTTCTACCACTTTCTTCCGCTGTACTTCACGTTTTCCAACCGGGTGGCGATGCTCGATGCGCTTCGCACGCTTGCGGCCGGCGGCAGCCCGCGGGATGTCTCGGATCCGACGGCCCGTTTCGGGGCAAGCGCGGTGGCGCTGGTTCTGCGGGATGCCGAGCACCTTGCCTTGCTTGGTGAGTACGTGGAGGCGCTCGAAGACGAGTGGACCAGCTTCTATTCCGACTTTCGGACGCGGATCTCGACCCGCCAGTCCGCGAGGCTGCAGGATCTCCAGTCCAGCTGGAACGCCGATTTCGCCCCCCGGCTCGCCCCGTACCTGGCGTCGGAGAGCCTGGACCGAGGCATCGTGCTGCTGTCCCCGCCGCTGGGACAGGAGGGACGCATCTTTCAGGGCGATCCGCTCCACCGCGAGGACAACGTCGTGGTGGTGAAGCTGGGGTCCGAGGCCGAACTGGCGGAGGGTGAAGTGGCGGAGGGTGAGCTGTTCGCCGCGGTCCGCGAGCTGTGCTTCCCCCTGGTTCGCAGGGCGCTGGAAACGGTAGCCACCACGGTCGATCGATTCGAGGGCGAGAGACGCAGCAGCTTCGGGGCGGTCCGGTGTGGATCCCTGCTCCTGAGCCGCTATGCGCCGGACAAGGTGGCCGGCTACCAGCGCTATTACGCCGGCGGTTCCGCCGGGGAGAGCGCCCAGGTCCTGGGACGCCGCTTCGAGCGGAGCTTTGCCCTGCCCGCTGAGCTTGTCCAGTCTCTGCAGGTCGCCGTGCAGAGCATCCCCGGATAGACCCACTCCGGGCCCCGGCCGCCGCGTGTAAGGTATCTCCCCACAAAAGCATAACCCCGTTCCCCACAGCGTTCTGGAGACCTCCCCCCACGCCGGAGAACGGGTGCCTCCCGACAGACGATTCAAAATCCAACAAGTAGAATTAGCACACTCAATTTCGGCCATCCATACGGGTTTTACGAATGGAAGAGGTGGGGCTGCGTACATCAGAATTTCTGAATGAGACGGGGCCCGCGGGTCCTGCGAAGGGAGGCAACCATGTTACGTAGGAGGTTGGCGGGAGTTGCACTCGCGGCAGCCGTCCTGCTGTTTGCGGCACCCCGTGTCCAGGCAACGGATGGGCACTTTCTGCACGGGGTCGGCGCGGTAAATTCCGCAATGGGCGGAGCCGGCACAGCGGCTCACGTGAGCGTTCTCGGCACGTTCTTCCTCAATCCGGCCGGGCTCCTGGCCTACGAGGGGACGCGGGTCGAGTTCAGCTTCGAGATGTTCAAGCCGGACCGAACGGTGTCGAGCAACATGCCGGGTATCGGTTCAGGCTCCACGCGCAGCAAGAGCGAGTTCACTCCGATTCCTGCGCTTGGATTCGCTATTCGGGTCAACGACAGACTGTCTCTCGGACTCGGCGGGATCGGCATCGCCGGTTTCGGGGTCGACTACCCGCAAAACAACGCGAACCCGATCAACGGCCCACGGCCGTTCGGTTTCGGGCAGATCTACTCCAACTACTCGCTTCTCAAGTTCACGCCGGCCATCGCCTATGCAATCACCGAGGATTTCTGGATCGGTGGCGCGGCGAACGTGTCGTGGGCCACGCTGAGCATCGATCCGGCGCCGTTCGCGCCTCCTGCCGTGACGTTCGGTCAGGACGGGAACCCGGGCACGCTGGATGACGAGGCCTTCTACTCCAGGGCAACCGCCACGGACGGTGCGTTCGGCTTCGGTTTCCAGGTTGGGCTTCAGTGGCAGGCCACGGACAGGTTCGCCCTCGGGGCTGCCTACTCGAGCCCGCAGTGGTTCGACGAGTTCAAGTGGAACGCCACGTGGGAGAATCCGAACATCACGACACCGTCCCAGTTTGGCGGCGTGTTCGGAACGGACCGCACCCTGACGTTCTCGATGGACGTGCCGGGCTTCGTGACCGGCGGTCTGGCCTGGGAGCCGATGGACGGCCTCCTGCTGGCTGGTGACGTCCGCTACTTCTTCTACGAGAACACCAAGGGCTTCAAGCTGCCGGAAGAGAACAAGGAGAACCCGTTCACGCAGACCGGTGCGGTTGCCGGCTTCGGGTGGAAGAACATCCTGTCGATCCACGGCGGCGTGCAGTTCGCGCCCATCGACGCCATCACGTTGCGGGCCGGCTACAACTACGCCGACAATCCGGTACCCGACAAATTCTCGTTCTTCAACACGCCGGCGCCGGCCATCGTCCAGCACCACGCAACGCTGGGGCTGAGCCTGCACCTGTCGAACAGCTTCGCGATCGACCTGGGCTACTACCACGTGTTTGAGAACAGCGGCACGGGCACGTTCTGGACTCCGATGGGTCCGATGGACGGGACCAGCGTGACCAACAAGATGTTCGAGAATTCTCTGTCGATCGGGTTCACGTTCAACACGAAGTAGAGTCGGAATCGGACGGCGAACGCCGCTCGACCAAGTTCAGTAGCAATCACGAAGGGCCCCGTCACGGGGCCCTTCGTACATCCTGTCAACGCGAGCGATCTGCCTGGTTTGTCAGCCAGGCCACTGTGTAAAGCAGGCCGCTCCGTCAGGCAGGCTCCACGCGCACCGGACAGACTTTCAGCTCCGCCGTGTGGGTAATGGGATCGTAGCCGCCGCCGGTCAGGACGTTCACCGGCACGTCGTTGAAGCTGAAGCTGGCAAACACGGTCCCCCGCGGCGAGCGGTCGGTGGCCTCCACGCGAACCTTGATCTCCCCGCGCGGGCTGCTGACCCTGGCCCAGCCACCGGTCTCCAGGCCCCACGCAACCGCGTCCGCCGGGTTCACCTCCAGCGTCTCCCGTGGGAGGAGATACTCGATCCCGCTGGAGCGGCCGGTTTGCGTCCGCGTGTGATACGACGCCAGGCGCCGGCCCGTGGTGAGCCACACCGGGTACTCGTCATTGATGGTCTCGGCAGGGTCCCGATAGCGAATCAGCTTGAAGATCCCCCTGCCGTTGGGGAACTCTTCCTCGTGGAGCCGCAGCGTCCCGGGGTGTCCCTCGTACGGCACCGGCCACTGGTACTGGCCATCCTCGACCAGATCCCAGTTCAGGCCGTGATACGTGGCTGACAGCTCGCAGAGCTCGTTGAACACGTCCTTCGCCGACTCGAAGCCCTCGAAGCCCTCGAAGCCCAACCGCTTCGCCAGCTCAGCGAGAATCCACCAGTCGGGCTTTGCCTCTCCCGGCGCCGGGACGGCGGCGCGCAGCCGCTGCACTCGCCGCTCCGTGTTCGTGCACGTGCCGTCGGTCTCGCCCCACGCGGTGGCCGGCAGCACCACGTCGGCCCGGGCCGCGGTCTCGGTGAGGAAGATGTCGATCACCACCAGCTGGTCCAGGCTGTCCAGGGCCCGTTCGCAGTGCTCCCGATCCGGATCGGAGACCACCGTATTCTCTCCGGCGATGATCATCGCCCGGATCCGGTCTCCGGCCATCTCCAGCGCCTGCACCTTGGTCGGCCCGTTCTCCAGGTCGGTCTCGCGTCCGTAGGCCGCGGCGAACTTGGCCTGGAACTCCGGGTCCTCCACCGATTGAAAGCCGACATAGTTGTTCGGAAGCGCTCCGGCGTCGCCCGCTCCCTGGATGTTGTTCTGGCCGCGCATCGGGTTGATACCGGTGCCTTCCCGGCCGATATGTCCGGTCATCAACGCCAGGTTGCAGAGGCTCTGAACGTTTTCCACGCCGCAGATGTGCTCGGTGACCCCCAGCGTGTAGTAGATGGCCCCGCGGTCTGCCCCCGCGTACCACATGGCGGCCTTCTCGATGTCCGCCGCCGGCACTCCGGTGATTGTCTGGGCCCACTCCGGCGTGAACTCGCGCACATGCTCGAGAAAGCTCTCGGCTTCTACTGTCCGCCCTGCCACGAACGCCTCATCGACCAGGCCTTCCCGGTCTATCACGTGTGCCATGGCGAGCAAAAGCGCGGAGTCGGACCCGACCCGAATGGGAAGGTGGAGATCCGCGATCTCGGCGAGGCGGATGCGCCTGGGATCCGCGACCACCAGCTTTGCGCCCCGCGCGATGGCCCGCTTGATCCGGGTGGCCGCCACCGGGTGGCACTCGGTCATGTTGGTCCCGATGCAGAAGATCACATCGGGCTTGTCCATGTCCGCCAGAGGATTCGACATCGCGCCCCGTCCGATAGAGGCCGCCAGACCGGCGACCGTGGGAGCGTGTCAAGCACGGCTGCAGTTGTCGATCTGATTGGACCCGAGTCCGGCCCGCATGAAGCGCTGCATCATGTACGAAGCTTCGGTGGGCGCCCGACCCGAGGCGACGGCGTAGATACCGTGACGGCCGTGCTCTTCCAGGACCGTGCGCAGGCCGTCCGCCGCCCGGTTCAGCGCGGTGTCCCAGTCCGTCTCGTGAAGCTCTCCGTCCGTGCCCCTGACCAGCGGTGTGGCCAGGCGGTCCGGGTGATGGACGAAATCGAAGGCAAACTGCCCTTTCACGCACAGTGCTCCGTGGTTTGCCGGGCCGTCCATCGCCGGGAGAACGCCTACGATGCGTTCGTCCCGCGTCATCACATCGACCGAGCAACCCACCCCGCAGTATGGACAGATCGTGCGGGTCAGCTCCGTCTCTCCCTCCACATCCCGGTGAGCCAGCGCCTTGAGGTCTGCCAGCGCGCCGGTGGGGCATGTTTGAATGCACTGCCCGCAGAAGGTACAGGCGGAGTCCTTCAGCAAGCCGTCGAATTCCGTCGTGATGCGGGTCTGAAACCCACGGTTCATGATGCTGATCGCGTAGTCGCCCTCCTGTTCGGCGCAGACGCGGACGCACCGGTAGCACGAGATACAGTTGTCGTAGTCGCGGGCGATGAACGGGTTGTCGTCATCCCGGCGGCTGGTGCCCGAGCTTGCCCCGGCAAACCGACCGCTGCGCGCATCGTAGCGATCGGCCAGACCCGACATCTGTTGCGAGGCGTAGCCCGAAAGCGGATCGACATCGATGTTGCGGTTCTCGGACGCAACCATCTCGATGAGCACCCTGCGGAGCCGGGAATCATAGCAGAGGTTAGGCACATCCCGCTCGTGACGCTGGGCGACCTGGAAGACGGTCTCGCCCAGTCGAACCGGGACCTTCTCCTCGTCGAGAATGATCGTGAAGTCCATGTCCTGCTCTCTGGCGCTCATGCTCCCAACTCCACGTAGCCCGTCACCTGGTCGGGGAAGTACTTGAGAAGGCTCTCCACGATGAGCGGTGCCGCCATGCCCAGGCCGCAGGCGCTGGTGTCTTTCATGGTTTGTCCCAGGTCCGTGACTTCATCTACCCACTCGCCCAGGTCGGCCGGCCCGCCCCCGGACAGCCTCTCCACCAGGCGTCGCGTTCCGATCCGGCACGGGAAGCACTTCCCGCAGGACTCTTCGGCGAAGAAATCCATGACGTCGTGGGCGACCGCCACCATGTCCCTTGTGTCGTCGAACACCATGATCCCGCCGGCACCCAGGAATGATCCTTTGGCCCTGATGCTCGGCTCATCCAGCGTGACTTCCAGATCGTCTCCTGCAAGGAAGCCGCCCGACAGACCGGCCATCGTTACGGCCTGGATGCTCCGCCCTGCAGCGGGTCCACCAGCCCACTCATGGAGCAGTGTCTGGAGAGGGAAGCCCATGGGGACCTCGTAGTTGCCCGGCCGCGCGATGTCGCCGGACAGGCTGATCAGCTTGGTGCCGGCGTGCTCTCCGTAGCCCAGACTCCGGTACCACTCGGCCCCATGCCGAAGGATGTGAGGCACGGACGCCAGGGTCTCCACGTTGTTGACCACCGTCGGGAGATCCTCGTAGCCGTGCGTTACCGGGTACGGCGGCCGGTTCCGCGGGAACGGGTGCTTACCCTCCAGGCTGTTGAGTAGCGACGTCTCCTCGCCGCAGATGTACGCTCCGGCCCCGCGACGCAGATAGATCCGGAACTCCATCTCCGTGCCGAGAATCCCGCTTCCCAGGAAACCGGCATCCTCCGCTTCGGCCAGTGCGCGCTCGAGGATCCGCAACGTCTCAGGGTACTCGTAGCGCAGATAGATGAACCCGCGGGACGCCCCGGTGGCATACGCGGCGGCCACCATTCCTTCTATCACCGCGTGTGGATCGTAGTCCATCAGCGCCCGGTCCTTGAAACAGCCGGGCTCTCCCTCGTCGGCGTTGCAGACCACCGTTTTCGGTCCGCTGTTCGCGTCGGCTACCGCCTGCCATTTCCGGCCTGTTGGGAAGCCCGCCCCGCCGCGGCCGGCCAGCCCGCTGTCCGAAACCACGTCCAGCAACTCGGTCGGGCTCATGGAGCCCAGAACAGCGGTGAGCCCCTGGTAGCCGCCGGTGGATCCATAGCCGTCCAGCAAAGCGCGGCCGGGCTCCCGAATCGACGCAAATACGCACTCAACGACCCCAGGCATGGGCGCAGGCGGGAGGGGAGAAGCTCCCTCCAGCAGGGTGTCGGCAGAGGCACCGGTACGCACGGAGTCCGCATCCAGCACCGGAACCGGCTGATCGCAGCGACCCGGGCACGGCATCGAAATGGCCCCGTCCAGATCCTTCAGCAGATCGTCCGCTCCAAACAGCCTGCACACGGGGCCCGTGCACACGCGCGGCGCCTCGCGCCCGCCCTCGGTGCGCGAGAGGTGATGATAGAAGGTCACCGTCCCGAACAGCTCGGCAATGGGAATTCGAAGTTCGTCCGAGACCGCTCGCAGCGAGTGCTCGGTGAGCTGGCCGTCCCGTTCGTGGAAGGCGTGCAGCAAAGGGAGAAGGGGCGCAGGCTCGCCGCGCCACAGGTCGAACAGCTCCAGGTCTGTGGGAACCGTCATCGCACGCTCACACGTGTACAGAGGGGCGGCCGCGAAACGCCAGACAGATGCCTAGAGTACGCGTCTCTCGAAACAGCGGCAATCGACCCGGCGGGTTGCCGGAGAACGTCCGGGCGTGGCGCGATGGGCTGCCTGATGCCGTACCTTTCGCCGCATGATTGCACCCCGACGAAACACCGCACAGGCGAAGATCCAGAGATACGGCGAGTCCGGCCTGCAGCCGGAATCCGATGTGGTCACGGTGGAAGAGCCGATGGAGATCCGCCTGACGCTGCACGAGAACGGGAAAGCCACGGAACGCTCCGTGGCGGTGACGATGCGAACGCCCGGGGATGACTTCGAACTGGCCGCCGGCTTCCTGTTCACCGAGGGCTTGATCGCAGGCCGGGGCGACATCGCCGACATCCGTTATTGCCGGGACCAGACACCGCAGGAATTCAACATCGTCAGCGTGCGGCTGCGCGATCCAGAGTCGTTCGATCCGGCGCTGCTCACCCGGAACTTCTACATGACGTCAAGCTGCGGAGTGTGTGGCAAAGCCTCGTTGGAGGCTGTGGAGATCCGTGGCTGCAAGCCGTTGCCCGACGGCACGCTACGGGTACCCCATGACGTCGTCAGGGCAGTTCCGACGGGTCTGCTCGCGGCCCAGCGGGTATTCGGCAAGACTGGCGGACTGCACGCCGCCGCGCTGTTCGATCCGGAGGGGGTGCTATCCGTGGCGCGTGAGGATGTGGGACGCCACAACGCCGTGGACAAAGTGATAGGTCATGAACTGCTGGATTCGAAGCTTCCTGTCGCGGACCGTTTTCTGGCGGTGAGCGGACGTGCGTCGTTCGAGATCATGCAGAAAGCCCTCGCCGCCGGAGTCGCCATGGTTGTGGCAGTGGGTGCGCCCTCCAGCCTGGCGGTGGATGTGGCCGATCGCTTCAACATGACGCTGGTCGGCTTCACCAGGCCCGAGAGCTTTAACGTGTATGCGGGGGGTTCGCGACTTGCGGCGCAGGGCCCGGCCGAAGTGTAAGGGCGGAGGTCCAGTCCGCGACAACCGCCGGGTGGTGTCGGCGTCCTGCAGAAGCAGCCGTACCGTCAGCGTACGCTGCGCAGCCCGTCCATGATTTGCCGGCCGGCCCAGCGGCGGACTACCGGCTTCCACGCCCACCCGAACAACGAAGCGAGAAACCCCGGTTTCAGCCCGCCCACAACCCGGCCGGCCTCAGCCTGCACGAACCGCTCGAGGCTCTTCCGGGCCTGGCCGGGCATAGCATCGAACGATGCGTCGAGCATCTCCACCCGGTAGGCATCGTCGGAAGCGGGCCGATAGCTCACCACGTCGCCCAGCTGCTCCTCGAGCAATCGGCGCGCGTCCCGGCGACCGGCTCGAAAGTCGTTGGCCCGCCACTCCCGGCTGAAGAAACCGCCAAAGTTCGCGAGAAAATCGCCATGCAGCTGCTTCGGCTCCGGGGGAGCGACCAGGTACAGCGGCAGCACGCTCTTGTCCCGCAGGCCGGCCGCCGATTCGAGGACAAAGATCAATTTCGCCATCCGGGTACGCGCGGCCCGGGTCTCCAAACGCCCCAGCACCGAGTCGAATCTACGATCCGCCTGAATGCGATCCAGGTTTCGATCCAGGTAGTCCAGAACCGGATCCCCCGTCTTCGGGAGTGGCTCGCGGCTCACCGCGATCTTCATCTCGGCCACCTGCTCGGCCAGTTCGCCAATCGAGCGGCCCAGGTCCACGGCCGCGGGATCGCGGAGACCCTCTCCCAGGTCGGGGAGCCGGTTGATGAGCGATTCCAGAATCTCGAGTCGGGCGTTGGCCTTGTTCGCCTCCAGCCAGTCACGCACGGACGCCTGGCCCAGCAAAGCATGCGCAAGCTGCCCCGCCAGTCGACTGTGCGAAGTGGATTCCGCCACCCCGGTCGCCAGACCCTCCCTGTCAGCGCCCATGTACGGATCGACCAGGACATATCGCCAGTCCGCCGACCGGTGGTCTTCCACTTTCCGGGCCAGGTGCCTGGCCAGGCGTACAGGCTCGTTGTCGAACAGGCCTCCATCCGTATACGACATGCTGACCGTCGGGCTGGCTCCATCCGGGAAGCGGGCTCCCGGATAGTCCGTCACGCGACGCTCGATCGGTCTTGGTGGAAACGCGAACGGGAACGCCGCCGATGCCAGTGCCGCATCTCGCAGTTCTTCCCAGACACCGTCGGTCGCCGTCCGCTGCGGCCCGAGCTCGAACTCGATCCAATCCCGGTGCACACGACTACCGTAGAACCGCTCGGGTGGATTGAGGAACCCGTAGCGGAAGTCGTACGCGATCCCTTCCAGGTTCGAGAGCGCCAGCCCGATATGCAGCGGATCCCCGCACGCCGGCGATGGGCGGTCGTCGGAAGCAGGCCCGGCCGTTATGAGGGCGCGGCTCAGTTCATCCACCGCCGAGACGTCCATGAAGCCGGACCGGTCGGGCCGCCCGGAGTTCAGCAACAAGTCCGCGTCCAGGACGTCCACCCACACCTTCTCCAGCCACGGAATGAGCTGTGGATTGACGCTCATCGCTCTACCGGCCAGCGCGGCTGTCAGGGCGCCGGCGGATGAGCCGGCAACGACATCGAGGCGCAGTCCGCGGCCCTCGTCCTGTTCTATTGCCCGGAGAATCTCCAGCACCGCGCCGGCCACGTACGTTCCCAGCGAAACGCCGCCGCTCAGCACCAGGGCCAGGCGCGTCATTGCGCCCGCTCCCCGCGCGGCCCGTGACAGAACGGGCATCCCCTCGATCCCATCGTCGTCCGTATGGTCATCTTAGTCCTGTTCGCGCTATGTGGCCGTCAGCGTTCCGGTCGCCGCTCTCCGACGAATCCGGCGGCGAATCCGCCAATCCCGGCGGTGCTTCCGACAGGCCCGGCCCGGCCTCCGGGAGATTCTCCAGCTCCAGCAAGCTGGCCGCGTCAAGGCTGACTCCTCCGACGTGCAAAGTCCAGTGCAGATGCGGTCCGGTGACTCGCCCGGTTGCACCCACCCGACCCAGGACCTGGCCTACCCGGACCAGATCTCCAGCCTCAACATCAATCTGCGAGAGATGAAAGTAGCCCGTATACACCCCGAGCCCGTGATCCAGATACACGGCATTCCCCTGATAGTAGAAACCTTCGGCCAGCGATACCCTTCCCGTAGCCGCTGCCCGGACGAGCATCCCCTCCTGCCCCTGTAGATCCAGTCCCCAGTGACGGCTCTGGAGCTCTCCATTGAAAACGCGGCGCTGGCCGAACGGGCTGGTGAAACTGGGTGGACGGGGCCACTCGAAGCCACCGGTTGCCAGCCACTCCGGCGACGCCTGGTCGAGTACTCCGCGAATCAGTGCCCGCTCCCGGCCGATTCGCTCCAGAACCTCCGCCGGCGGGTTGGTGAACCGTCCGGCTACGGTCAGCTGTGTGGCCGGGAACGTCCGACCATCCACGGTGACCGGCAGCAAGTGCTCCACAACCGAGTCGGGTTGAATCTCGAACCGGGCGACCAGGAGCTGAGATCCGGTGACCCCGATCGGCACTGCGCCGATCCCGAACCAGCCCCTGCCGGTCCTAATTACGTGGACCGGGAGTCCCGCCAACTCGACCGTCACGGACAGCGGAACTCTTCCGTTTTCCGGTAGCGAGATGCGAACCCCGACGGCCGTGCCTTCGCGGGGCTGGTCGGGGCTGATGCTTAGCTCCGGTGCCAGCCAGGGCCGGCCCGGTGACGGCATCGCCAGCGCAGGCCATACCACGGACCGGGCAGGGTAGTAGCGGGAATGCACGCCGGCCGGCGGCTCCACGATAACCAGAGCGGGAGGATCCGGCGGCGGGCTCGCGCATGCGGTCGCAGGCAGCCAGAAGGCTGCCACGATCAGGGGTAACACCAGTCTAGGTCGAGTCCTGTGCATGTTCATCACAGAGTGAAGGCGACCCTCAGATCCCGACAAGGTTCCCAATTCGTGCGACCGGTACGGTCAGCGCCAGGTCCACCTGTATCCCGCGTAGAGCGTCTGAAAGACGGCATGCTGGAAGAGGCCGGCATTCCGGATAGCCAGGCCGACCCACACCAGGGCGATGGCCAGCCAGCGCAGGCGAAGCGGACTTCGGGAAAGCAGCTTCTGTCCGAGTATGCGGCACCTCGTCACTGTCCGGCTCTACAGCCGGGGTGATCCGAGACACCACTCCTCTCCAAGCCTCGGCGGGTAGGGACATTATCAACCCCCGGACGCCGGCAGCGCCACTGCCGGCCCGTCTTGGTTGCCCGCTCGATCCCGCTCGCCGAGCTTGCACGGCCATGAACTCGACTGCCCGTTTCCTGTCCAGCCGCCGCCGCCGCGTGGAACCGTGGCTGGCTCCGACGCGCCTGCCGGCGCACCCCGGCTTCCGCCTCACGGCCGCGCTGGCAATCCTGGCGGCCGGGTTGGCCTTCACGCTCGCGGGCTGCGCCGGCCGCACGGCCGAAAGGACGCTGCCGGAACTCTCTTTTGCCTCTCTCATCGACTCTCTGTCCGAGCCGAATCGCTACTTCGACACGGACAACCTGATCACGAACGAGAGTTCCTATCTGCACGTCATCTCGACCATCGAGGCGGCGGACATCCGGGGCGGCGCTTACATAGGAGTGGGGCCGGCGCAGAACTTCTCCTACCTGGCCAGGATCCGCCCGGAGATTGCCTTCCTCGTAGACATCCGCCGCGACAACCTGCTCCAGCACCTGCTGTTCAAGACGTTGTTCCAGCTCAGCAGGAACCGGTTGGAGTACCTGGCCACGTTGCTCGGTCGTCCATTGCCCCCGGACCTGGCGGCCTGGGATGACCGGAGCATCGCAGAGCTCGTGGACTACATAGACCGCACGGAGCTGGACGAAGCGGCCGGAAGTGCCGCGCAAGCGGGAGTCTACGCCGTAGTGCAGGCGTTCGGGTTGGCACTCAGCGACGACGATCTGAAGACGATAGGCGCGTTCCACCGCGAGTTCATGACAGCCGGCCTGTCGCTGAAGTTCAGGAGCCACGGCCGCGCCCCTCGGTTCTACTATCCGACGCTGCGCGACTTGCTCCTCGAGCGGGATCTGGCCGGGCGCCGGACCAGCTACCTGGCCTCAGAGGAGGATTTTCAATTCGTCAAAGAGCTGCAGGCGAGAGATCACGTGGTACCGGTGGTGGGCGATCTGGGCGGCGACAAATCTCTCAGGTCCATCGGCCAGTACCTTCAGCGCAGGGAGCTCAAGGTATCCGCGTTCTACACTTCGAACGTGGAGTATTATCTGCACCGGGAGCGGAGATTCCCAGCGTTCATCCGCAACCTGCAGAGCCTGCCGTACGACGACCGCAGCGTGATCATCCGCAGCGTGTTTCACAGCGTTTTCGGTCCGCACCCGCGCGCCGTTCCCGGTCACATAAGCACACAGGTCGTGCAATCGATCGCCGCGCTCACAGAGGGGGTGGAATCGGGTCGCTACCGGGGCTACTGGGATGTGGTGACGCTGGACACGCTGGACTGAGGTGGATCGCCGGCCAGCGGCAACGAGCCGCCAGCCGGACGCTGTCCCAGGAGCCAGCGGAAGTACAACAAGGCCGCGAGAATCAACAGCGCGCTCACGGCAACGCCCGAGTTGTTCTTCAGGGCCGTTGCCGTTCCCGCTCCCAACAAGCTCGAGCTCAGCCCTACCTGCAGCAGGACTCCAAGGCCCAGCAGCCGACGGATTCGCCGCCGCTGCCCATGATCAAGGCTGTAAGGGTCAATTCGGGCGTCACCGATCCCGGCC
>JBDHIQ010000293.1:0-2709 GCA_039587395.1 Gemmatimonadota bacterium
CGACTACATCCTGGAAACCGAGCAGAAGATGCACCTGTATCGAAGGCTGTCGCGAATGACGCGGTGGGACGAGGTGCGTGAGCTCGGGGCGGAGCTCGAGGACCGGTTCGGCCCCGTCCCGGAGCCCGCAGAGCACCTGCTGGCATTGGGAGAGCTGCGCACGCTGGGGACCGTCATCGAGGCGGACTGGATCCGGGTCGGAGACCGCGAGGCCCGCATCACGTTTCGAGAACAGGCCACGCCGCGGCTCACCCTGCTCACGAACGCGTTCGGCGACAGACAGGTCGAAGTTGAAGTGCGCCGCCTGCAGCCGTTATCGTTGGCGCTTCGACGAGCGGGAACGGAACCCCTGGTGCCCACGTTGCTCGACGCCCTTCGGCTTCTGGCGACCGCTGAGGGCCACGCCGCCGGGGTCTCCGCTGAGGCATAAAACAGATGGCGCATACGTCGCGCTGTGGTGTAAGCGAGGTCATGAAACTGAGAAGAACCCTGTTCGCGTGCACATTGGTCGGCTGCCTGGCGGCCGGTCCCGGATCAGCCCAGGAACCGGTGATTCCCATGTCCGCGGACTCGCTACAGCTGATCGACCAGATTGTGGCCATCGTCGGCGACACGGCTATTCTGCGCTCCGAGCTGTACCAGGAGTTCTTCCGCATGCAGTCACAGGGTGCCACACTGCCGGCCGAAGGAAGCGAAGAGTGGAATCGGAGGTCGTGAGCGCCGCAGCAGACCGACTGCTGATCCTGCAGCAGGCCAAACGCTCGGACATCATCATATCGGACCAGGATGTCGACGCGTTTGCCGAACAGAACTTCCAGGAGCTACGAGGCAACTTCAACTCCGACGCGGAGATGCAGGCGGCTGTCGAACAGAGCGGGATGAACCTGCTCCAGTACCGCCAGATGCTCAGCGCGGAGGCGCGCGCCGAACTCCTCATCCAGCAATATCGCGGCAGGCTGGAGGCCGAAGGCAATCTCCCACCGGTCGTGGTCACGGAAGAAGAGATTGTCGCGTACTTCGACGAGGCGGCCGCTTCCGAAACGCGTCCGGCGACGGTGACGTTCAACCAGCTGTTGGTTCGCCCCCTGCCTTCACCGGAGGCGCGCGATAGCGCGCTGGCCATCGCGGAGCGTGCCATCGTGGAACTGGCGGATGGAGAGGAGTTCGCGGTCGTGGCCAGGCGGTACTCGCAGGATCTGGGCACCCGCGACACCGGTGGCGAGCTTGGCTGGATGCGGCGCGGCGACCTGGTGAAGTCGTTTGCCGATGCGGCTTGGGGTGGACGACCCGGGCGGGTGATCGGCCCGGTCGCGTCACGGTTCGGGTATCACCTCATCAAGGTCGAGAATACGCGAGGCGGCGAGCGGTTCATCCGCCACATCCTGATCGTGCCCAGAATCAGCGAGGAGGACATCGCTACGGCACGGACCCGGGCAACCGAGTTCGCCGACAGCTTGCGCGCCGGCGTGGACCCCGAGCGTGTGGCAAACCACCCGGCGGTGCTGGATGAACAGATCCGGTTTGACGAGGTAGTTGTGCAGGCGCTCGCGGAGCGATTCGGACCGGAGTACCCGCAGCGGGTCGCGGCCGTCGAGCCGGGCACCGTGCTGGAACCGTTCCCGATCCAGGCACCGGGTGGCGGCACAGAGTTCGTGGTCCTCGAGGTCATCACCTACCGGGCCAGCGGACCCTACGTGCTGGACGACGTGCGGGACCAGATTCGCACGCGAATCAAGCAGCAGAAGCAGCTCGAGGCCTACATTGAAGAGCTGCGGCAGAACGCGTTCATCAAGATCATCATGTAGCGACGGCAGCATCCACTGACACCGCTTCAACCGCCTTGACTGGTTGGAGCCCACCTCTACGGAGCCGGTGCACGGGTCAGGCGAGGGCGCAGGGGAAATCCTGACGACATCCAATCGACCACGCCTCGGGATCACGCTGGGCGACCCGCGCGGCGTCGGGCCGGAGCTGACGGCAGCGGCGCTCCAGGATCCGCAGCTACGAGACGTGGCGGAGTTCGTCGTGATCGGCCACGAGAGCTGGCCCACCACCGCCGGTATCCGTTTGGAAGCCGTTGGCGAATGGCCGGCGGCGGGGGCAAACATGGCGACCGGCAGTCTCGTCACGAAAGCGGACGCGGCGGCCGGGCGGATCGCCGGCGCGGCGATCGAGCGAGGCATCGAGCTGGCCCTGGCGGGACGGATCGACGGGCTGGTGACCGGGCCCATCTCCAAGCAGGCCATCAACGCGGCGGGTTACTCGTTCCCCGGCCACACGGAGTTCCTGCGGGATCGCACGGGGCTGACCGCCCACATCCCGCTCCGTGAGGTGCCCACGCGGCTTGACCGGCGCCTGGTGGTCACGCGCACCCGGATCGCGCTCCAGGCTCTGCGCGACTGGTGGGGATTCGAGCGTCCACGGATTTGCATCGCCGGCATCAACCCTCACGCCTCCGAGGGTGGGCTGTTCGGCGACGAGGAAGCCCGAACGCTCGAACCGGCAGTGGCGGAGCTCACCGACGATGGCGGCGCGGAAATTCTCGGCATCGTTCCCGCCGACACGGCCTTCCTCCGCTGCATAGAGGGCGAAGTAGACCTGATTGTTGTACCGTATCACGACGTCGGGCTGGCCGTGCTGAAGACACTGGCCCGTGACTCGGGTGTCAACATCACGGCCGGGCTTCCTTTCCCACGAACTTCGCCCGAT
>JBDHIQ010000294.1:0-2237 GCA_039587395.1 Gemmatimonadota bacterium
ACGTCCGTGGTTCGTGGAGTTCGGCTCCAACAAGCTCGGCACGGTGGATCCTCTGACGATGGAACTGACGGAGATAGAATTGCCCAGGGAGGAGGCTCGCCCACGCCGGCTGGCGATGACATCGGACGGAGCCGTGTGGTACGTGGACTACGCGGCCGGATTCCTGGGTAAATACGACCCTTCGACGGGTTCCTTCCGCGAGTGGATCACACCCAGTGGCCCGGACTCCCGGGCCTACGGCATGGCAGTGGACGACGCAGATCGCCTGTGGATCGTGGAAAGCGGGGTGGATCCAAACCTGTTCGCCGGTTTCGATCCGGCCAGCCAGGAGTTCTTCAGCGTCACACCCATCGACAGCGGCGGCGGTACTGTCCGCCACGAACACGATCGGGAGGGCGCGTGTCCCTTAGTTCGAGCAGATGGCTGAACGTGACGCTGCTGGCAGCTCTGGGAGCCACGGCCATACTCAGCACCTCCGGGATCCGTGCCTGGGCCAGGCAGGCCGAACCGCGGCTGTACAGCGACGGGCCGCCTCCCGGACATACGGGAGGATTCGACGAGCCCACGTGCACGGAGTGCCACTCGGACATGCCCCTGAACGAGGGGGCCGTCTCGCTGCGCATACGGGGCATCGATTCGGTGTATGCGCCGGGAAGACCGATTCGTCTGGAAGTGGCGTTTGAGCAGCCAGAGCTTGCGATGGCCGGATTTCAGCTCGCGGCGCGCTGGTTGGACGGCAAGGACGCCGGCTCACAGGCCGGTGCATTTCGGGCGCTGGATGACCGCGTCGATGTACTGACGGCATCATCTGGCGTGCAGTATGTACAGCATACATTCGCCGGAACCTCGCTCGCGCAGTCTGACCTGGCCGTCTGGGCAGTGGAGTGGACGGCTCCTGAGGTTGGAGAAGGGCCGGGCGGGGTGGCGATCGACGTCGCGGTGAACGCGGCCAACGACGACTTTTCCGAGTTTGGCGACCGCATCTTCCGCCAACGATTCGTGCTGCGGCCGGATCGTGGCGTCGAGGATGCAGAACGTCACGAGAACGGTCACGGAAGACTCAGGGGCGTATCGCACGAGAACTGACTACACCGAGGATAGATCCAATGCTCAGCAAGAAAGTGGAAGAAGCGCTCAATGATCAGGTGGCGCACGAGTTCTACGCCGCCTACCTGTACCTGGCCATGATGGCCTATCTGGACGGTCGGAGCCTTGGCGGATTCGCCCACTGGATGCGCCTGCAGGCGCAGGAGGAAGTAGAACACGCGATGAAGCTCCTGGACTTCCTTCTGGACCGGGGTGGCACCGTCGAGCTGCAGCCGCTCGGCAAGCCGCCGGCGGACTTCGAGTCACCGCTGGCCGTGATGAAGGCGGCCCTGGGCCACGAGCAGAAAGTCACGGGCATGATTCACGATCTGTACGGGCTCGCCGTCAGCGAAAAGGACTACCCGACGCAGGTGCTCCTGCAGTGGTTCATCGACGAGCAGGTGGAGGAGGAGAAGAGCGCGGGCGAGGTGGTGGATCAGCTGGAACTGGCCGGCGACTCGGTCAGCGCGCTCCTGGTAATGAACGAACACCTGGGACGTCGCGGTCCGGAGGAGGATGACGCAGGGGAGTAGTGAGTCTACGCTCGGGGGGGACGCGACAGCAGGGTCGGTGGCGGATGCGCGGAGTGAGCCGTGCCTGATCTGACCGTGCTTGGGGTTCTGCACGCCGCACTGGGGCTCTTCCTGAGCTTCGATGTGGTCCTCCACAAGCACAAGCCGGTGTCCGCCGTGCTGTGGCTGGGCATTCTGTGGGTGGTGCCCTACGTGGGTGCACTCTCCTACCTGATGTTCGGCATGGACCGCGTCGGGCGTGGAGCCGCAGCCCGGGAAGCGGCCCGCGCAGTCCTGAAGCGTCGCGCCCGCGTCCATCCCACCTTTGTTGAGAGGATGGCGGTGGATACCAGCCACGTGGATGCGCATGCGGCCGGCTACATCTTCCGGGCCACAGACCCCGCCGTACGTCCGTTCCGTGTCCTGCGGGGCAACCGGGCGGAGCTAATGGTGGATGGAGACGAGTTCTATCCCGCCTTGTTCGAGGCAATCTCTGGTGCCACATCGTCCGTGCACGTGCAAACATTCATCATCTCGCGCGACAACACGGGGCGCGAGCTGCTGGAGCGGCTGGCGGAACGGGCGCGCGCCGGCGTCGAAGTACGCCTGCTGTACGACCGCTTCGGCTCATTCGCCGCC
>JBDHIQ010000004.1:0-33568 GCA_039587395.1 Gemmatimonadota bacterium
CGAAATACAACGCGACCCTCGTGCCCGCACCGTAGTGCCAGGCCAGAGCACCAGGTTCTAGCACCTTCTCAGGGAAGTACAGCCCCGAGAACGGGTTCCCCAGCAGCGCGCACGCTGGCCCAGGTGGGTGCGGCCCACCACATGACGAGTCAGCCGGCGACAAACATGTAGGCAGCGCCGATCCAGAACACGGCGAGTCCTGCCTTCCTGGCGCTCATCTCAGCAGCTCCGCATGGTCCGCGGCATACTGCGCCAGACTGATCGGGGGTCGGTCCAGCACCGTGGCGATGTCGTCCGAGACAACTTCGCACGAGCCGTCCCGCACGAGCCCGTAGAGCTCGACCAGACCCTCGATCCCGACCTCGGGCATGCCCTGCTGCCGGAGCGCCCCTCTCATGTCGTCGTTGGAGACCGGCACGTAGCGGATCTCACGACCCGCCGCCTCGGACAGGATCGCGCACGCCTCCGCGTGATCCAACGCCTCGGGCCCGGTCAGCGTGTATTCCCTGCCGTTGTGCCAGTCTTCGATAAGCGCCGCTGTGACAACGGCGCCGATATCCCGCGTATCGACGAAGGACACCCTGCCGTCAGCGGCCGGGAGAAACACGCCTCCTGCGGCCTTGATGCTCCCCAGGTAGAAACCGGGCGCGAAGTTCTGGTTGAACCAGTTGGGCCGGACCAGAGTCCATGAGATTCCGGAGTCCTTGACAGCTTCCTCGATCCGGTTCATCGGCGCCCCGGGCCGCTCCGCGGTCATGCCGGTCATGCACACTACCCTGCGCACGCCCGCGCCCTCGAGCTCGCTAATAAACGACGGAACCAGTTCGTCCCCCTGCTCCACGAATTCGGCAGGTACCAGAAGGAACACCCGGTCCACTCCCTCAAGGGCTGGTGCGAAGGTCTCGGGCTTCCCGAAATTGAAGATTGTCGCCTCGGCGCCGGCGACTTCCGTCCCCTGGCGGCTCGTGGCTTTCACTATGACTCCTCGCTCCAGCAGCTCCTTGACGACCTCCGTGCCGACCAGTCCCCGTGAGCCCGTAACCAGCACTTTGTCATCCATCATCGCCTCGACTCGTTGTTGTCGTAATCCGGCTCACTGAGAATCTAGCCCGTTGACTTGGGGTAGCCAGACGGTGGCTTGCCCTTCGAACCTGCGTTCAGCAAGCTCATCTGCGCCCGCATCGGCCGCGGACAAGCAATTCCGCGGACTCAACCTGACTTGCGAGGTGGAAGTGCTAGTACCGTGGCGAATCAGCGTTCAATGGCTCGGCCTGCTCAGTCTTCTCATCCTGCTGCACAGCTGCGATGCGCCAGCCGTCGATGACGCAGCACCGCAGGTCGTAGCTTCAAGCGAGTGGGCCACCGGCCACCCGGCCGATGCCGGGTTCGACCCCGCTGCGCTCGAGCAACTGGTTTCCGACATCGAGGCCGGAGACTTTCCGAACACCCACGCCCTGCTGATCGAACACGACGGCAGGCTGGTATTCGAGCGATATTTCTCGGGATCGGATGAGCGATGGGGGGATCCGATCCCATCGCGAGCCATGGGGCCCGACAGCCTTCACGATCTCCGCTCGGTCTCGAAGAGCGTGACATCCGCGCTGCTCGGGATCGCGCTTGGCGAGGATGCTGAAACGGCGGTTGATCGTTCCGTGCTGGACTATTTTCCAGACCTCGCGCTGAGCGAGGCCCACCGGGCGATCACGCTCCACGATGTCCTCACCATGACGGCGGGCCTCGCGTGGAACGAGATGACCGTTCCGTACACCGACGAGACGAACGACGAAATTCGGACCTACTCGGCACCCGATCCGGCGGCCTACGTTCTCTCACGGCCGGTGGAGCACGAGCCCGGCACCACCTGGTACTACAGCGGCGGTCTGACGCAAGTGATCGCGAGCCTGATCACCCACCTCGCTGGCCAGCCGCTGGACGAGTTCGCCCGTGAGCGGCTGTTCGAGCCTCTCGGGATCACAGAGTTCGAATGGCTGGGTCCCGACGGCTGGACGCCCGACAATCCCGCCGCCATGTCTGGATTGAGGCTGCGAGCTCGCGATCTGGCCAAGATTGGCTCCCTGTACCTGCACGGGGGGATGTGGAACGGGGAGCAGATCGTTCCCGCCTCCTGGGTCGAGCGCTCCATGACGCGCCACGTACCGGAGATCGGCTTGTGGAGTAACGGAGGGATGTGGGGCTACGGATATCAGTGGTGGGTGGGGTCGCTGCCATCCGGCAAGCGGATCGTGGCCGGGGTAGGTAACGGAAACCAGCGGCTGTTCATCATACCGGAAGATCGCCTCGTCGTGACCATTTTCGCGGGCGAGTACTACAAGTTCGAGGGCCACAGCGGCCGTCTTCTGGAGAGCGTGCTGGCGGCGCGCGATCCCAACGGCTAGCCCCGCGGCTTGACGCCAAAGATGATCTCCGAGGGGAACGTCATCTGGCTGATGTACTCCCTCCTCGTGTCCGCGAACCCGATCGCCTCCACATGGGGCCGGAGATGCACCCCACGACACCCTCCCAACCACGCCGGACTGATGCGGTAGATGGCCTCCCACACCCGGCCGAACCACCGCTTGCCGGCTGTCATGTTGACCAGGACCAACCGCCCACCGGGACGCAGGACGCGGTAGAACTCACGGAGTACGATCGGGAAGTCTGGCTCCGGCAGCAGATCGAACATGTAGTTGTTGACGACGACGTCGAACGAGCTGTCAGGATAGTCCAAATCGTAGGCATCCCCCACGTACAGACGGAAGTTGTCGAGACCGGAGCTCTCCGCACGCAGCACCGCCCTGTCCAGCATCTCCCGACTCAGGTCGAGACCCTCGTTGCGGCCATTCGGGTTGGACTTCAGGATCTCGACGAACGCCAGGCCGGTGCCCACCGCCACCTCGAGCACGGCTTCCCGGTCCTGGATACTCGCCAGCTCGAGACACCGGGTCCGCGCTCTGGATTCCGTCAGCCGCGCCCAGAGATCGTAGCGCGGCGCGATCTTCCGGTAGAGCTCGCGCGCTTGTTGTTTGTCGATCTTGGCGGGCAGGTCCGGCTTCACTTCCAGTACCTCCTTGGAGTGCGCCCAAGCTACGCCCATCCTGCAGGGGCTATCGCGTGCGCCGTTGTCCATCGAGATCAACCGTCGCACGTTTGATCTAACCGATTCGACCGAGATCACAATGGGACGTCTGGACAACAAAACCGCGTTGGTTACTGGTGCCGCTCGTGGCATCGGAGAAGCCGTATGCGAGACATTCGTGCGCGAAGGCGCAACCGTGCTGCTCTCCGATCTTCGGGATGAGTTGGGACACGAAGTGGCGGACCGGCTCGGTGCGGCGGCAACGTACGAACACCTGGATGTCCGCGAGGAATCTGACTGGATGGCCGTTACGGACGCTGTGATCGAGCGTTTGGGCCGGTTGGACATTCTGGTGAACAACGCCGGGATCACCGGATTCGACGAGGACCTGGGCCCGCACGACCCGGAACAGGCGTCACTGGCTGCCTGGCGCGCCGTCCACGCCACGAACCTCGACGGCGTTTTCCTAGGCTGCAAACATGCCATCCGGGTCATGCGGCCGTCCGGGAAGGGATCCATCGTCAACGTGTCCTCTCGGTCGGGCGTGGTTGGGCAGGCCGGTGCCGCCGCCTATGCCTCCAGCAAATCCGCCGTCCGAAACCACACGCGGTCCGTGGCCCTGTACTGTGCCCAGGAGGGCCTCGAGATCCGCTGCAACTCAGTCCTGCCGGCTGCGATCCTCACGCCTATGTGGGAGGCGTACCTGGGTGAAGGAGAGGAGCGCGAGGAGCGCATGCGCTCGGTGGCCCGGGGCGCTCCGATGGGTCGCTGGGGCACACCCGCCGAAGTAGCCGAAGCAGTGGTCTTCCTGGCCTCCGACGCGTCTTCCTACATGACCGGGGCGGAGATCCACCTGGATGGCGGTATCCTCGCCGGGGAGATCGAGTTGCCGCCGGAGGAGTAGGGAACTGGAATCCTCTGGACGTGGTCACCCGCCAACTGACGGCGTATATTCCGATGTAGACTGAAGCGCGTCTGAGACGCGTGACCCGAGCCCCGCGGAACGATGTCAACCGCTCGCTCGAATCTCAGGGCCCTCGGCCCGATAGCACGCCCTCGTCGTCCCCGTGCATCACCGGCCCGGCCGCCGCAGAAACTCTTGCGGCTATCGGTACGCCGGCTCGTCCCGCTCGCTCTGGCTCTACTTCTGGCGAGCTGCGGCGGCGACGACACCACCGGCCCACCTCCCCCGCCGCCAGCCGAGCTTCCGATCGCGACGACACCCGAGCTCCAGGCGTGCGTGACGGACGTCGCGACGAGCGGTGCTCTGCTGGAGCTCTGCCTCCCGGCGCGCTGGAACGGGGTCCTGGTGGTCTGGGGACACGGGTACACAAATCCGGGGCCCAATCGGCCGCCCTACACCCCGTTGGCGCTTCCGGCCGACGAGGCGAGCGGCTTTCTCGTGAAGGACATCATCCGGACCATCGGAACCGTGGAACAGGGCTTCTACGGCTATGCGAGCACGAGCTATCGCCGCAACGGTCTTGTGGCTCCAGAGGCGGTGGAGGATCTGAAGGACACGTCGAGCTGGGTCCGGTCCCGGTTGCAGTCGCTCGCAGCCGCCAGCGGTTTTGGGTTGCTCCCAATCTACACCTACCTGGTCGGAGCTTCTGAAGGCGGTCTGTCCACCGTCCTCACCGTAGAGCAACCGCAGGTGACCTCGTTCTTCGACGGCGCTCTGGCGCTCTGCGCACCGGCCGGGGATTTCCAGAGGCAGCTCGAATGGTTCGGCGACTACCGGATCGTGTTCGACTACTTCTTCCCCGGCGTCATGCCGGGGACCGCCGTGGGCATCCCGAACGAAGAGACCGTGGTGACCGACGCGAACTGGGAGGCCACGTCGGCGCAGGTCCTGGCGGCGCTGGACGCGTCGCCGGATGGCACCCGTCAGCTCGTGGCCGTGACGGAGCTGCCGCACGATGCCGGCGACCCGGAGACCATTCGCGAGGCAACTACGCAGATCCTGCGCTACAGCTTCATGGGGACGAACGACGCCACTTCGGTGTTGGGGGGTAACCCGATAGGCAACCGGACGACGTCATACGAAGGGTCGGATGACGACGGCGCCCTCAACGCCGGTGTGGCTCGCCACGATGCCGATCCGACCGCTCTGGCATCCGTGACCGCGACCCTCCAGACCAGCGGCAGCACCCACGCCCCGCTCGTTGCCATGCACACCGCGCGCGACCCCGTGACTCCGGTCTGGCACACGGGGTTGTACCAGACGAAGAACCAGGCAGCAGGTGGCGAGACCGTAGACGTCGTCTTGGCCGACCGGTTCGGCCACTGTGATTTCAGCCTCCCGGAGCTGCTGGCCGGATTCTCTCAATTAATCGAGCGGGTGACGAACGCGAGCCTGGTCACATCGGCCACCGTCTTCCACACCCAGGCCATGAAGCGGGAGTTTCTCGAGCTGACCCGGCGGTTCGGGTCCCGGCCGGTGGTCATCGAGCCCCTGCCGGACTGAGCCCGACCGGGACTCGACCGCGGTAGCCTGGAAGCGCCGTGGCCAGCCCGCCAGAATCATCGGCTGCCCTTGCCGTTGCCATCCGCTTGAGTAGACTTGATATAAGCGCCTGATCGGCTGTGTCCCTCGTCTGATCGGGACGATTGCAGGAACAACGGGTGAGTTCGTGGTCCCGTTCCACTCGACCGATCGTCACCATGCACCGCCGTCCTCCGTGGCAGATGGCGACCCTTATCCGCACCACGCACGTCCTCCGCAGCCCTCTAGAAGGATGAGGTTCGATATGCTGTACGCCGACCGCCCGACCCGATCCTCCTCGCTCGTTCATCGACTCGTCGCTCTGCCGGCTCTCCTGGCACTGCCCCTACTGGCCCTGACCAGCTGCCAGCCAGCCACTTCCGACGGTGTTCTCACCGCCGACACACCGCTCCACCTGGAAGATCACCTGGAAGCGGCGATTCTGACCGACTCGGAGGTACCCGCTGACTTTCCCCAGCCCGTCCTCTGGAGCTTCGACGAGGAACAGCCGGACTGGAAGCCCCTGCCGCTCGGAGAACTCCCGTTCGAGGCGGCCCAGTTCGCGCCAACCGATGACGCCCTGCGGATAACGCTCGGGAACAGCACGGAAGAAGATGCCGAGTTCTCGGTTATGGCGTTCTATGTGGATGTTCCTGACTGGACGCCCGACGATTGGGCTCACGTCCAGGTGCGTGCCAGGGCCTCCGGTAAGGTCAGGGCGATCGGCATGGCCTTCAATCTTCCCGAAGAACCAGAGGAGGATGAAGAAGCTCCGCCGTTCCGCTTCGGAGGCGAGCAGGCCAGCGTAATCAACGACGGCACGATCCAGACGTACTCGCTACGAGCGGATTGGTCAGGAGGGCAGTGGGAGGGATCGTGGCGACAGCTCATCCTCTACGCTGTTGCCCAGGAGTTAGACGGTAGCATCGACATCCTCTCCGTCACGGTTATCCCGAAGGAGTCGGGCTATGCCGGTGAGAAAGCGGGCGTCCGATCAGAGGTGCAGAATCGTGTCTATCGCCGCCTTCTCTACACGCACGCTCCCGGGAGCCTCAAATACAGCGTGCTGGTGCCAGATGGCGGCCGCCTCGACTTCGGAATGGGAGTTCTGCGCAGCGACTTTCCAGTAACATTCCGGGTGACGGCGCAGCCCGACGGGGGAGAGTCGGAAGCTCTGCTCGAGGAGACTTACGACGACAAAGACAATTGGGCCCAGCGGTCCGTGGATCTGTCACACCTCGCGGGTCAGACGGTGGCTCTTTCCCTCGAGGCAGACGCGGAACGGCCCGGGACAGTAGCGCTATGGGCCTCGCCCACCGTGACCGGCGAGCCGATAGGCAGCAAGCCGAACGTCATCTTCTACGTGATAGACGGCGCCGCCGCCGATTATATGAGCGTTTATGGCTACAACCGACGTACCACTCCCAATCTCGAGCGGCTCGCCGAGGACGGAGTCGTCTTTGAGTGGGCCTACAGCAATTCCTCCTGGACCAAGCCCTCCACCGCCTCGTTCATGACGTCTCTCCAGAATAGCGTAATGGGAGGCGAGACGGGCTTCTCCAAGCCCGTACCGGAGCAGGTTCTGACGATGGCCGAACACATGCACGGGGCCGGCCACCAGACGGGCGTGTTCGTGGCCAATCCCAACGCCGGCACGCTGAGCGGACTCCAGCGCGGCGTCGATTTCATGCGCGAGAGCTGGGAGGAGTTCGCCTACTTCGGCCGCGAGAACCACAAGCAGTCCTCGGCCGTGATGCATGAGGCCTTCTGGGACTGGCGGGAGGAGTATCCGGCCGAGCCTTACTGGGTGCACTTCCAGACCACCGACATCCACGGCCCGCAGAATCTGCCCATCCCGGCACCGTTCTCCGGAATGTTCGTGAGTCACGGAGAGTACGAGACCTGGCTGGAGCACCGCGAACAGCTTTCGGAGGCGGATGGTGGCAGAGGGATCTACTCGGAGGCCTGGGAGGAGACGGGACTCGATCGCATTGCCTTTTACACGGTCTGGCGGTCCCTCTATGACCAGGCCATGGCGCACAACGACTACCAGATCGGGCGGCTCGTAGAACGCCTCAAGGCCGAGGGAGAGTGGGAGAATACGCTGCTGATCGTGGCGGCGGATCACAGCATTCAGGCGGCCGGTGCGAACATGGCGCTGGCGCTCCAGGACTCTCTCCCGCCGCGCTGGAGCCGCCCGATGATCAACCCGTCCATCTCGCGGGTCCCGCTCATGTTCGTGTGGCCCGGCCACATCGAGGGCGGACAGCGGATCCGCCAGCCGGTCTCCATGGTAGATGTCCTCCCCACGATTCTGGATCTCCTGGATCTCCCGCTGCCGGAGGTCATGATGGGCCAGTCCCTTGCGCCCCTGATGTTGGGAATGAAAGGTTGGGAGCCACGGCCCGTGATCCTCGACGAGTTCTTCTTCGACCGCGACTCCCTGGTTCTCCGGGGGGAGATCGAGGTGGTGGATGGCCGTTGGGGGGCCTCGCTCGAGATCAATCCGCAGCCGCCCGATGAAGATGAAGAAGACGACCCGGAGGCGGCCAAGGAGGCGGCGCTCTGGAGACGTCCGGTTCCGCTGCTTCTCTACGACCTGTGGAATGACCCCAACTGTCTCCGCAGTCTCCACGAAGAGCGGCCGGACCTTGTGGAGAAGTACACCGAGTTCCTGGAGAAGCAGTGGGCGTCTCACCAGGCGCTGGCCCAGTACTTCACCCGGCCGGACGACGTGGTCCTTACGCCGGAGCAGCTCGAGACGCTGAGATCGCTGGGATACATACAGAACTAGGGCAACACACGACAACCGAGGGGGAGGTAGTCGACCGACCGGTCGCACAGCCAACTCCAGAGCCGAATAGAGGGGGCGGGGGGGAAGCACAGAATCAGCTGCTGGAGGTTGGCATGCGATACGCCACCCGGGGTACGTCGTCGTTGTCCGCGCTTGTCTTTCTCATCACGGTATCATGCTCCGCACCATCCTCGGATTCGCCGATCCTGACCGCCGACGTTCCGCTCCATCTCGAGGAGCATCTGGACGATGCGGTCGTCACCGGGTCCGAGGTGCCCGAGGAGGTTCCGGAGCCCGTGGAGTGGCGGTTTGACGAACCGCAGCCGGACTGGCGGGCCGTGGAGCCCTGGACACCCATTGAGCCGGCTCAGGTCACCTTCACGGACGATGCCCTTCGCCTTACGCTGCTCGAGGGGAACAAGAACCCCTGGGGCCGGCCCGTGGGCGGCATCGTGGTCGGCCTTCCCGACTGGGACCGGGAGGACTGGTCCCACGTGGTTGTGCGCGCGCGCGCTTCCGACCCCGAAGGTATCCGAGGCATCGGTCTTGGGTTCAATCGGCGCGAGGGCTCCGGAACGACCGAAGAGGCTCCCTATCCCTGGGCGGCCGGCGGAGACGGGGCCCCGCTGGTGACCGACGGAGAGATCCAGACCTACCAGCTGCGCGCTGACTTCTCCCGCGGGATCTGGGAAGGACCCTTGCGGAAGCTGGGCTTCTGGTTCGGCAGCGCGGAGCCGGGAGCGAGCATAGACATCCTGTCCGTAGGTCTGATTCCCAAGGAAGCTAACTACGCGGGGGAACCTGTTGGCGCCCGCGAGGAAGTCAGAAACAAGGTGCACCGCCGCTCCATTTACACGCATGCACCGGGCAGGCTGGAATACAGGGTCCGGATCCCCGAAGGCGGGCGCCTGGACATGGGACTCGGTGTTCTGCGCGACGATGCACCGATTGTGTTTCGTATTACCGCAACGGCGGGCGACCGGACCTACGGGCTGTTCGAGGAAACCTTCGCCGACAAGACGGCGTGGGGACAGAGGTCGGTAGATCTCTCGGAGCTGGCCGGGCAGACCGTCACGCTGGCCCTGGAGACAGAATCGGAACGAACGGGTAGTGTCGCGCTATGGGGCGCGCCGACCCTGACCGGCGGGACACGCGCGGCCCGGCCCAACGTCATCTTCTACGTCATCGATGGTGGCGCAGCCGACTTCATGAGCGCCTACGGCTACAACCGCAACACCACCCCGAATATCGCCCGTCTGGCGGAAGAAGGGGCGCTGTTCGAATGGGCGTACAGCAACGCTTCCTGGACACGCCCGTCGACTGCCTCCTTCATGACCTCTATCCAGAACAGCGTGCTGGGCGGCTTCCTCAACTGGAACGACCCGATTCCCGAGGAAGCGACGACGATGGCCGAGCACATGCACCGGGCCGGCTATCAGACAGGTGTCTTCACGGCCAATCCCAACGCGGGAACCCTGAGCAACCTCAAGCGTGAGGTGGATCTGTTCCGAGAGGACTGGGATGATTTCGCCTATTTCGGTGGCGAGAATCACAAGGAGTCGTCTCGTTTCCTGCACGAGGGCTTCTGGGAATGGCGCGCGGACTATCCGGCCCAGCCCTACTGGGCGCACTTCCAGACTACCGACGTGCACGCGGATTTCCCTACGGTAGCCCCGTTTGCCGGCATGTTCGTGACCCGAGAGGAATTCGAGCAGGTCGAGTCGTGGCGAGAGCAGTTGCGTGAGGCCGGAGGTGGCGGATTATGGTCGGAGGCCTACGAGGAGACCGGCATCAACCGGCAGGCGCTGTACACGTACGCGCTCGGCCTGTACGACGAAGCCATGGCGCACAACGACTACCAGCTGGGACGCCTGGTGGATCGTCTGAAGGCGGAAGGCGAGTGGGAGAATACGCTGCTGATCATCGGCGGCGATCACAGCATCCGTGCGGCGTTCACCGACCTGGCGATAGGACTCAGCGACTCGATTCCAGCCCGCTGGAGCGATCCGATCTTCCGGCCGACGATCGGCAAGGTGCCGCTCATCTTCGTGTGGCCCGGTCACATCGAAGGCGGACAGCGGTTCAGCCAGCCGGTCTCGATGATCGATGTACTGCCCACGATCCTGGATCTGGTGGGCCTGCCCATGCCCGAGATCATGATGGGCCAGTCGCTGGCGCCGCTCCTGATGGACACGGAAGGCTGGGAGCCGCGGCCCGTGATCTTCGACGACTTCACGGTCGACCGGGAAACCGATGAACTTCGTGGCACGATCGAAGTCCTGGACGGCCGCTGGGGGGCCTCGCTCGAGATCAACCCACGGCCGCCGGATGAGGACGATACCGAGGAGGAGATCGCTCAGTGGCAACGTCCCGTACCACTGCTTCTCTACGACCTGTGGAGCGACCCGTGGGCGCTATGGAGCGTGCACGAGGAGCACCCTGAGCTGGTGGAGAAGTACACGAAGTTCCTCGAGGAGCAATGGGCGGCTCACCAGGCGCTGGCCCAGTACTTCACCCGCCCGGATGACGTGGAGCTCACGCCGGAGCAGCTGCAGGCGCTCCGCACGCTGGGCTACATTGGCAACTGAGCGCCGGCAGATGCGTCGGGCGCCACACCGTAACGTGATGACCGGCCGCGTCTTCCCCCTGGTTCTCACGGTGTCGCTCAGCTTCACCGCCGCCGGCTGTGGGTCCGGCGGCACCGAGGCCGCCCTGCATGCCGATGTGCCCCTCCATCTGGAGACAGCCCTTGAGGCTGCCACGATTACTGGCTCTGCCGCCCCGGCTGTTCAGCCACTGGTGGAGTGGAACTTTGACGAGCTGCAACCGGACTGGAAGCCGCTCCGAACGGAGGTCGAGCCGACCCTCGAGCCAGTCACGGAGCAGACCGATGGCGTGCTGCGCGTTTCCCTCGATGAATCGATGCGGCGGCCTGACGCCAATCGGCTGCGGGGGGCGATATTCGTCGACCTGCCCGATTGGCGGCGGGCGGACTGGGACCACCTGCTGATCCGCGCCCGTGCATCAAGCGGATTTCGGAATGTCCGCCTGGCGTTCAACCTGGGTCCCAGGACCGTTCCAGGCAGAGACGAACAGTTTCCTGTCGAGTTCACCGGCAGGGGAACCCGCGTCTTCGACGATGGGGGAATCCACACGTACCGCTTGCAGGTGGACTGGTCGGGTGCATTCTGGGGCGAGTGGCAGGATCCGTGGCGCCAGCTAGTTCTCATCCTGATTGCTGACGAACCTGCCAGCATAGACATCCTTTCCGTCACGGCCGTCTCCAAGGCAGCGCATTACGGCGAGAACCCGGCGGGCGTGATGAGCCTGGAGCGCGATGGTGCGGTGCGACAGGCACTCTACATGCACGCACCCGGCAAGCTGGCATACCGAACCCGAGTGCCGACCGGCGGCAGGCTCGACTTCGGGATGGGGGTCATCCAGGCGGCCGATTCGGTCACCTTCAGAGTCTCCGCCGGTGTGGCCGGGGACGCTGCCAAGATTCTCTTCGAGGAGACAGTCGCGGACCCGGACACCTGGGAACAGCGCAGCGTGGATCTCTCCGGATTCGCAGGCCAGTCGCTGGACCTCTCGCTCGAGGCGGAGTCGCAGAACGATGGTGCCGTGGCGTTGTGGACGGCGCCCACGCTGAGCGGCGGGCGAACCAGCGACCGGCCCAACGTCGTCCTTTACGTCGTTGACGGTCTGGGGTGGGAGTACATGAGCCTGTACGGCTACAACCTGCGCACGACGCCCAACCTGGAACGACTCGCCAGGGAGGGGGCGGTGTTCGAGCGGGCGTACAGCACCTCGCGGTGGACCGCGCCATCCACCGTCTCGCTCATGACGTCGCTGCAGCACAGCGTCCTCGGAGGCCTACAACGGGAACGCCTCCAGCTTCCCGGGCGCGTGGTTTCCATGGCTCAGCGCTTTCACCGGGCCGGGTTTCAGACAGCCGTGTTCACGGGAAACCCGTGGGCCGGTCGGATACCCGGACTGGGTCGAGAGGTGGACGTGCTGAGGGATTGGGAGATGTGGGGAGACTCGGCCTCGTCCGTTCGCCTGCAGGGAGAGTTCTGGCGGTGGCGCGAGATGTATCCCGGCCAGCCCTACTGGACGCATTTCCAGACCGTGGACGTGCACCTCCCGGGTTCGCTCGAGTCCCTGGGTCCGTTCGATGGTCTGTATATCAGTGCCGAGCGACGCCAGGAGTACATGGACTGGGTTCGCCAGCTCCGGCAGTTGCGTCCCGGCCACTGGTGGCGCCCGACTCCGGAGGCGTTCGAGGAAGCCGGGATCGATCGTCTGCAGTACTACGAGGCCGAGCAAAAGCTGTACGCGGAAGCGGTGGCTCACCAGGATCACCAGATCGGTCGCTTCGTCGCGCAGCTCAAAGCCGCGGGCGAGTGGGACAACACGATCTTCGTCGTGACCGCGGACCACGGTCAGCATGAGTCCGGGCTCGTGATGGTTGACCCGCCGATCCCGGACGGAAATCACACGCACCTGCGCCCGGAACAGAACGGGATCCCGCTGCTGATCGTCTGGCCGGGGCACATCCCCGGAGGGATGCGGTTCCGCGATCCGGTATCGTTGCTCGACCTGCTCCCGACGCTGCTGGATCTAGTCGGCCTGCCGCCGGCGGAGATGGCGCAGGGACGCTCACTGGCTCCGCTGTTGCTAGGGGAGGTTCCGGAGTCCGAGTGGGAGTCACAACCGGTCATCCTTGACGAATTCTATGTGGACCCGGAGTCGGGAGAGCTGCAGGGATGGATCGAGGTGGTGGATGGCCGGTGGGGCGCTTCACTGGAAATCAACCCACCCGTGCAGCCGGCGTGGGCCGGACGGGGCGAATACGACGACGCACGGGGTGAGCGGCTGGCGCCTCTGCTGCTTTTCGATCTCTGGAACGACCCGTACTGCCTCGACCCGGTGAACGAGGAGCGCCCGGGCCTGGTGGAGAAGTACGCGGAACTCCTGGAAGCTCAGTTTGAAGCCCACCAGGCCCTCGCAGAGCACGTAGGAGCCGCAGGAGAAGAGATCGTGCTGACACCGGAGCAACTGGAAACCCTCCGGTCGCTGGGCTACATCCAGGACTGAGTCCGGGCAGCGCTCGCGGAGTGCGGCGGAGAGCTAGCCCCGGCTTCGGTACAGCTCCGGATTTACCATGGCGGCCATGCGCTCTACGTCGAGCCGGCCGTCAAGAAAGCGGGACACTCTCTCCGCTTCCCCTGCGGGGCCGGAGAGAATCTCATTGTAGCTGACTTCGACGAATTCGAAACACGGACAGGCCTCTAGCATGCGCTTCGTGCCGGACAGATGACTCTCGAACATTTCTCGCATCTGCGCGTCGTCGGTGTCGGAAGTCTCGCCCCTGAGCGCCAGCAATCTGGCTTGAGAGTCGAGAACCTCGTCCAGGTCCCGGTGCATGAGGATGACCCGGTAGTTGAGATCTTCCGGGAGATGCCGCAGCAGGAACGAGATGATCTTGATCGCCTTGCCGCGAGCCTCCCTCAGCCAGGACGTGTCGCTGTCGGACTCGAGGTCCTTGACCCGCTCGACCTCGAAGTAGCCCTGGAGATTCCCTTCGTCCGCCTCACGAACGCCGTCCGAGACGATTCCGACGCCGCCGGCCTCCAGCATCTGCATCATCAGGGAAGTGCCCGACCGCGGAAGCCCCGACACCACTATTACGGGCCGGCCGAATCGGACGCGCCGCCACCTGCGCTTGAGAGCATACCCTGTGGCCCCGGAGTGAGCGAACATGCAATCAAGAATAGCCTCCCGGCACGGGCCCCCGCAGTAGCCATCGCGATCGGGCTCGCAGTTGCCTTTCTGCTCTCGATGCCGCAGCCGGCCGCAGCCTATGTGGGACCTGGCGCAGGGTTCGTCTTCCTGACGTCGTTTCTGGTCCTGTTCGTCACGGGACTGCTTTCATTCTTCTCCATGTTGATCTGGCCCTTCCGGGCTCTCTGGCGGCTGCTCCGAAGATCGCGCAAGGCCAGGCCACGCATCCGCCGCCTGATCGTGGTCGGGTTCGATGGGCAGGAGCCGAAGCTCACCGACCGCTTCATGGCCGAGGGTACGTTGCCGAACTTCCAGCAGTTGGCTGAAGACGGCTGCTATCACCCCATCCAGTCTACGTTCCCATCCGTGTCACCTGTGGCGTGGTCGTCGTTCAGCACCGGGACGCACCCTGCCAAGCACAACATATATGACTTCCTGGACCGCGATCGCCGTACCTACCTGCCGGTGCTCTCCTCGACGCACATCGCCGGGCCGAATCGGACGCTTTCCTTGGGGCGCTGGCGCATTCCGCTCGGCAAGCCGGACCTGCGACTCCTTCGCAAGTCGCGCCCGTTCTGGTCGATCCTGGGTGAGCACCAGATCTGGAGCACGATCCTTCGCGTGCCGATCACGTTCCCGCCTGAGCGGTTCTACGGGGCCCAGCTGAGCGCCATGTGTGTGCCGGACCTGCTCGGCACGCAGGGAACGTTCACGCTGTTCTCGACGCGTCCATCCGGCGATGGCTTCAAAGAAGGAGGAAGACGCGTCACCCTTGAGTTGGACGGCAATGGCTACAGGGCCTCTCTTGAGGGTCCCGCCAACGAGCTGGTCGAAGGGGCACCGCCGCTGAGCGTGATGCTGACGATCGAGGTCGACCGGCCGGCCGGCGAAGGGCTTGTGACGCTTGGCGACCAGCAGGTCCGACTCGCTCGCGGTGAGCTCAGCGACTGGGTCAAGCTCAGCTTCCGGGCGGGCCCCGGGATGAAGGTGCGCGGGATCTGTCGCCTGTTGCTGACCGAGCTGGGTGAGCACGTATCGCTGTACGTCACGCCCATCAACATCGATCCCGAGAAACCGGCCATGCCGATCTCTCATCCCTCCTACTACGCCGTGTATCTGGCCAAGAAGCTGGGAACGTACTCGACCCTCGGCCTGGCGGAGGATACCTGGGCGCTTAACGAGGGAGTGATCGACGACGCCGCGTTCCTCAAGCAGACGTACGACATCGATCGCGAGCGTGAGGCGATGCTGTTTGCTGCACTGGACAAGCAGAAGCGTGGAGCCGTGGTGTGTGTGTTCGACGCGACGGACCGCATCCAGCACATGTTCTGGCGTTACCTGGACGGCACGGGCGCGATCGGTTCCGATTCGGCGAGTCCCGAGGGAGCCACGGCCATCGAGGACCTGTACCGTCACAATGACGCCATGGTAGGCCGGATCCGCGAACGGTTGCGGGATGGCGATGTGCTGATGGTTCTGTCCGACCATGGCTTCACCTCTTTCCGGCGCGGCGTGAACCTGAACGCCTGGCTGCTCGCGAACGGCTACATGGCACTGAAGGACGGGACCGAGGGCAGCGCCGAATGGCTGCGGGACGTGGACTGGTCGAACACGCGGGCGTACGCGCTGGGCCTCACCGGCCTGTTCCTCAACCTGGAGGGCCGGGAAGCGGCCGGGACCGTCGGCCGGAACGGGGAGGCCGCGGCGCTTCGGTCCGAGATCGCCGGGAAGCTCGCGGGCCTGGTTGACGGCGACACCGGGGACGTGGCGATCCGTCAGGCCTACGATCCACGCGAGATCTACTCCGGTCCCTACCTGGAGAACGCACCGGACTTGATCATTGGATACAACGCCGGTTATCGCGCTTCCTGGGACGGGGCCACCGGGGTCGTGGCCGGCCCGGTCATCGAGGACAACCCGAAGCCGTGGAGCGGCGACCACTGCGTGGACCCACGGATCGTGCCCGGCGTGTTCTTCTGCGACAGGCGGATCGATCGGGATGACCCCGCGCTGATCGATATCGCGCCGAGCGCCCTGTGGCTATTCGGGATCGAACCGCCTGGCTACATGGACGGCCGCTCCCTGTTCGCCGAGGAGACGTCATGAGCCGCCGCATTCCAGCGTTTGCAGTTGCACTGTGGCTCGCGATTCTTGCCGGTGCCTGCCATGAGCCCGAGGCGATCGGCAAGCGCGTGCTGGTGCTCGGATTCGACGGCATGGACTACGAGCTTGCCGGCCGACTGATGGCGGAGGGGCGCCTTCCCAATCTGGCGCGATTGGCCGAGCAGGGCGGGTTCTCGGCGCTCGAGACCTCCATTCCGCCGCAGAGCCCGGTCGCCTGGGCCGAGTTCATCACCGGGCTGGATGCCGGCGGACATGGCATCTTCGACTTCCTGCACCGTGACCCCGCCACCATGGTGCCCTATCTCTCGACCTCGGTCACGGAGGCACCCGGCCGGATGCTGAGACTGGGAGGCTGGCAGATTCCGCTGAGCTCGGGAACGATAGAGCTGGCTCGCCACGGGACTCCGTTCTGGGACGTCCTGGAAGACCAGGGCATCCGCACCACCATCATGAGGATCCCGGCCAACTTTCCTCCATCGGGGACGGCCACCCGAGAGCTCAGCGGCATGGGGACTCCGGACGTTCTCGGCGGCTACGGGACCTACTCGTACTACACGACGGCGCCCGAAGGGGAGGATCTGCAGAGCCAGGTGGCGGGCGCTGGCCAGGTATTCCCGGTCGAGATCACCGATGGTGTCATGGCCGGCGTCCTGCGCGGGCCGCCCAACCCACTGCTCGTGGAGCCGGAGGATCTCACGGCTGACTTCACACTCCTTGTGGACTCCGAGCAGCCGATTGCCAGCCTGCGGATTGGTGACCAGGAGGTCATCCTGCAGGAAGGCGAGTGGAGTGAATGGCTGGAGGTCGTTTTCGACCTCCCTCTCTTCCAGAAGCTGCGGGCGAGCGCCCGGTTCTACCTCAAGGAAGTGCACCCCGAGGTTCGGCTGTACGTAACCCCGATCAACTTCGATCCCCTGGCGCCCGCGATGCCGATCTCCACACCCGAAGACTTCGCGGCCGAGCTCGCGAGGGCAGCAGGACGGTTCTACACGCAGGGGATGCCCGAGGACACGCGGGCGCTGACCGATGGCTTGTTCGACGATGCGGACTTCCTCGCCCAGGCGGCGCTGGTCGCCGACGAGCACCTTCGACAATACCGGTACCTGCTGGAAGGGTTCGAGGATGGCCTGCTGTTCTACTATTTCGGATTCCTCGATCAGACCTCGCATGTGATGTGGCGAGCCATGGACCCTGAACACCCGGCCCACGACCCGGAGCGCGACGCGGCGTACCGCACCGTGATCGAAGACCTGTACGTCGAGGCCGACCGCATCGTCGGAGAGACCCTGGATCACCTGGCTCGCACGGAGGATGACGCCACGCTGATCGTCATGTCCGACCACGGATTCACCTCTTGGCGTAGGGCGTTCAGCCTCAACGCATGGCTCGAGCGGATGGGGTACCTGGCTGTGCGGGATCCGGCCCGGCGCGACATCGACTTCCTCCAGAACATCGACTGGTCGCGCACCCAGGCGTATGCCATCGGACTTTCCGGGCTCTACATCAACCGGGAGGGACGTGAGGTCGTCGGCCGTGTTTCGGCGTCCGAAGCGCGCCTGCTGGAGGGCGAGATCGCCCGCGGACTCCTGAGGGTGATCGACCCGGCCACAGGAGAGCCTGCCATCGCCCGCGTGCACGCGCGCGCCGAGGTCTACTCGGATACCGGCTATCTGAATATCGGTCCCGACCTGATCGTCGAGTACGCAAAGGGGGTGCGGGCTTCCGATGCCTCGGCCGCCGGCCAGGTTCCGGCGGAGGTTTTCAGCGACAACACCAGCGAATGGAGCGGGGATCACATCATGGACCACATGGCGGTCCCGGGCGTGCTGTTCACGAGCCGTCCGCTCCGGAAGCCGGCCAGGTCACTGCGAGAGTTGGGTGCCGCGGTGCTCGCCGAGTTCGGGATCGAGGACTCTCGGACGAACCGATAGGGGGAAAGGTCATGGGAGGATCCAGGATCAAACTGGACAAGAACCTGCTGAGGCGGGTCGAGAAGTACTCGGCCATGGCGGGCTATTCATCGGTCGAGGAGTTCATTACCCACGCGCTGGAGAAGGAACTCGCCGTGCTCGAAGAGGCCGATTCCGAAGAGGAGATCCGCAAGCGGCTCCAGGGGCTCGGGTACATTTCGTGATCGTCTTGCGCACGACATGTAGCCCTTCCGGGATTCCGGGCTGATGTGGACCGTGAACAGGATACTGGGCAGCCTGATCGAAGGCGTGCTGTATCCGTTCAGGGACCTTCCCCAACTGGTCGGACTCGCGGTCATTTCCCTGCTGGTCTCCATCCCGTTGATGCTGGGTTTCAAAGCCCTGTCCGACCAGGACGCACTGGCCGCCGCCAAGCGCCGGATCCACGCCGGCGTGTTCGAGATCCGTCTCTTCAACGACAATCTGCGTGCGATCACGCGCGCTCAGCTCGACATTCTCCGCCACACGTTGACCTATTTCCGCCTGTCGTTTGTTCCGATGGCCTGGATGATGATCCCGCTCGTGCTGATTCTGATCCAGCTCCAGTTCCACTACGGCTACGGCGCGCTGGAGACCGGACAGCCCGCGATCGTAAAGGTGAGCCTCGCGCAGGATTCCGGCGGGTCAGCGGCTGCCCGGCCCCAGCTTGCGCTGACCGTCTCGGACGGACTTCGGGTCGAAACGCCGATGCTGTGGATCCCGAGCCAGCGGGAGGCGAGTTGGCGAATCGGAGCGGGGGAGCCCGGCCACTACCAGGTGACCGTAACCACGGACGAAGCCGAATTCGCCAAGTCCGTGGTCTTCACAGGAGCGCCGGCCAGCTCCTCTGCCGGCCGACGCTCCCCGCGGCGCCCTTCAAGCGCGTTCTTCGACCAGTTGTTCTATCCAGTGGAGCGACCCCTCTCCGGAGGAGCGGCCGTAGCATCGATCACCGTGCGCTACCCCGATGGCCGTGTAAGCTTGCTCGGCTGGAAGACCCACTGGCTGGTGGCCTTTTTTGTCCTGACCCTGCTATTCGCTCTCCTGCTCCAGAAGCCTCTTCGCGTTCGGCTCTAGCGCCAGGGCCAGTTCCAGGAACCTGTTTAGTCTTCCGCCAGACGGATCTCATCCATGTGGGCAACCGGGTCGGCTCGCGTGGGGCTCGCGAGCCCGAGCAACCTTCGATGCGCGACGGTGAAGCGCACCATCGGGTGCAGGTAGGTTACGGGAGCATCGCGGCGAAAGATCTCCGCCACTTCCCGGTACAGGCTGTCCTCGGCCGCCGGCACCGGTGTTCGATCGATCTCCTCGAACAGCTCTGCCAGCCTGGGGTTCGTGTAGCCCGATGCGTCTCCGATGCCGAACCCGTGGCGACGCAGCCAGGGTGTGGCGGGGTGCGGCCGGAGGAACTGGAATACGGCCTCGAAGTCCCCGGTCTCCAGTCGGTCGAAGATCACGGATGGATCCACCGCCAGCAGCTGCATGTCGATCCCGATCGCGCGGAGCTGGGACTGAACGAGGACACCCTGTCGTTCCAGGCCCACCATATTCTCCGGCGAGCGGGAACGAAGCAGCGCAGTGAACCGGAAGGTCTCTCCGTTCCGGTCAAGGAACCCGTCTCCATCCGTGTCGCGCCACCCGGCGTCCCGGAGCAGAGCCGCAGCCCGCTCGGGGTCCGCGGGCGGGGACTGCTGGTATTCACCGCGCGTGACCTGGTCCGGCGTGTAGGGAGCGTCGATAAGCGGGACTTCGTCCGGGATCTCGGCCGCACGGGTCAGTGCGCGACGGTCTATGGCCAGCCCGAGCGCCCTGCGGACTCGCACGTCGTCGAACGGTGCCCGATCGGCCTTCCAGTAGATGACCCAGGAGCTCGGGTACCACACGTGGTAGATACGGAACCGGGAATCGCTTCGGACGGGCCCGGGATCGAGCTGCGCGACGTCCACCTCACCGCTCAGGAGCGGGGCCACGCCCGCGTCGATCGAGAATCGAAGAATGACGCGTTCGACGTCAGGCGGACCGAGGTAGAAGTCCGGGTTCGCCTCGAACTCCATCATCGTCTCCGGCTCGAGGCTCACGAAGCGGTAGGCGCCGATGCCCACCGGTCGCTGCCAGAACTCCCACTCCCCCAGGCGTGACGGGTCGAGGTGCGCGAGGAGGTGCTTCGGGTAGAACACCATCCAGTCCTGGTACTCGTGGACCGCTCGGCCGGAGCGGATCGTGACGGTCGAGTCGTCGTGCACTGTGACGGCTTCGAAGCCCCTGTAATCCGGGTCCTCGAAAGAGTCCATCGCTTCGATCGTGAAGGCGACGTCCGCGGCGGTGAACGGCGTGCCGTCGTGCCAGCGCGCGTCCGTGCGCAGGTGATATGTCCATTCCCGGTAGTCGGGCGATGCCTCCCAGGTTCGTGCCAGCCGGCCGACAAGCCTTCCTTCCCGATCTCGCTTCAACAGCGGTTCGAACACCAGCAGCTTGGCGTTCATGTCGTGGATGGGGCTCAGGACCTCGTCCCCGCAGCAGTAGCTGACGATGACGGTGGAAGCGCGGTCCCGAGGCAGCTCGTCCCGGGGGAGGCATGCGGTGGCCAGCAGGAGAGCCACGGCCAGGAGCCGTGACCCTCGCCTGGGCCGGCCGGGAAGGTCCATCTAACCGCCGTCGTCCTCCCAACCCAGCACCTGGTCTCTCCCAGACTCGGCGGGAGCCACGCTCGAGTTCCAGATGTCCCAGTGGAGCTTCCAGCCTCCCTCGTTCTTCCAGACCACCAGGAATTTCCCGTTATCGAGCGGGCTTCCGTCTGCCGCGAAAAGCTGGTACTTGCCGATCTCGATCGCCATATCGCCGAGGTCGTTCAGATCCACGGACTCCAGCTTCACCTCCGCGATCCCCATGTCTATGTAACTCTGCCACAGGGCCGTGATGGCGCCGTAACCCGTGATGTAGTCGCTATTCGGGGGAAGGAGCTGTGCGTCGGCCGTGTACAGAGCCGCCATACCCGCAGCGTCGCCGGTATTGAACGCGTTCATGAAGGTCTGATTCGTGGCCGCGATCCCGATCTGTGCGTCTGACATAGGTTCTCCCCTGGGTTTCGGATGATCGTGTGCCTTCGTCGGAGCCTGCTTCCGTCTGCTAATGCGCGCCGGCCAGACGATACATGGTACTCTCCCGTCGCCCTTCGCGCTGACTGGCGCCGCTACTCCAGCTCGTACTTCTGTGGCAGTCGGTTGAGACGAGGTCGCGAGATCCCCAGCAGCTCTACGGTGCGGGCCTTGTGGCCGTCCGTGGCGGTCATCACGCGCGCCACGTGCTCGCGTTCCAGCTCTGCCAGCGTGGAGAGACCTGCGGCCCCGGGGGCGGCGTCCGGAGAGGCCGGTCCGATCGCCAGGTGGTCCGGACGAATTACCTCGCCGGTGGACACGACGACGGCCCGCGTCAGGCAATTCTCCAGCTCCCGCACGTTGCTCGGCCAATTGTGGAGTCGCAGGGCATCCATGGCTTCTCGGGCAATCACCGGGACATCCCTGTGCAATGTCGCACTGGCGGAGACATGGAATCGTCTCCGGTGAGAGAAGCCCGCCCGAGCCGCCACATCGCCCTCCCGGTCCGAAAGATGCGGCGTTTCCAACAAAGCGGGCAAGGACGCGCGGGCCTCGGGAGCCGCCGAAACGGTGTGACCATTGCCCTGAAAGGGTGGTCTAATTATCTGTGTAAGGCTTCTGTATAGCGTCTGCGCCACAGCAGGGGGTTGTATATGTCGGATGAACTCGCCACGAGTGCGAAGTTGACCGCGAACGATCGGTTCAAGCAGCGAAGTGCCAGTTGGTCCGCATTTGGCCTGATTGCCGCCGTGGGACTCCATTTCTCGGTGATCGCCTTCGCCAGACCGTTCGAGGCGGCCGACCTGGGAGTCGTTGTGGACGAGATGGAAGCCGTCACGCTTCCGCCCGAGGTGAAGATTCCGCCTCCCCCGGAGCAGATCGCTCGACCGGCTACCCCCAAAGTCGCCTCGGTGGACGTTGCAGAGGATGTGACGATCGCTCCGACGACGTTCGAAACCAATCCGGTGGAGAATCTCCCACCGCCGCCGTCTGGTGGCGGGAGCCCGGCTGACAGGCCGTCGTTCATCCCTTACGACACGCCGCCCAAGCTGGTGAACACCGAGGAAATCAGGACCATCCTCAAGCGCTACTATCCCAAGGATCTCAAGGAAGCCGGCGTCGGGGGCAGGGTCGAGCTGTGGATCTACGTGGACGCGATCGGCAAGGTGCATAAGAGCGAGGTCAAGACGTCCAGCGGACACGTTCTGATGGATGAAGCCGCGGAGATGGTCGCCAGCGAAATGGTGTTCAAGCCAGCGCTGAACCGCGACAAGAAGACGGACGTGTGGGTGTCGCAGTGGATCACGTTCCGGGTCAGGTGAGTCCCGGCTGACCTGGATAGACAGCGGAATCCCGGCGATTCCAGCACAGACAGCGAGTTTCTCGAGCGCCCGGTTCTCCGGGCGCTTTGCCATCCGGCCCTTTTCTCCCATGCCCTCCCGAGTCACAAAGTCTCGCGAGGGGCTGTAGATCGAGACAGTTTCGCACTTCGGGCGATCCTCTCGTAGGCCTAACAGTCTCGGTGTCATAAGGTTACGCGTCTGAACGTCAGGCGGAATTCTTGCCCTCCCAGCAGACCTCGCACGATCCGGCCGCCGGCCCTCGACGCAGTGGGCGGGTGACGGAAGAGGAGAGCTGGAATGACTGACAGGAGTAAGCGCTGGAAGGCGTTCGGCGCGGCCTCCCGAATGGGGGTCGTGCGTCGCTGCGTTCCGTGGACGGGCTGGCTATTGGTCGCCGGGGCGACTGCCTGCGCACCTGGAGACCGGACCGCGGATTCGGAGTCTGGAGCTGCCGCCCTGGACCACGTTCCGTCCGATGCGCTTCCCGCGGAGGAAGGCCACCACTTTGCCGATGTGACGCGGGCTGCCGGGATCGACTTCGTTCATTCCATCGGCGACGACTCGCTCAGCAACCTGGTCGAGAGCTCGGGCGGCGGAGCCGCCTTCCTGGACTACGATCGCGACGGCTGGCTGGATCTCTACGTGACGAATGGGGCGTTCCTCGAAGGTTTCAGTCACGGCCAGCGTCCGCGGGAGCCGCTTCGCAACCGCCTCTACCGCAACAATGCGGACGGCACGTTCACGGACGTGACGGACCGCGCACGCGTGGGCGATGAGGGGTACGGGATGGGCGTCGTCATCGGCGATTTCGACAACGACGGCTATCCCGACATCTACGTCAGCAACTACGGACCCAACGTCCTCTACCGGAACAACGGGAACGGAACGTTCCGGGACGTGACGGAGGCCGCGGGGGTCGGTGGAGATGAGTGCAGCGTGGGTGGCGTCTGGCAGGACTTCGACAACGACGGACTGCTGGACCTGTACGTCGGCAACTACGTCGCGTTCGATCCCGAGTACGACCTCCACTTCGCCCCCGACGGCTTCGCCGGGCCGCTGTCCTTCGCCGGGCAACTGGATCGCCTGTACCGGAACAGCGGGGAAGGTCGCTTCGAAGATGTTACGGATCTCCTGGGGATCGAGCGCGCGGACGGCCGTGCCATGGGTGTCGGGGCCGCCGATTACGACGCCGATGGCTACGTGGACATCTTCGTCGCCAACGACGTGGCCGCGAACTACCTGTTCCGCAACCTGGAAGGCCGGGGGTTCGAAGAGGTGGCGCACGCGGCGGGAGTGGCATTCGGCCGCAGCGGCGAGGCCACCTCCAGCATGGCCGTGGACTTCGCCGATTTCGACGCCGACGGCCAGCTGGACATGTACGTGTCGGACATGACGTACAGCACGCTGTTTCGGAACGAGGGAGGGACCTTCCGGGACGTCACTCGCCCTGCCGGCGTCGCCTCTCCGGCCGGGCAATTCGTGGGCTGGTCCACGGGCTTCCTGGACTACGACAACGACGGGGATGCCGACCTGTTCCAGGTGAACGGGGAGCTGCACCACCTGTTCGGCCAGGAGGACCAGCTGTTCGAGAACCAGGGCCGGGGCGAGTTCCTGGACGTGTCCGTGGAACGGGGTCGCTACTTCCAGGCAGAACTGGTGGGCCGGGGCGGTGCGTTCGGCGACTACGACAACGACGGCGATGTCGACGTGTTCATCGTCAACCTGAACGACCACCCGGTGCTGCTGCGCAACGAGGGCGGGAACCTGAAGGCGTGGCTGGAGGTCGAATTAGTGGGACGGTCGAGCAGTCGGGATGCCGTAGGCGCTCGCGTGACGCTGGATGCCGGGGGATTTCGCCAGGTAGCCCAGAAGAAAAACCAGACGGGCTACCTCTCCCAGAGCGATCCCCGCCTTCACTTCGGCCTCGGTGATGCTTCGCTGATCGACCGCATCGAGATTTTGTGGCCTTCGGGGAGGACTCAGGTGCTGGAGAACGTCTCCGTGAATCAGATCCTCACGGTTGAGGAGCCGAACGGGTGAGAGGCATCCGGTTGGCAGCCGTGGCCCTGGCCGTGGTCGCGACGGCCTGCGGTGGCGGAGATCCGCCCGTCGGCCTGCTCGTCTTCACCCAGGTTCCGGCGCAGGACGTGAGCAGCGTGGGGTCGGATGCCCACCAGTTCCCGGTCGGCAGCCGGATTGTCACTCTTGATTCGCAAGACCCCTCGGCCACCCTGAACATCCTGACGGCCAACTTTCACTCCGCCCGGGCCCCGGCCGTTTCACCTGATGGACGCACGGTCGCCTTCTCGGGTCAGCGGGACGAGGGCGATCCGTGGGAAATCTGGGCGATTGATATCGACGGTACCCGGGCACGGCGGATCGTCCGGGCAGCAGGTGCCGACAGTCGATACACGGATCCGGCTTTCCTGCCGGGCGGCCGCGTTGTCTTTGTCGGGGAAGGCTCGGCGCTGCACGTGGCGTCCGCCGACGGCTCGACCGTGACGCGTATCACCCACCACCCCGGTCCCGATCTGTCTCCGACCGTCCTCGCAGACGGACGCGTGCTGTTCGCGAGCGGTCAACCCTCCACGCCGGTCCCCCGGATCTTCACCGCGCGGGCAGACGGCACTGCGGCCCAGCTGTTCTACCAGAATCGGCCGGACTCGCAGCTGTTCGGGCGAGCCCGGGAGAGGCCAGGCGGCGAGTTGGTGTTCATCGAGTCGGGTGCGGTCGTCTCCGTCTCACCAGGCCGGCCACTGGCCTCGCGGACCGTGCTCAGTGAGGGTCTGGACGGGACCTTCCACTCGGTGTTTCCGCTGGGCCCCGACAACTACGTGGTGTCGTACCGTCCGCCAGACAGAAGCCGCTTCGGTCTGCACACACTAGACGCCGATATGGTTGGCCTGGAGCCGCTTCCGGACGCCGATTCCAAGTATCACTCGCTGGAGCCGGTGGTGGTAGGCTCGCGCCTGGCCCCGAAGACGTTTGAGAGCGTCGTGGACCCGCAGAAGGACTACGGGGAGCTGTATTGCCTGGATGCGGATCACTCCAGTCTGCCGGCCGCAGGTGCCGATGGCAGCGCGGCGGTGCGGGTGCACACGCCCGCCGGACTGCTCGGCGACGTGCCTCTCGAAGCCGATGGATCGTTCTACATCCAGGTGCCCGCCGACACCCCGCTGCAGTTCGAGACGCTGGATACGGAAGGGCGGGTCGTGCGTGGACCCTCCGCCTGGGTGTGGTTGCGCCCGGGTGAGCGGCGCGGGTGCATCGGTTGTCACGAGGACCGTCAGCTCGCTCCGGAGAACCGGGTCCCGGACGCCGTCCGAAATCCGCCGGTCGTCCTGTTGCCGGTGCCCGACTCGACCACGATGATTGCGGGTTCTGAGCCAGGCGGGCGGCTCGCCAGGAGGCAGACGCCATGAGTGGTTCGCGCCGCCGACGCCTCATCGGGTCTGGAATCGGGGTCGTGCTCCTCGTGTTCGTGGGGGTGAACGGCTATACCCACTCGCTGGAGCACGTCCAGTACATGGCGGGCACGGAGTCTCCCAGCCTCAACTGCTTTGCCTGCCACGTCACGACCCGGCCCGACGGTCCGTTCGCTAGCTTCTACCAGGAGGACTACCTGTCGCCGCTGGACGTGGAGGTGAGCGCCGACGGAAGCAGTCTGTATGTGACGGCCGAGGATCTGGACCGCCTGCTGCTGGTCGATCCGGAGCGCCGCGAGGTCCTCCGCTCGATACCCGTGGGCCGCCGGCCGCACAGCGTCGTGGCCACGCGCGACGGCGGGACCGCGTACGTTTCCAACCGCTGGTCCAATAGCGTGTCCATCGTCGACCTGTCGGCAGGAACCGTCACCGGGGAGATCGAGGTCGGCACCGGCCCGTCGGCCCTGGTCCTGTCTCCCGATGAGTCGACCCTCTACGTGGCCAACACCACATCCGACAACGTCTCGATTGTCGATCTGGAGACGGGCGAGGACCGGCGGCGCTTCGTGGCCGGCAGAAACCCGTACTCCGTTGCCCTGTCTCCCGACGGAACCGCGCTCTACACAACCAGCCGTTTGTCGCGCGACCTGACGTTCCGCGAGCCACCCGCCACAGAGCTCACCGTGCTGGATACCCGTAGCGATCGAGTGGTAGACCGGCACGTTCTCCAGGACGCCCACGTGGTGGAGGGGATCGACTTCACCCCTGACGGTGAGTTGGCACTGGTCACGCTGATCCGTCCCAAGAACCTCATCCCGGCCACGCAGATAGATCGCGGCTGGATGCAGACGTTCGGGATCGGGGTGCTCGAGCGTCGCGAAGGCGGCCGACTGATCCAGCTGCTGCTGGACGATGTGAACGCGTTCTACGCCGACCCGTACGACATCGTGGTCACCCCGGATGGGGATCGGGCGTTCGTGAGCCACTCCGGTGCGGATGTGGTGACGGTGATAGACCTTCCGGCTCTTCGCGAGTTCATCGATACGGCGCCGCCGGACAGCCTGGCCGCCTATGCCAATCACCTGGGCGTCAGCAGCCGTTACGTGGAAGCCCGCATCCCGACCGGTCCGAATCCCAAGAGCATGGCCCTGTCGCCGGATGGAGCGCTCCTCTACCTGGCGGAGCGCGTGGCGGATCGGCTGGCCGTGATTGACACAGATCGACTGGAAGTGGTGTACCACATCGATCTCGGTGGGCCCGCTCGACAGACTCTGATCCGACGCGGCCAGCGGCTCTTTCACAGCGCGGATCACACGTTCCAGGGTCAGTTCAGCTGTCGCTCGTGCCACCCGGAGGGACACCACGATGCGCTGACGTACGATCTGGAACCGGATGGGATCGGTCTGAATATCGTGAACAACCTGTCGCTCAGAGGGCTTCCGGGAACGGCGCCCTACAAGTGGACGGGAAAGAACGTGAGCCTGTACCGGCAGTGCGGCTTCCGGTTTGCCAAGTGGCTGACCCGCACCCAGCCGTACGCCGAGAAGGATCTGCACGCCCTGGTCGCCTATATCATGACCCTGGAGCATGCGCCCAACCGCTACCGGCAGGGACCGGGCGGCCTCACCGCGGCCCAGCTCAGGGGAAAGGCCATCTTTGAGCGCGAGCGAACGAACGACGGGGAGGAGATCCCGCCCGAGAACCGCTGCATCACCTGTCACCCGCCGCCGCTGTTCACGAACCTGGCCAAGGCGGACGTGGGTTCCACCGGGCCGACCGACACCGAGAGCGAGTTTGATGCACCGTCGCTCAACAACCTCTATGACCAGGCGCCCTACCTGCATGACGGACGCGCGATGTCGCTAGAGGAGATCTGGACCCGGTTTGCGCCCGAGGATAGACATGGCGTCGCGAACGACCTCACCAAGACTCAGCTCAACGATCTGATCGAGTACCTGAAGACGCTGGGTGGTTCCGATGTTGGCCAGGCGCGGACGGAGGGGTGACGTGACACGGAACGCAGCGTCCCGGGTCTCTCGATATGCCGCGCACCTGCCGGCAGCAACGGCAGTGCCGGCAGGTGCGGCGGTGGTTGCCGCGGTGATGGCTGTCACCGGCCTTGTGATCACGGGCCGGCCAGCTGCGGGCCAGGACGCAGCCGCGGGCAAGGTTGCGACCACCACCCGCTCCACGGTCCCGGTCTATGACACCTGGCAGACGTTCACGACCCGCGACGGCCTGCCTTCCGACAAGATCTACACGGTCAAAGTCGGGGACGGCCGGGTGTGGATCGGAACCGACAAAGGGGCGGCGTACCTGGAGGACGGCGACTGGCACCTGCTCACGGTGGAAGATGGCCTGGGCCACTCCATCGTCCTCTCGATAGATGTGAACGAGGAGACCGGCGACGTGTGGTTCGGCACAATGTCCGGGCTCACCCGCTGGTCGGCCGGGCGAGTCGAGACGTTCGACCAGTTCAACAGCGGCCTGGCCAACGACGTGGTGTACGGCGTGGCAGCCGATGGCGAGCACGTGTGGGCGGCCACCGCCGCCGGGGCCGCCTACCTGAATGCGTACACGATGGAGTGGGGCATCTTCAGCGACGAGAACGCTCCCATGCACGAGCCGTGGACGTACGGCGTGGATATCAGCGACGGAGTCGCCTACATCGCCGCATGGGGCGGCGGCGTTCTCGAGTACGACCTGGCGACGGGCGAATGGCGGGACCACCGTGACCCGGACGGGGAGATGGAGATTGACCTCTTCCCGGACGATGGGCTGGTACACGACATCACCACGGCGGTGTCACGGGAAGAAGAGATTCTCTGGGTCGGCACCTACTTCGGCCTCAGTCGGTACGACGGAGCGCGCTGGCGCGGGTACTTTGATCATGACAGCGGCCTGTCCAGCAACTTCATCAACTTCGTGCGAGCCAGGGGCCCTGTGGCCTGGGTATGCACGGACGATGGGCTGAACGCGACGGATGGGACCACCTGGGTCACGTACCGCCGGACTGAGAACACGGGCGGTGGGGAAGTGCTCATCTCGGATGGCGAGACGGAGGCGCGCCGCCGGCACACGTCTACCATCGCGCACAACTACGTCCTCGGGGTCGATTTCGAGGAAGACAGAGTCTGGGTGGCCACGGCAAAAGGCCTGAGCTTGGGTGTGGCCTACCGTGAAGCAACAGCGCTGCTGACGTCCAGCGGTGCACGCAATGAGTAAGGAGCGGACTATGAACGAACACTCTGGTGTGATGATGCGAAACTCTGATATCGAGCTGACGCCGCAGAGTCCGGCCGAGCAAGACGAAATGGAACGGCTGGGGATCCTTTCTCTGACCGGTGACATCAACGGCTACGCCAGGCCGGCGGTGCACGAGAACCGGCCGCCCATCGAGCAGCGGGCTGTACACGTGCCCGATGTGTTGAACGAGGCATACGACTACAGCCGTCCGTCCTCGTTCTCCAGGGCCACGGTCACTCAGTTCGGCGACTACAGGCTCATGCTCATCTCGGGAACAGCCAGCGTGGACGAGCACGGCTTCACGATCTACGAAGGCGATTTCCGGGCGCAATGCTGGAGGACGTACCGGAACATCACCAACCTCCTCGCTGCCGAGAACATGAGCTGGCACGACATCGTGCGAACGACGTGCTATCTGCGTGACATCGAGCGCGACTACAAGGATTTCAACGACATCCGGACCGCGTTCTTCGAGTGGATGGAGCTGAAGCCGCTGCCGGCCAGCACGGGCATCCAGGCGCGCCTGTGCCGGGACGACCTGCTGGTGGAGATGGAGGCGATCGCGATCGCGCGGGTCGGGAGCCAGTAGCGCCAGATGTCTGCGCACTCCAGGCGGTCACTCGTGCTCCGCCGGCCTGTCCCGCTGCTGACGCTTGCAGCCATGGCGATTCCGGCGGCGTTGGTGGGCCAGGCCGACTCGGCCAGCTACGCCAATACACCGGCCCGGATCACTCCGTACGGGAGTTTTCAGAGTCCGTACGTCCAGTTCTTTGCTGAACCGCTGGAGTACCTGGGTCCCGGTCGCGACAAGTCCGTCGCCGAAGATCTCGCCGAGGTTAGAATCGGCTTCCTGGGGCCTATCGAAGGCTCGCGCGACGCCCCGCTGGGCATGCGAATGCTCCAGGGCGCCACGCTGGCGATCGAGGAGGCCAATGCGGCCGGCGGTTTCGGCGGGCTTCCGTTCACGCTGATCGTGCGGAACGATCTGGGTTTGTGGGGCGCCAGCAGCAACGAGCTGGTGGCGCTGCATGACCAGGGTGTGTGGGGCACGCTCGGTTCCATCGACGGAGCGAACACGCACATCATGCTGCGCATCGCGCTCAAGATCGACATGCCCATGGTCGTGACCGGTGATACCGATCCCACGTTTACGGAGACTCGCATCCCGTGGGCCGTGCGCGTGAGCGGCGATGATCGGCAGACCAGCTACGCCCTGGCCCTGCACATCCACGATGTGCTGGGGTACTCCCGGGTCGCCGTGCTGCGCACCAACAACCGCTACGGCCGTGTGGGAACCGGGGAGTTCAAAGACGCGATGCGTCGTCTCGGGACCCCCATTCTCATGGAAATGCGCTACACGCAGGGCGATACGGACTTCAGCACGCAGCTCAAACGGATCCGGGATGTGAAGCCGGAGGCCGTGTTCCTGTGGGGTGACGCGCGCGAACTGGGCCTGATCGTCAAGCAGATGCGCGCCATGGGAATGGAACAACCGGTGTTCGGGCCGGACCGGATGATGACGGACGAATTCCTGGAGATTGCCGGGGAGGCGTCCGAGGGAGCGGTGGGAACCTATCTGTACAATCCGACGCTGGGCGACCCGGTACACCAGGAGTTCAGCCTGCGTTATCAGGAACGATATGGAGAATTGCCGGAGACGTTCGCGGCGCACGCGTACGACGGCATGACAATAATGATCAAGGCGATACGGCGAGCCGGTCTCAATCGTGTGAGAATCCGCGATGAGCTTACCGGCCTTCAGACCTATCGGGGAGTGACGGGGGACATCATCTTCGATGCCCGGTGGGACGACGTCGGACCGATCTGGATGGTCCAGGTCCGGGACGGCGCGCTCCATTTTTTCCCGTCTCCTCTGGAGCAGAGAAGTCATGGAGCCACGGAAAGATAAAGAAGTGACCCCGGCCGGTCCGCAGACGCGACTGGTTGCATCCGAGTCGAAACCGGAAGGCACAGTGGTGTCCGTCCGGGGAGTCGACATCGGTGGTTCCGAGATAGTCGTCATGGCCGGCCCGTGCGCGGTCGAGAGCCGCGACCAGTTGCTGCAGACGGCGCAAGCCGTTCGTGGCGGCGGAGCCCGCGTGCTCCGCGGCGGGGCGTTCAAGCCCCGGACATCTCCCTACAGCTTTCAAGGCCTCAAAGAAGAAGGTCTCGAGCTGCTGAGCTGGGTGAGACAGGAAACGGGCCTGGCGATCGTCACCGAGGTGATGGAGACCCGCAAGGTGGAGCTGGTGGGCCAGTACGCGGACATACTCCAGGTCGGGTCACGGCACATGCACGCCTACGCCCTGCTGGAGGAAGTCGGACGGTCCGAGGTCCCGGTGCTGCTCAAGCGCGGCTGGAGCGCCACGATAGACGAGTTGCTGTTCGCGGCGGAGTACGTGCTGAAGCAGGGGAATGAGAACGTCATACTCTGCGAACGGGGGATCCGAACCTTCGAGCCGTCCACCCGCAACACGCTGGATCTGAACGCGATCCCCATCCTGAAGGCGCACACGCACCTCCCGGTGATTGTCGATCCCAGCCACGGCACGGGTCACCGGTGGATGGTCCCGGCCATGAGCAAGGCGGCCATCGCCGCCGGAGCAGACGGTCTGCTGGTGGAGGTTCACTACAGTCCGCAGACCGCCATGAGTGACGGAGCCCAGTCGCTCGCCCCCGACGAGTTCACCCACATGATGGGCGAGCTCAGTGGGATCGCGAACGCGGTTGGCAGGCAGCTTGGCGGACCCGTCGCCGCAACGCCCGTCGGGTAGGGCGCCGGGCAACCGATGCCCGGAGATCCCGTTCGTCACATGATGCCGGTGCGATCACGAGGGCTGTGGCCGGGCAAGGCCGCGGCCCTCTTTCTGTTGCTGCTAGTCTGCGCAGTCATTTGCCCCGCTTCTCTCTCCGCGGGCACGTACGCCGCACCGGACACGGTCAAGGTTGGTCTCCTGATTCCAGCCGATGCCCTCGGTACGGAGGCTCTGCGAGGAGCGGAATTGGCCATTCGCAACGCAAGGCAACGCGAGGGTTCCGGCGAAGACGCTCTCCCGATCAACCTCGAAGTTCGTACGGTCGAAGGGCCCTGGGGCTCGGGGACGAAGGACATCGTGGACCTCGTGTTCAACGAGGAGGTCGTGGCCCTGCTGGGTGGCCTGGACGGCCGATCAGCTCACTTAATTGAACAGGTGGCAGCGAAGGGACTCATCCCGTTTGTCACCCCGTGGGCTTCCGATCCGACACTCAGCCAGGCGTTCGTGCCCTGGTTCTTCCGCATGGTCCCGGAGGACCGGCAGCAGGCCAGGGCGCTCGCCAGGGAGATCTTTGACATCCGCGGTCTGAAGCGCCTGGCCCTGGCCGTCGACACCTCCTACGACGGGCGGATGGCGGCCAGCGCTTTCGAGGCTCAAGTACTGGCGACCAGTGACGGCCAGGTCACCCGCTTGCCGCCGGGAGACGTGGCCATGGATGGTTCCGAGGGAGTGGCCTTCTTCGGCCTACCGAGTTGGGCCAGGGGCCGAATGGGAGAGCTTCGAACCGCAGGTGTGGTGTTGCCCTTCTTCGCCCCGCTCAGGCTGGTCGGCGCAGACGCGACCTTCGAGCTCGATCTGGACGCAGCCGTTTCCGTGTCGAACCTGACCGGGGTTTGGGTCGTCCTTCCCGGGCACCGTTCGACTCAGGCAGGGCGGAGCTTTGGCGCCAGGTACCAGGAGGCGTTCGGCAGCGAGCCGAGTGCGGTATCTGCCTACGCGTACGATGGCATGACCGTGATTCTCGAAGCGATTCGCGCGGCCGGACCTGATCGCGAAGCCATTCGTGATGCGCTGGCCGGCACTCGCCACGACGGTGTCACCGGCCCCGTCGCCTTCGATGAGCACGGCAATCGGCTCGGGCCGGTAACCATCGGGCCGCTCGAAGAACGCTGACAGGCAGATCACACGGGGCGCTGTTGCTTGCCCCGGCTTTGAGCCGATCCGCAGGGAGCAGTTCGATTGACTCCTGGTTGAGAGTCTCTTAACCGGCTGCTGATCGCCCAGGCGCAGCTCGAAGATCTTCCCATTCTTAAGGCTGATCCGCAGTTCGATCCGTACGACGTCGAGAGAATCCGGGCCTGACAGGAAACTTGCCGGGACTGCCGGAGTAAGCTCAGATTCCTCAGTACAACATGCGGGCGTAGCTCAGTTGGCAGAGCGTCAGCCTTCCAAGCTGAAGGTCGCCGGTTCGAGACCGGTCGCCCGCTT
>JBDHIQ010000295.1:0-3563 GCA_039587395.1 Gemmatimonadota bacterium
GGGCGGTCTCTACTACTTCATCATGGACTTCCTCGAGGGAGAGACGCTGCGCGATCGGCTCGAGCAGGGCCCGCTCACATCCCGCGAGGCCGTCAAGATGGGTCGCGACATCCTGTCTGCACTCGACGCGGTCCACGCCGCGGGTGTGGTGCACCGTGACGTGAAGCCGGCCAACGTGATTCTTCTGGGAGACCGCGCGGTGCTGGGCGATTTCGGGATCGCCAAGGACGTGGACCCGGCCGTCGAGCCTCTGACCGGAGTGGGTGAGCGGGTTGGAAGCCCCGGATACATGGCGCCGGAACACATCGCGGGTGGGCAGTCTACCGAGCGATCGGATCTGTACGCGGCCGGCATGATCCTGTACGAATCGATCACGGGTCGGAAGTGGCCGTCCATGGGTGGCCCCTCCGACGCGGACTGGTCCGGCGTGCCGCGGAGGGTCCACCGGGTGCTGGAGCGTGCTTTGGCAACGGCGCCGGAGAATCGGTGGGCCGACGCGGCAATGTTTGCCGCTGCCCTGCGGGCCACGCAGCGACCGTCAAAGGCCCCTGCCGCGGCACTTGCTGCGGTGGCGATCGTGGCCCTCGGGCTTCTGGCCCGGAGCCTGTGGTTGGGTCCGCCACTCCCGGCGCTGGCCGGGGAGGGTCAGTACGACCTGGCGCTGCCTCCCTGTCGTACCGTTCCCGCCGCCGACAGCGCCATGGGAAGCAACCTGATGCTGGTCGTGGCCCTTCATCTCGGTCCGCACGTGAGAGTTGCCGACGGGGACCTTGTCTTGCGCTGGTGGACGGATGCGGCGGCCCGTGGAGAACCACGCCCGGATCAACTGGCGGAAGCCTTCGGCGCCAGCTACGTGGCTGATTGCCGGCTGTTCCGGAATGGAGACTCTCGATGAGAGGACGGGCGGCAGACGTCCCCCTGGACCTGGCGGATGCCGTGGCGGCCGTGCTCCTGCAAGCGACGCAGCGCACGGTGACCGGGGAAGCGCTGTCCGCAACAAGCCGGCTACAACCGGAGGCGCTGATCTCCTTCATCGAGGGTGAGCGGGCACTTCTGCGGGACGACCGGCTCACGGCCGAAGCACGATACCAGGAGGCCATCCTGCTGGAACCGAGCTTCGCCATGGCGACATGGCGCCTCAGCCAGGTCCGCAGGTGGTTGATCAAGGCGTCGGGAATAGACCTGCAGGCCCTGTACGACCAGCAAGGATCGGAGCTCGGCGAAGTGGATCGGGCGCTCCTCGAAGCGCGCATTGCACCGCCGGGCGCCGAGCGGCTGGCAATGCACGGAGAAGTGGTCGCTCGCTATCCGCAGGACGCGTACTCCGCGCTGTTGTATGCGGACGAACTGTTTCACCGGGGTCCACTGCTGGGCATTTCGCTGGACAGCGCGCGAACGATGTTCCGGATCGCGGTTGCCCGAGACTCCTTCCTGGCACCCGCCTACGAGCACCTGATACTTCTGGCCATCCAGCAAGGCCGCGCCGACGATGCCCGGACCCATCTGGCTCGTCTCGAACGGATCACGCCTCGGAGAGGGGGAATGGACCTGGCGGATCCGGATCTCCTTCATCAGGCCATCCTGGAGCGCTTCGCGCCGGACTCCGCGCTGCTGGGCAGGGCGGCGCTCCAGGATCTTCCAGCGCCCCGCCTGCGCGAGGTGCTGATGCTACCCGCTCGCTATACCGGTTCGGCTCTGGATTTGGCGGGCACGCAACTGGCCCTGGGACGCATGCTGTCGGCGGCGGCCGGGCGCCATCAGCGGTCACCTGGCGCAGGGTCTGGCGCTCACGGCGCTGGGAGATCTGCCGGGGGCACACGCCCAATTCGACTCGGCGGCCGTACGCGAGGCCGGTGTGGAGACGGCGCTCCAGGTGGATCAGTTGGTGCTTCTGATCCGGGCCCTGGGTCTCCTGGAGGACCCTGCCGACGACTACGCGTTTCACCGCGGCCGCCTGGAATCCACGCTTCAGAACCAGGAGTTGCCCGCTCATCTGCGAATTCGTGCCGGTTGGGTTCTGGGGCTGGATGCCGCGGCTGCGGGGGACCAGGGCTCGCTGCAGGCCAGGCGCGACCAGCTGCAGGTGCTGCTCGAAACCCAGGCACCCGCCGACCGGGATCGCCGTCCCCTGGACTTTCTGGAAGCTGTCGCGGAAGCCCGGCGCGATGGTTGGGCGGAAGCTGCACGAGCGTCGGCGCCGTTGGCAAACCCGGATTCGGCAGGGGACCTCCGCTATCCGTTTCTTAGATCGGCCGTCCATCTGAAGCGGGGAGAGTGGTTCCGGTTGGGCGGCGAGCCCGATAGCGCGGCGGCCTCCTGGCTGTGGTACGAGGCTTCGGACCTGGTCGGAGTGCCACGGGAGCGCCTGCAGGCGGGTGAGATAGACTGGTCCCTTGGCACTCATGGCAGGTATCTGAGGGCCAGCGCGTACCTTGCGACCGGGCGGAATGAGGAAGCGTGCACGTTCGCCCGTCAGGCCTACGAGATCTGGTCGGGTGGAGGCCCCGTCGCTTCGCGCTTGGCCGCGCTGGCCCTGGAGCTGATGGCCGATGCGCAGCGCCGCGCCGAAGACCTGGACCCGACACGGCCGGTGTGCGCTGAAGTCCTGGAACTGGATCAGGCGAACGCAGACGACATGCCAGATGGTTGAGTGTAACGTACTGGGTCCGGTGACCGTGGCCGTCGACGGACAGTCCGCTCCGCCCGAGTTGCTCTGGAAGAAGAACCTGGCGCTCCTGGTCTACCTGGCGCGGTCACCCGGCCCGCGCTCACGAGAGCACCTGTGCGGCCTTCTGTGGGGAGAGAAGCCCGAATCGTCCGCCCGCCACTCCCTGAACGAGGCCCTCAGGATCCTCCGGCGCGTCCTCGGGGAAGACCTGGTGCAGTCAGATGGACAGCAGGTGGCGCTGGCCGCAGGCTCCGTACAATTGGACACGTCGCGGTTCGAGGCGGCGACCGCGCGGGAGGCGTGGGAGGAGGCCTCCCGGCTGGTGCGCGGACCGTTTCTCGAGGGATTCGGCGTTCCGGACTCTTCGGGGTTCGAAGACTGGATCGCGGTCGAGCGAAGGTACTGGCTGCAGCAGAGCGTGCTGGCTCTGTCGGCGCACGCGGAGCTCTGCGCGACACAGGGCGACATTGCCGGAGCAGCCCGCGTGGCTGGCAGGGCTGTCGCGCTGGATCCCCTGTCGGATGCCGCTCATCGGGCAGCCATCCGGGCGACGGCCCTGGCCGGTGAACGGGCGGCGGCCCTGGGCCAGTACGATGAGTTTGCCGGGCGACTCCGTGAGCTGCTGGGAGCCGAGCCGCAGCCAGATTCTGGCGGGAGCCGAGAAGGAGGCGCGTCGCGCCCCGCTGGTAGGCCGCGAGCAGGCCCTTGCCGAGGCAATGGCTGCGTGGGAATCGTCTCGCCGGGAGAAGAAGCCGGCCGTCGTGGCGTTGGAGGGCGAACCCGGGATCGGCAAGACGCGTCTGGCAGAGGAGATCGCCTCGAGGGCTCGACTGGACGGAGCCGTTGTCCTCGGAATCCGGTGTGTGCCATCCGATCTGGATGCACCCTGGAGCGG
>JBDHIQ010000106.1:0-13896 GCA_039587395.1 Gemmatimonadota bacterium
ACAGGGGCTGTAGCCGGGACAAACTGATCGGCTACCTGTGGCCGGACAGCACCGAGAGCCAGGCCCGGCACATCCTGGCCGACGCCGTCTACCTGCTGCGCAAGGCCCTCGGTGAGGATTCCCTGCTCTCTCCGGCCGACTCCCTCCGCCTCAACTCCGAGTGCGTGCAGACGGATCTGGAAGCGTTGGAGCGAGCGCTGGCCGCGGATGATCTGCCCGCCGCCGCAGAAGCGTACGCCGGACCTTTCCTGGACGGTTTCTATTTGAACGGGGCGCGCGAGTTCGAGCAGTGGATGGACGGGGAGCGGCAACGACTTGCCCGGGAGTTCGCGAAAGCGCTCGAGACGCTGGCTGAGCGAGACAGCGAGGCGGGCGAGTTCCCGAAGGCGGTGGAGTGGTGGGAGAGACTGGCCGCGCATGATCCGCTCAACTCGCGGATCGCGATTCAACTCGTGGAGGCGCTGGTCGCGGCTGGCGAGCCCGCCCATGCCGTGCAGAGAGCCCGGGAGCATGCGGACTTCCTGAAGGCGGAGCTGGGAATCGAGCCTCCCGCAGATGTTCTGGAACTCGTAAGCCGGTTGCGCAAAACCGGAAGCGGCAGGTTCGCGGACACCAAACCATACCGCGCGGTGGCGAGGGTTGCGGACGCGATGCTGTTCCGATCCGTAGAAGGTGCCGAAGAGCGCTACTCCGTCGGGGAGGTATTTCGGATCGGGCGGGAGCGCGGCGATCTGGTCGTCCACGATGACCCTTTCCTGTCTTCTTCGCACGCGGAGGTACGGAGGCAGGGCGAGGAGTACCTCCTGAGCGATCTGGACTCCCTGAACGGGACGTTCGTCCGTATCCACAACGTGACCCGTCTGGCCCTCGGCGACTGCATCATGGTCGGGAGCCAGATCCTCCAGCTCAGGCCGGCGCCAGCGATGCCGGGTGCCACGCTCGTGCGCATCGACGGGGGCGTGGAGGTGGAGTCCTACGAACTGCCGCCAGGGCAGACCGGGATCGGACGGACGGATGGCGCGGTAAGATTCCCGGACGATCCGCTGATGGGTGACCGGCACGCGGAGATCACGGTCGGAGCCGACGAGGATGTGGAGGACCTATCACCGTGAGGGTTAGCGACCCGACGGAAGCCGTGTACGTGCAGATCAGCGGAGAGCGGCCCTTAGGGAACGGGGATGCCTTCGCGGCGGGCCAGCAGGTGTTTCGATTCGAGCGGACAGCGACGGGGCCCTGATCCTGGCAGCGGCAGAGACCGGCCGCCCGGTCACGCCCACAGGGCCAGCGGCGCCCCTCCCAGGGCATCAGCGAAGCCCGCGATGGAATCGAACCGGTCCTCCGGGTCCACCTCCAGCGCTCGCTGGATCGCCTGCTCCAGGCTCGAGGGCACTTTCTCGTTCAGATCGTGCAGCGGCTTCGGCGGTCCGGCCAGCCGGTGCATGATCACGGACAGCGCGGTCTCGCCCTGGAAGGGCGGTGCTCCCGCAAGCATCTCGTAAAGAACACAGCCCAGCGAGTAGATATCGCTCCGCGCATCGACCTGGATGTCGCCCGACGCCTGCTCGGGGCTCATGTAGACCGGCGAGCCCACACTGAAGCCGGTCTCGGTCAGCTTCTCTCTGCGTGCTGCGTCAGAGGAGTGGACCGCGCACGCCAGGCCAAGATCAGCCACGACCACGTGCCCGTGCGACATGAGCAGGTTCTCGGGCTTCACGTCCCTGTGAACAACGCTGTGTTCGTGAGCGTGCTCGAGCCCGTCCGCCGCTTCGCGCGCCAGCGACACCGCCTCGGAGATGGAGATCCGCTTCTCCCTGTCCAGACGATGCCGCAGTGATTCGCCCTCCACGAATGGCATGACGTAGTAGAGAAAATCCCCAGCCTGTCCCGAGTCAAACACCGGGATCAGGTGGGGATGGCACAGACCGGCCGCGATCTCTATCTCGCGCAGGAAGCGGCGCGTGCCCACCAGCGATGATACCTCGGGTCGGATCACTTTCACGGCTACCCGACGGTGGTGTACGACATCGAAAGCTCCGAATACGAACGCCATCCCGCCGTGACCGAGTTCGCACTGCAGGGCGTAGCGGTCCGCCAGGGCCTGTCGTAAGGATTCGATGTCGATCCACGCCGCTGCGCTCTCGGGTTCCGAGGGTTCCCAGGATTTCGTTCCATCCAGCATGAAGGCCTCCTCGTCGCGTGCCGCAGGATCCGTCTCCTGCTGCTGCCTTCAATCTGGTCGAACGGCGTCGTGTGATTATCGTCGCGGGATCGTCCGGGTGGTGTGGTGAGCGCAGGTCGCGGCGACGTGCGGGGGAAGCCGGCGGCTCTACTGCCCGGCCGACGGGAACATGGCGAACTTCCCGGACTGGAACGGGTCGTCGGAAAGGAAGTTGCCGGCTTCGTCCAGCAGCCAGACGTCAAGACGATACACGGCCTGAACCACGCTGTGCACTACGATCGAGTGGGTCAGCGTTCCGCCCGGCTCTACCTCCGGCCTGTTCTGGGCCAGGACTTCGGGACCGGGATTGAACCCGCAGCGCCGATTCGGACTATACACGATCTCTACCCAGTACTGGTCGCTCCTGTCGGCGACCTCCTTGGCAATCGAGCACAGGTCTACCCACACGGACTCGGACCGTAGGTTGGTGAGATCAAACACCAGCGTGGAGCCGGGACGGTACTCCTCCCCCTCGGTGCAGATCTCTATGCCATCACTCTGGGCGCAGCGGAACCCTTCGGGGCCGAGCAGGTTTCCACAGGCCGAAGCCACCGCCACCGCTGTGCAAATGACAGCAGCTGGCCAGGCGGTCCGACGCAGGGCGGAAACCGGGGAGGCGTTTCGTGGTGCCTCTAACCTGCGCACCACAGGGGAGCGAGGGGCAAGAGCCAAAGTCAAGTGTCTCCGTGTCTATCCACCGTTCCGAATCACGGGTCGGCGGAGGTCAAACGCGCGCTTTCTCTAGTTCAATCAACGCTTCGGAATATACCCGCTCAATCCGTCTGCGGCACACGTCCGATCAGGCTGGCGATCCGGTCCGCGATAGGACTGGCTCCACCTCCGTAGTTGGACATCACGGCCACGATGTAGCCGCGGTCCAGCATGATGTCCAGGTTGGAGTTGATCCCGGAGAACCCTCCGCTGTGTCCCACTACCTTGCCGTTCTGCCCGTCCTGAATGCCGAACCCGTACCCGTAGTTGGAGCCGGAGTGATCCGTCCACAGGAGCTGGAGTGATTCCTTAGACACCAGCTCCCCCGACAGCAGGGCTAGAGCAAAGCGGTGCAGGTCGCCCACCGTGGAAAAGCCGCCGCCTGCAGGACCACCTTTGATCACGTGCTTGTACAGGTTGTTCTCGTAGCCCCACTCGGAGCCCGGGGCCGGGTCGTAGCCGATAGCGAGATTCTCGACCGGATAGTCCATGTCGTAGCTGTCTGAACTGCCCATGCCGGCCGGTTCGTAGATGTGCTCCTGTATGTAGGTGAAGTAGTCCACTCCTGTGGCGCTCTCGATCACGACGCCGAGCAGGAACATGCCGGTGTTGCTGTACTGCCAGTTCGTGCCTGGCTCGAAAGCAGGCCGATCATCACGAATGAGCGGCTTGTAGTCGTCCAGGTCGCGGAACAGGTCTCTGGAGCTCTCCCAATACGTCTGGTTGAAGTAGCTGCCGAGCCCCGACGTGTGCGTAAGCAGATGGTGTATCGTGATCCTCTCCGTCACCTCGGCGGGCAGCCACGACTCGTCGATGTACCTGGAAATCGGATCTTCCAGGGAGACAATTCCCTGCTCCACCAGCTGCATGACCGCCACCGAGGTGAACATCTTGTTCATGGAGCCCAGGTTGAACTTGGTGTCGATGTCATTAGGCACGTGGAAGCGCTTGCTGGCTTCGCCGCACGCCCGGGTGAACAGAATCTCCTCGCCCCGGGCCACCAGCGCGGTCCCGGAGAACACGTCCCGCTCGCAAGTCCGGTCCAGCAGCGCCGTCACTTTTTCCAGCATGGTCGCCTGTGTCAGCGCCGGCTCGCTGACGTTCGACGGCGTTCTCGCGGCATTGAGACCCAGACCCGACACCTTCCAGTCCTGGCTCTCGTCGAACCGCAGAGTGAACGCGCGCCAGGCACCCACGTTGGAGTCCTTGAGGATCACCACGGTCTCTGACTCGCGCGGCGGGACGTACGTCCGGATTCCGTGGAACGTGACCTCGCCCCACTGTCGCCTGACGGACGAAAAGACCTCCAGGTGCTCCCTCATGGGAGCGAAGTCCCTGAATCCCGCGGTGCATTCCTCAGTCAGGAACTGCACCACGCGGGCCGGGTCGTTGGAGTTGAAGGCCTCGATGAGGCTGGTGATCCGCTCGCCCACCTTGCCGGCCGGGAGCACGGACTCGTCGTGAAAGCTGATCTCGCCGGGCTGCTGGGCTGACGCCGGCAGGACAAGGCAGGCGGCGCTGAGGGCCGCGCCGAGGAGGGCGAAAAGAACGACGGTTCGCTTCCGATTCATGATGCTGACTCCCGTAGGTCCTCGCTGGCTCGGCCGCGTCGGGCTAGCCTCCCGCCCGGCAACTCGGATCCTTCAGACGCACCGCCGTGCCTGACAGTCGCCAGACCCAGCTCCCTGGCCGAGTCTCCTGCTGAACGTTGAAGACGGCGTCCGCTTTCAGACGCATGGCCTCCCGGTGGAACTGCTCGGCGACCTCTTTCGTGTCCTGCCCGACACCCGTGCGCTCCGCTCGAATGCTGCCCAAGAAGTCATACCCACAGCGCTCCAGATCCCAGTTCGGCATGCACATGAACAGGCGACTGAAGCCCAGATCAGGGCACATCAGGACCCGGCCGCCCGCCTGTTGCACGACTGTGGACGGCCCCAGCTCACCGACAGCGCCGGCCTCGCCGCCACCGCCGGCCTCGCTGCCGCCACCGCCGGAGGAGGCGCAGGCTGCAACTATGAAGGCAACGCTCGTCAGACTCAGAAGCACCACGACAGTCGACGTGTTCGTTCTCATGGTTCCTCCTCGGGATGCTGGACGGCAACGGGTCACCTCGCGACCTCGCTTACTGAAAGGATGCTGGTCGGGACCCGACCGAACAAGGGACGGTTGATCTCCCCGCAGTCGCGCCCGATCTTGCGAGCCAACGCCAACCCGAGGTGTGCGCCAATGGAGTACAGAGCATCGGATTCGTCGCCCAAGCCTCCACCGCCCGGGATGTATCGCTGGGCCGTGCTGGTCGTCATCAGCCTGGCCATGTTCGGCAACTACTACGTCTACGACGCGGTAAGCCCCATCGCCGATCTCCTGAAGGAGCAGCTGGGCTTCTCCGACAGCAACATCGGCCTGCTGAACGCCATCTACAGCTTCCCGAACATCATCATGGTGCTGGTGGGTGGCATCATCATCGACCGGATCGGGGTGAAGAAGGCCACGCTGCTGTTCGGCGTGCTGTGCTTCGTGGGGGCGGTCGTCACGGTGGCCACGGGCTCCCTGGTCGTGATGGCCACGGGCCGCTTGATCTTCGGGCTCGGCGCAGAATCGCTCATAGTCTCGGTCACCACTGCCATAGCCAAGTGGTTCAAGGGCAAGGAGCTGTCCTTTGCGTTCGGCGTGAACCTCACGATTGCCAGGCTCGGATCCTTCCTGGCACTCAACTCGCCGTCCTGGGCGCGGTCCGCGTACGAGAACTGGCAACTGCCGCTCCTGATTGCGGTCGTGTTCGGCACTCTGTGCGTGGTCGGCGGCGTCATCTACTGGGTGATGGAGAATCGGGCGGAGCGCGACTACGACCTGGGGGAGGCGGACGAAACCGAGAAGGTGGTGTTCAGCGATCTCTTCCGGTTCCCGAAGTCCTACGTCTACGTGGTGCTGCTCTGCGTCACATTCTACTCGGCGATCTTCCCGTTCCAGACGTTCGCGGTGAAGTTCTTCATCGAAGCGCATGGGGCGACTCGTGAGTTCGGTGGCTGGCTCTCCAGCATGATCACCCTGTTCGCCATGGTGTTCACGCCTCTGTTCGGCTACATGGTGGACAGGATAGGCAAGCGCGCCCTGTTCATGATGTGGGGCTCGCTGCTGCTTGTGCCGGTCTATCGCCTGATGGCCGTGGACGGGATGAACCTGTACATCCCGATGGCCATGATGGGGATCGCGTTCTCGCTCGTTCCCGCCGTGATGTGGCCCGCCGTGGCATACCTGGTCGACGAGAACAGGCTCGGCACGGCGTACGGGTTCATGACGATGATCCAGAACATCGGGCTGTTCGGGTTCAACATGCTGATCGGTTGGGCCAACGATTACTCGGGTGCCGGCGCGGACAATCCGGGCGGCTACTCGCTCATGCTGTGGATCTTCTCGATCCTGGGATTCCTCGGGTTCTTCTTTGCGTGGCGGCTGCGGCGTGAGGAGATGGGCCCAAACGCGCACGGCCTGGAGACTATCACGGTCGCGACCACGCGTGAGGAGGAAGCCAGACAGCAGGGCGCCTAGACCGGGCGCGCGGGGGCTGCCCTGCTCCTGGAGCTATGAGCCGGGGCTGAACTCCAGGTTGACCTCGAGGATCTCGATCGGCCTGTCCAGAGTCACCGTCATACGGGTCGGGGTGTGGCTTCGTCTCTCCGCCTTTATGCGAATCTCGATGCCCGTCGGCACGTCACACAGCCGGAACCGACCATCCTGATCCGCCACGGTGGACCTGGACCGGGTTCGCACCTCCGGAACCGCGACCGTGGAATCGGCCGCGACTTCCGCCGCGGTGTCGGCTGCCACTACTGGCGCGGGCTCCGGCGGCAGGTCCCACTCGAACTCCACGCGCGTCCGTGCCAGCGGATAGCGAGCCTGTCCTTCCCTGACGTGGCCAACAAGCGCGCCCTCTCCTGGATTGGGCTTGCCGCATAACCGTGTCACGATGGCCTGGGCCGACGGGAGCGCGAATTCGATCGACCGTTCTTCCCCCTCCGCCAGCGTGACGCTGATGTCGCGTGGACTCCAGCGCAGTGCGTGGGCCCGAGGGTGACCGAGCTTCACCCGGTACTCACCCGGCTCGAGGCCATGAAACAGGAAGCTTCCGTCCGGCCCCGTGTGGGCCATGACGTTGTCTCCGCGCCGTGGGTCGAGTATCAGGGTTGCGCCGTCCAGGGGAGTGTCGGAGATGCTGTCGAAGACAAAACCGGCGATGGCCGCACCGGATCTCCACTTCACCGGTTCTCCGGAAGCTTCCAGGACCGCTCGGATCTGCCCGCCAAACTCCGTGAAGTCGGTGACCAGGAAACGCCCCTCTTGGGCAGGGTCGTGCGCGATGACGGGCATCTTGAGGTGCCAGTCGCGCACCACGAACGGACCGTTGGGGATGCGGATGAACTCTATAGTCCCTCCGATCCGCCTGTCGTCGACACCCTGGTACGGGATGTTCTCGTATCTGAATTCCAGGCGATCCAGTTCGGCCGTCGCCTCGTTGAGCCAGATCACGCCCGAGATGTCGGATAGCTCCCTGTCTTCCGGCGGATCGAAGGTCAGGCCAATCTCGATGAGGCCGTCCCGTTCTGCGCGTCTCAGACCGAAGCAGTGGTCCGAGAGAAACGGGTCCGACAGGAGTACGTCGGCATCCGGGGCATAGTAGTAGATAGCGGCGTCTTCTTCGCGAATGTACCCGCCCTCCGACAGCTCGGCTGCCGGGAGACTGTAGAACGGCGTTCGCGTATACCCGTCCAGCTCCGTGGTCTCCACCAGCTGAGCCCCGAGATCCCACTCCGTGAAGCGGCGGTCGTATACCAGCGAGTTGAAGCGCAGCGACTCGCCTTCCTGGACGAACGACGTGGTCGCCAGCGCCTTTCGTGCCTCCTCCCACACAACCAGCAGCTCTTCGGCGTCCTCCAGACCGTCCCAGCACTGGCGCTGGACCGAGATGTCCAGCTCGGCCAGCTGGACCGGCCGGATGGGGAGCCCGTACTGGACCGACCGTGGCTCTCCCCCAGTCAGGTTGAACTCTTCTGAAGTCCAGCTTTCGAAGCCGATTCTGTCGACGCGGATCCGGTAGGTCCCTTCCTCTCTGGCGTTGAGCAGGAAGTGACCGGTCTCGGTCGTGAAGGCGGCGGCGGCGCTGCCGCCGGCTCCGTCCACGAGCACGACAAAGGCTCCCTCGATGGGCTCGTTGGGTGAATTCTCTACCGTCACCTGACCCTGGACCACCTGAGCCGAGACGTCAGATCCTGCCGCCGCAGGCAGGACAAACGCGACGGACAGGACAAACGACCTGAGCAGAGCTCTCATGGTCCGCACCTATTGCTCCCCGGCGTGCAGGAACACCGGCTGGATCCAGGCGCGCGCGCCTCCGGAATCCCGGATCCGGGCACGCACATACGGCAGAGGCCCTTCCGCCAGACCCCGCCCCGCCGCGGATTCGAGCAGATAGCTGAGCGGTCCGCCGGCCGTCTCGCCCAGGGTGAAGCTCACGCGGTTGCCGTGCGCTCGCTTCAGAATGGTCCCTCCCGGGCCGATGAACTCCGTTGTATAGCGAAAATCGCCGCGCGGCTGGATCGTGACTTCCAGCCGGTCCCGTTCGATGTTCAGCCGCTCCACGACTATGCCGGTGCTGGCGTAGAACAGCCCGCGCTCCAGGCTCTCCATGAGCTCCCCGCTGGGGACTGAACTCGCCCAGGAAGTGGTGTGCATCGTCCACCGCAATCCCGTAGATGCGCTTCCCGCCGGTCAACAGGACGTCCCAGATCTCCTCCACACTCGGGTGGCCGCCCCCGCCCTCGCTGTGGACCGAGGGATGACCGTTGAAGATCTCGAGCAGCCTGTCCCCTTCCACCCGGGCCAGCTCGTCCGCCCCGAACGACCAGCCGAAATTGGGGTGATTGATGTGCGGGACTCCGTCAACCTCTCGCACGGCGTCCACATTGGCCTGAATGGTCTCGGCCAGGCCCTCCGCGACGCGTGGCATGACCACTCCCGGGATGTTGAGTCCGTTCACGTGGACGGCTTTCCCCTGATACCCGGAGGTCAGCTCCTCACCGGGGATGAGCAGGAACGTGGAATCCACCAGGTGGGCCAGGGCCTGCGGATCCGTGAACACGTTGTGATCGGAGAGTACAAGGAAGGCGTAGCCGTGCTCCTTGTACCAGCGGGCCACGGTCTCCGGGGGAGAGTCCCCGTCGCTCTCTGTCGTATGGGTGTGAGTGTTCCCCTTGAACCAACGGAGCCCCTCCAGCTCGGGCACCTCGAACTCCCAGTTCTCCTGCGCCATCCCGGCCGCGGAAATGCCGCACAGAGTTCCCAGCGCGAGCGCATGGGCCAGGGTCGTCCGGCGAGCGATCCGCCACCAGCCGGCGCCGTTGTGTGGGGAGAGAAATCCTGGAGTGGTCCTGCGCATTGTGTCCTCGCGGTAGGGGTAGACGAAAACAGTAGCGCTGCAGCAGGTCCGTTGCTACCGATACATCGGGGTCGGCTGACTGTCTACCCCATCGCCTTCTTGAGGAACGAGCGAACCTTGCCCTCGTAGCGCTTCACCACCAGCACGGAGGTGGGCGAGAACCGGGCTACCTTGGTCGGTATCTCGCCGAACAGGGCGGTCTGGAGGAGAGGCTCCTTGGCCGCTCCGAGGACGACCAGGTCGTAACCGCGGCTTTCCAGCGCAATCCCGCCGGCCACGGACTGCGCTTCGATCAGCTCCTTCTCCACCTGGACATCCGTAGGGAAGCCTTCCAGGGTGCGGTCGATCCACTCCAGGCCCTGGATCTTCTCCCCCAGCGTACTGCCGGGCGGGATCACGTAGCTGGCTGTGACGCTCATCCCGTGCGCAGTTGCCAGCTGGCCCAGAAACTCCGTGGCCAGGCGTGCGTTGGGTCCACCGGAGGTCGGGAACAGGACGCGCTCGAATCTGTGCTCGGGAGCAATCTTCAGAAGCATGAGGTCGCACGGCGCGTGACGAATCACCTGATCGGCCACCTCGCCGAAGATCCTATCCCGGGTGTTGGTATACCCTTTCCAGCCCATCACCAGGAGGTCGGCCCGGTGGCGGGTTGCCGCCTCCAGAATGCCGGGGTGCACCTGATGCGCGACGATGAGATCGGTATGCAGGTGGAAGCTGTTCTTGCGGGCGTGCTCCCGGGCCAGCCTCAGGAGGGGCTCCTTGTGATGCGTGAAGCGCAGTCCCTCGTGAATCGGCACCTGCCGTGGCATCTCCAGGACGGCCAGCGCGACAACGCGGCCGCCCCGGGCCGCGGCGATCGGCGCCGCAAAATCGAGCAGGTTGCCCACGTTGTCAGGGTTCGAGAGCGGGACCAGGACGGTATATCCGGTCCCGGTGTCCGGCTCCGGGGCGCTGGGCACCAGCACCTGCGGGAACATGGTCGTGGCCTGCTTCTCGAAGTAGCCGTAGTAGAGAAAGAGTCCCAGCACGATCCATCCGGCCGTGACGTACCAGGCAAGCGGCTGGAAGTTGAACTGGTAAATGGCCAGGAACACGTTCAGCACCACGCCGAGGACGGGAACGACAGGATAGAATGGGACCTTATACCTGCGTTCCAGCTCGGGCATCTTCCTCCGCAGGGCGATGACGGAGAGGTTCACCAGCGCAAACGTCAGGAGAAAGATCAAGCTGGCTGCCGATCCGACAGCCTCGATCGGCATCGTCAACGCCATCAGGATCAGGATGGCACCGGTGACCAGGATTGCGATGCGCGGCGTCCGGCGGGCCGGATCGATGGCCGACATCTCCTTCGGCAACAACCGGTCGCGTCCCATGGAGAATGCCACCCTCGAGGCTGCCATCACCGTGGCGTTGAGCGCCGAAGCCGTAGACAGCAGCCCGCCGAAGACGATCACAGCGACGCCGATAGCGGGCATGAAGTCCTCGGCTGCCCTGACGATGGCCGTCTCCCCGTACTCGCCCAGGAATTGCCAGGACGGCTGGTCCCCCGACACGGCACCCAGGGAGACGAAGAGGATCAGGAGATACATGGTCACGGTCATTGCGAGCGCGATGAACGTGGCTTTCGGGATGTTCTTCTCCGGCTCCTTGATCTCTTCCGCGACAGTGGCGATCAGGTCGTAGCCCTCGAACGCGATGAACGTGAGACCCATCGCTACCAGCACGCCGCCGGCCCCGAACGGGAAGAACGGGACGAACTGCTCCGCGGCCGCGTCGGGCTCCGCGAACACCTGTCGCAGACCGAACAGAATGAACACCCCGAGCACCAGCAGCTTCGACACGGTCAGCGCGTTCTCGGCGCGACCGGCCACCTCGGCGCCGCGGACGTTGAGCCGTATGAAGAAGACACCGATGAGCAGGGTGACGATCAGTATCGCCCCGTTGTGCCCCAGCAGCCCGAACGCACCGGAAGCCACTCCTGGCACGTACTTGAGGAAGAACTCCCAGAAGTACCCGGCAAATCCCAGGACGTAGAGACTGCAGGCCACTGTGTAGGCAAACCACAGCATCCAGCCCGCCGTAAACCCGACGGCGCCCGGGAAGGCGAGCCGAACAAACGAGTAGCCACCACCGGCCCTCGGGATGGCCGAGGCGAGCTCGGCGTACGCAAAGGCGGTCAGCAGCGTCACGGCGCCGTTCAAGGCAAACGCCAGGATCGAGGCGGGCCCCGCCTGGCCGGCGGCGATCCCGGTGAGCACGAAGATCCCGGCGCCGATCATCGCCCCGACACCAATCATCGTCGCGTCGAACAGCCCCAGGTCGCGGGCCAGGCTGACCTCGGCGTCCGTAACGGGCGGTTTCGCGGTCCTCAGACCACGCCGCGCGCCGGGCACGTACCGACCGTTTGGCAGGAGTCCTCCTTCCAGAGGCTTGGCGAGCGCATGCCGCGGCCCGAAATCAGGCCCCGGGGAAGCCGCCAATATGAACCCGGGATGGAGCGGACTCAACACATGGCCACGCAACGGCCTTCCAACCGTTCGACACCTTCGGTATCTTGTTTTACTACAGGACGTTGGGAGAGGAGAGCCTTCCTGGCGTCTCATGGGCGGCGGCGGTCGGGGCGACCGTCGGCCGTGGGATAGCACGGTGAAGAGGAGAGGGAGACATGCGAGTTGGCCGTGCAGGTCCGGTCGGGTACGTCTGGTCGACCTGCCCGGAGAAAACAAATCGGGGGAGCGGCTCCCATCGCCGCTCCCCCGATCTTGTTCAGCCTGCAGTCGGGACTCTGGAGGTCCCGCGTAGCCGGGTTACTCCGGGTTGTTCATGCAGGTCCCGCCCACGCAGAGCAGGCCGGTGCAGCAGTCGCTTTTCAGGTTGCACTGTCCGCCCACCTTACTGCACGCAGGCTGAGTGAACCCTCCGAGGGAGTCACTGCACCCTGAGCTAGCCGGGGCTACGCTCACGATAAGCAGGAGACACGCGACCGTAAGCAGCCTTCTCCCATTTCGAATACCACGAACAACGTCAACGATCATTCGCTTCTCCTTTCGCTTTGCCCGACAGCCGGGTGGTCCGCCGGTTGGCTACTCCGGGTTGTTCATGCAGGTGCCACCCACGCAGAGCAAGCCGGTGCAGCAATCGCTTTTCAGGTTGCACTGTCCGCCCACCTTGCTGCAATCACCCACCGTGCCGCCGCCGGTCAAATCGCTGCACCCCGAACTGGCCGGAGCAACGCTGACCACAAGGAGAAGAAACGCTGCCGTAAGCAGCTTTCTCCCGTTTCGGACAATCTCTGCTATCATCCACATATCCGCTTATCTGGGCCGCTGCACCGCGCTGAGCGCGAACGAAGCGGCACCCTAGCATATTCGTGAGTGGGGTATACCCCGGGTCGCTCCAAAAAGTTTTGCCGCCGCGGGACCGCCGTGTACGCGGTGGCTGCGTTAGATTACAATACGCTTCAGCCCATTGGTCAGGGCGTGTATAAACAACTCGAAGAACGCGATGTCGTTCTCCCCACAGGTGTAGTCGATCCTGCCATCTCGTGGAGTACCGCCGGGCTTACCCGGGTTGTTGTTGCGCAACACGAGGTTCCCCAGAAAGCCCCCCACCGCGTGCCAGGCCATCTCCTTGCCCGTGTTTCTGTCCAACAATCTGAAGTCGAGGTCCCGGTACTCCATTCGTACCAGTCCGGTTGCCCGGCCGCTGCGCACGTCCGTGTTGACCCGAAGACGATCCAGCCGGCCTTTCGTCACCTCCACGCCGGTGACGTTGCTGGCAAATTGATTCACGACCGGCAGGCTCATGGGCCCCAGGGCGGCCTGGATCCGGAAATTCAGGCTGGGCGAAAGGAGCGGATACTCCACCCGCGCGGTCAGATCCCCTTGCCCGAACAGCTTCGCGGTCAGGTCGGCCACGACCGGCGTCTCGCTCGTCATCCGCTCCGGGTCGTTGGTCAGGTTCCGGACCACCCCGTCCACCCCTTCCAGCGTCAGGTCTCCCGGACGCTGCGAACCCTTAGCCAGCTCCGAGTAGCGGATGAGGGCGTCGTTGACCTGGATCGAGTCGATCCGCAGAGGGAAGCCGATCTCCGCGAAGCCCATGTGATAGCGGCACGGTCGGGCACGCGGGCCCCAATCCAGTTTGATATCGCTGTACACGTGGAGGTCCAGCGAATCCACATCGATCAGCCGCACGTGGAGCGATTCCTCGCTTACGTAACCGGAAAAGTCCAGCCCTTCCACCTTCAGCGGCCCGGCGCTCAGGTTGAGCCGATCGGCTCGTTGAGACAGCCGCGCGAAGAACAGGCTCGCCTCCAGCGTGGGAGTCAGCGCAATGTTGCCGATCTCGACGAGCGAGTCGAGTCCCGGCTGTCGGCCCGAACGTGACTGGCCGTGATCACGTACAGGCTGTCGTCCATCACATGGCGGGTGCTGTCAAACCAGACTACCACTCTGGAGTTGGTCAGAGCGCGAACCGGGTTAGCGAAACTGACGGAATCGATACGGATCTCGGTCAACTCGAGATCGAGGCC
>JBDHIQ010000005.1:0-85969 GCA_039587395.1 Gemmatimonadota bacterium
GTCGTTCGAACTGTATCGCGAGTACCTGAACTTCAATCCCGACGACGCCGACGTCCGTTTGAACATCGCGTTCAAGCTGGCGACTACGGAGGCGTTTGCCGAGGCGATCGCGATTCTGCAGGAAGGCGTCGAGCGAGATGATTCCAATGCCGCCCTGTGGGAGTATCTCGGCAACGTCGCGCTCGCCAAGGGGACGGCCCGGACCGATGGCGTGGGAGAGGAAGCGGCGCCGGAACAGGCCGTGTCGGATCCGGAATCGGTGCGTCTGGCGGTAGAGGCGTACGACAGGGTGCTGACGCTACGCGGCGATAGCATCAATCCGGCGATGGTTCAGAATTTGATTGCCGCAAACATGGAGCTCGGCGACCTGGACAAGGCGCTCCAGTACTCCGAGCGCGGGCTGCAGCTCATCGAAGCGGCTGCTGACGTCGGCGGCGGCGAAGAGACAGCGGGAGGCGAGGAGGCGGCTCCGTCTCAGACCAAGGAGCAGATCCTGGCGGGCATCCACTCGGTGCGAGCCGACGTGTTCTCGCGGATGGAGGACTACTCGCAGGGCGTCAGCGAGATGGAGCTCGCGATGGCCCTGGATCCCGAGCTCCCCAACGCCTACTGGAAGCGGGGGAACCTGCGGCTGAAAGCGGGCGACAGCGACGGGGCGATCTCGGATTTCCGCGCCGCCGTGGACGCCGGCTCCGATCCGGACCAGATCGCGAACAGCTTGTTTGCGACCGGTTACCAGGAGCACTTCCAGAAGGGTCAGTACAACCAGGCCATAGCCCTGTTCGAAGTGGCCGGTGAATTCGCGCAGAGCCCGCAGACGGCTCAGCAGATCCACTTCTTCATGGCGTACGGCTTCTATCAGCAGGCGTCGGCCATCGACGCCGCCAACGAACAGAACGAGGCCTGTGGACCGGCACAGCGCGCGCTGCGCGCCTTCCAGCAGGTACTTCCGCACCTGGGCCAGGCCGGGAACTACCAGGCACAGAGCCAGGGACAGATTCGGGAGGCGGTGGACGTACAGATCTACCGGCAGGAGCAGATCATCAGAGCCGCATGCAACTGATCTCCGGCGGCGCCCGGTAAGTACGCGCCGCCCAGACCGGCCGCAAGAAGCGGCCCCAATAGCTCGCCGAAGCCCGGCAGGACCGAGAGTCCTGCCGGGCTTTTTCGATGGCGCGGCCCGCGCGTCCGAGCGGTGGAGGAGGCTGGGGTTGACGGGTGGGGTGAGGGCTTCTAGAATGGGGTGCGGTGGGGTAAAGTGGGAGAAAATGGGGGACACCCCCCAACCATGCTAAGGGCGGGCCGTGGCCGGGTTTCTGGGCAGATATCTGCACCAAATCGACGCCAAGGGGCGAATCAGCCTCCCGGCGTCGTTTCGCCGCGGCCACGAAACCGAACCGTTCATCCTGGTTTGCGCGCAGACGGATGCTCTGTCGCTGTACCCGGAAGAGTCCTGGATCGACGTACAGGCTGAGCTCCGGGACCTGGTGCGGCGGAACCCGGAATACCGGCCGATGCTGCTCTCGGTGACGGCAAACGCGAACGAGGTCAGCCTCGACAAGCAGGGGCGAATCCTGATACCGGATCGCCTCAGGCACGGTGTCGGGCTCGGATCCGAGGCGCTCATAGTGGGCGCGATCAACAAGATCGAGATCTGGGAGCCCGGCCGGTTCGATGCGAGCACGAGCGTCTCGGACGAGGTGTTCGACACACACGTTCGGACGATTTTCTCCTGATCGATCACGGTGCCGGTTGCCGCAAGGCGCTGGCGGTGGAAGGGATTCCGGGCCGGGGTGGTCGAAAGCGCCTTTAGGCACGAACCGGTCATGGCGACCGAAGTGCTGGAGTATCTCCGCCCGGAACGGGGTGGGCGCTTTCTGGATGGGACCGTGGGGGGTGGTGGACACGCAGCGCAGATTCTCTCTGCGTGTCCATCCGCCCGACTGGTTGGAATCGACCAGGACCCGGAGGCGATCGCGGCGGCAGCGGAACGACTCGAGGAATATGGGGATCGAGTCTGGCTGATCGAGGAGAACTTTCGGGATGCGTGGGACTTACTGGGTGACTCTGGGTGGGGTGATCTGTCGGGAGCGCTGTTGGATCTTGGCGTCTCCTCCCACCAGATAGATAAACAGGTTCGCGGGTTCTCTTTCCGTTCGGGCACACCGTTAGTTATGCGGATGGGCGGGACAACCGGCGGTCGAGGGCCCGCGGCCGACTTACTGAACACGGAGTCCGAGAAAGAGCTCGGGCGGCTGTTTAGAGAATACGGGGAAGAGCGCCGGTGGAGGGCGCTCGCGCGAGAGGTCGTACGGCGACGCAGCGAGAGACCGTACGAGGTCGCGGACCAGCTGGTGGCTTCCATCGAAGCCGTGCTCGGTCCGCGGACCCGGGAGAAGGACAAAGCGCGGATATTCCAGGCGGTACGGATCGCCGTGAACCAGGAACTGGCCGCGCTCGAGGATGGGTTGGACGGGATTCGGCGACTACTCAGATCCGGAGGCCGACTGGTCGCGATCTCGTACCACTCGCTGGAAGACCGGATCGTGAAGAACGCCTTCCGCGAGTGGGGCCGGAGCTGTGTGTGTCCGCCGGAGGTCCCGGAGTGTCGATGCCGGGGGCGGCCGCTGGGGCGGGTTCTGACACGGAAGCCCGTTCGTCCGACGACGGAGGAAGTAGCGCGGAACCCGCGCGCCAGAAGTGCCAGGCTCAGGGTGTGGGAGAGCGAGTGAGGGGCAAGGGGAAGCGACAGGCGCAGGGATCTTCCGCGCGGGCGATGCGAATCCGCTGGAAGAGCATCCGCCGCTGGGCGCTTCCGGCCGTGTCGCTGCTGGCTCTGGCCATCGCGATGATCTCGGCGGTGCGGAGAGGTGTCGAGGCCAGAGCGATTTCCGATGACCTGGGCCGCCTGTCGCTTGAGGAGCAGGTAGTACGGGATCGGCTGGCGGCAGAAGCGCTCCGGGCAGATTCGCTCGGATCGAGAGCGCGGATCCGCATCGCGGCGGGGGAGTTAGGCCTCAGGCCGGCGCGGGACCACGAGATCACTTTCTTGCGTGAGGTGGACGTAGCGAAGGTAGATGGCAGCTACGTGGGTGGGGATGAGTAAAAGCAAGCGATCCAACCGCAAGCAGGCCAGGGCCAGGGCGCACCACAACAGGCTGCGCCTCCTCGTCCTGTCGTTCCTGTTGCTCGCTTTGGGCTACACGGCCCGTCTGGTCCAGCTTCAAGTCCTCGATTCGGAGGAGTGGCGAGCGCGGTCACAGCAGCAGAACGCCGAGCGAGCCCAGGTTCCGGCCCCTCGGGGCAGCATCTACGACCGATCGGGTGCGCAACTGGCCCGCGGGTCTCGCGACTACCGCGCCTACCTGGCTCCGGCGGAGCTGAAGAACCAGGCGAGCACTGTCGAGGCAGTAGGACGAGCGCTCGGGCTGTCCCGGCAGGAAGAAGCGAAGCTGCGGATGGCCAGCTCCGGCTGGGAGCCCATCCGGCGCAAGATCACCAGCGCCGACCTCGAACGTCTGCAGAGCCTGGTACGCCAGGGACTGCACGTCGATACGCTGTTCAAGCGAGCGTATCCGCAAGGGCCGCTGGCCCGTGCGCTGCTCGGCACCATCGACCAGCAGGGCAGTGGCGTCTCTGGTCTCGAGGCCGAGCTCGATACACTGCTGACCGGCACCCCTGGCTCAGCTCTGTATCGCAAGGACGCCCTGGGGCATGCGTACTGGCTGCCTGATGGCGAGGTGCTGGCCCCGCGGGCCGGACGCGACGTATACCTGACTATTGACGCCGAGCTACAGGCCATCGCCGAGCATGCGCTGGACCGGGGGCTGGTCGAGACGGGCGCTTCCGGCGGTGACATCCTCATCCTGGATCCGCGAACCGGAGAGATTTTGGCCGTTGCGAGCCGTCGCGGCTCGGGCAATCAGTCCGTCCCGGCGTTCACCGATCCGTACGAGCCCGGGTCCACTCTGAAGCCATTCCTGCTGTCCGCGTTGCTGGCCGAAAACATCGTCAGTCTGTCCGACACGATCGACGTGGAGAACGGGAGCTACCGGGACGGCCGACGGCTGATAGAAGATGTCCACGCCTACGAGCGTCTGTCCGTGGCCGAGGTAGTCAGCTATTCGAGCAACGTCGGCGCCGTAAAGCTGGCCAGGCGGCTGCAGCCGGGCGAGCAATACCGCTACCTGAGAGACTTCGGGTTTGGCGTCCAGACAGGGATCGAACACCCGGCCGAGGCCGGCGGGCTTCTGCGACGGCCGTCCAACTGGTCGGCTCTGAGCCAGGCGTCGCTCGCGATGGGCTACGAGATCTCCGTCACCTCCCTGCAGTTGGCAGCAGCCTACGCCGCACTGGCCAACGGCGGGACGTTGATGCGGCCGTACCTCGTGCGCGAGGTCAGGGACGCCGACGGCCGGACGGTGTACAAACAGAAGCCCGAGACGATTCGCCGGGTGATAGACGAGCGTGTGGCCGAGCAGGTGTGCGGAGTTCTGGCCTCGGTCGTTAGCGATGGAACCGGCACCCGGGCGGCTCTCACAAGCTTGCCGGTAGCCGGCAAGACGGGGACCGCACGGCTGATCTCCGACGGACGCTACGAGCGCCGCTACGCGGCCTCGTTCGTCGGCTTCGCGCCGGCGGACGACCCCAGGATGGTGATCCTCACGAAGCTGGAAGACCCCCAGGGCGCTTACTACGGAGGCTCCGTCGCAGCGCCGATCATCCAGGAGACTCTCCAGGCGGCGCTGGCTACGCGGGGGGTGGTGCTGGATCGCGAGACCATGGTACGCCCGGTGGCGAGGCGCCGCTGGGGAACGACCACAACGTCCACGCCGGATCGCGGACCGTTCATCTTCGCCGTGGGCACACGGCCCGACCCGACGGATGACGAACGGTCCAATGTAGAGGAAGCGATGCTCATGCCGGATCTGGCCGGACTGCCTATCCGCGCGGCGGCCAAGCGGCTGCACGAGCTCGGTCTGAAGGTGACCGTGACGGCCACCGGAAGAGTCAAACACCAGGAACCGGCCCCCGGCCGGACCGTGACGCCCGGCGCCACGGTGGTGCTGCGGTAGGGGTCCGTGTCTCGCCCCCTTCCGTCGGGTGCCGACACGAAGCCACGCGACCGAGCGGGCGACCCCGGAGGGGGAAGGTTGGCCGGCGACACGTCGCCCGGCCCATGACAGAACTCGCGTCCGGGAGGATCGAACCGAACGATTCCGGTAGCAACGGATCGATAGAGGAAAGTACAACTGGCAGGCACGGCCGTAGGGAGGTTGTGTGGACGTGTGGATGGCCCCGATCCAGCCAGGGCACGGTTGTGCCTGCCAACACTACCAACGGGCGTTCAAGAGATCCCGCCAGCGGCGGGGGGCTTAGCGGACGCCATAACGCGATGGGGCGGCAAGGCCGCCAGCAGCTTCAGTTGCCAAAAACGTTTCTTTCCAGTGAAGCCGTTGAGAAGAGACTGCTGTGCCGCGGAATGAGTCCGCGCTGGCAGTCCGATCCGCCGGCCGGGTTCGCGGGACTTGCCCTGGATTCGCGAACCGTCGGTTCGGGCGATCTCTTCTGCGCAATCCCCGGAACGGTCGTCGACGGGCACGAGTACGTGGCCCAGGCCGCCAGCTCCGGTGCCGCAGCAGCGGTTGTAGAGCGCGTCGTTCACGACGTCCCGATTCCGCAGCTTGTCGTCACGGATACCCACGCGGCCGCTACCCACCTGGCCTCCCTGTTCACCGGCGATCCCGGCCTCGGCATGCGACTCATCGGGATCACGGGTACGAACGGCAAGACCACCACGGCCTGGCTTGCCCGCTATCTGCTGGCTGACCTGGAGTCGACCGCCGCCATCGGCACGCTGGGCTCGGTCGATCCCGCCGGCCGGGTCCACCCCGGCCAGCTGACCACTCCCGGTCCGCTGGAGCTGATGGAGACGCTTGCCGCACTCAGCGCGGATGGCGTGGAAACGGTTGCCATGGAGGTGTCCTCGCATGCCCTGGATCAGCGTCGAGTGGACGGTCTCCGCTTCGACGCCGTCGCGTTCACCAGCTTCAGCCGCGAGCACCTGGAGTATCACCCGGACCTGGCCCACTACCTGGAAGCAAAGTTACGCATCGTCGAGCTTCTGGAGCCGGAGGGCCTGTGTGTGGTGAATGCGGACGAACCGGCCTGGGAGTCTCTCGACACCGGGTCGATTCGTCGGGTCAGCTATGGGTTTTCCGCGGACGCGGATGTCAGAGCCGAGGAACCGCGCTTCGGGCCCGACGGGAGCGACTGGCTGCTGGTGACGGGCTCGGGAACCGCCCGGGTGCACCTTCCGCTCCCCGGCCGCTTCAACGTGCAGAACGCACTGGCCGCGGCCGCCATCGCACTGGAAGCCGGCCTGGTTCCCACCCGGGTGGCAGAGTTGCTGTCAGCGGCCCCCAGCGTCACGGGCCGCATGGAGGTACTGCAGACCGAGCCCGTGCTGGTGCTCCGCGACTACGCTCACACGCCCGATTCGTACGAGCGCGTGCTGGGTTCTCTGCGCGAGGACACGAGCGGCAAGCTGTTCGTGGTCTTCGGCTGCGGCGGCGATCGTGACCGCGGCAAGCGGCCCTTGATGGGCGAGATCGCCACGCGGTACGCGGACCTGACCATCGTGACTACGGACAACCCGCGCTCCGAGGACCCCGCCGCCATCGCGGAGGAGATCGTGGCCGATCGGGACCCGGACCGCTGGGAGATTGTCCTGGACCGCCGTGCCGCCATCGCGCGGGCTCTGGAGCTGGGAGGTCGGGGGGACGTGGTCGTGCTCCTCGGCAAGGGACACGAGACCTACCAGGTCATCGGCAGGGAGCGCATCCCGTTCGACGAGGCGGCGATTGTTGCCGAGCTGACGGCAAGCCATGACTGAGCCGGTGATCTTCCGCTCGGATGATGTGCGGCGCGCGCTCGATCTCTCCGACCCCGGTGCGGCGGAGAATCGGTCGTACACCGGCGTGTCCGCGGACAGCCGGGCGGTCCAGCCCGGCCATCTGTTCGTGGCACTCGCCGGGGAGCGGGTGGACGGAGCGGAGTTTCTCGAAGATGCGTGCGCACGGGGTGCAGCCGGGGCCATCGTCCCGCACGGCCGGGAACTGGCGCCCGTGGACATCGAGTTGTTCGCCGTGGCCGATCCGCTGCAGGCACTCGGCTCACTGGCCTCACACTACCGCCACCAACAGGAGGTCCGGGTCGTCGGGATCACGGGAACCTCAGGCAAGACGACCGTCAAAGAGATGGTGGCGTGTGCCCTGTCCGACTCGGCCAGCGTGTACCGGAGCGAGGGCAACCTTAACAGCCAGGTGGGTCTTCCGCTGTCGATTCTCTCCGCTCCGCCAGGCGCGGACGTATGGGTCCTCGAGCTGGGCGCGAGCGAACCCGGGGAGATTGCCCGGCTGACGGAGATCTGTGATCCGGACGATGCCATCGTGACAACCGTCGGTCCGGCGCACCTGGAAGCATTCGGAAACCAGGAGACGGTCCTGGAAGAGAAGCTGACGCTGGTGGCCGGAGCCCGGCGCGATGGCTTCGTGGTGGTCGGTGAGAAGCCGCCCATCCTCGCGGCGCGAGCCGTCGCGATGCGGCCGGGGGCGATCGTGGCCGGCCTGGGGAAGAACGCCGCCTTTCGACCGGAACGAGTGGGCATCGAGGCCGAGCGGTGCTGGTTCCTACGCGACAACATCCACTACGAAGTCCCGGTCGGTGGCGAGCATCACCTGCGCGATGCGCTGCTGGCCGTGGCCCTGGGAGATGCCCTCGGTAGCGAGCCGCTGAGTCTGGCCACGGGGCTGGCGCGCTTCCGGCCCGTCGGGATGCGGAGCGCAGTGCACAAAGTCGGAGAGCTCACTGTGCTGGCCGACTGCTACAACGCGAACCCCGAGTCGTTTGAAGCCGCGATTGCATACTGCACCACCGCGTTCCGGGGACGGCGCCTGGCCGCGGTGGTCGGGAGCATGCTCGAGCTCGGGGATGCGTCGGAATCCGCCCATCGCGACATCGCCCGCAGACTCGCGAACGCCGGCTTCTCTCTGGTTGCGGCGACGGGAGAGTTCGAGCCGGCCATTCAGGCCGTCGACTCACGGAACGGCACACGCATTGTCCATGCGGCCGATGCGGACGCCATCTGGGACCGGTTGGCGTCAGAGCTGACGGGCGATGAAGTGGTTCTGGTCAAGGGATCACGCGGCGTCCGGCTGGAACGGATCGTCGAGCGACTGCGCGAACGCTTTGGTGGGGCCCAGGACGGGGATGACGAGAACCGGCCGGTCGGGCGGGAAGAGAGGGGAGAGAGCTGATGCTCTACCACCTTCTGTTTCCGCTTGCCGACCAGCATATCCTGTTCAACGTGTTCGGCTACATTTCCGTTCGCGCCGCGGCCGCCATGGTCACGGCACTGCTGACCGCGTTTCTGGTCGGACCGCCCGTCATTCGCTGGCTCGAGGCGCGTGGTTGGGGACAGGTCGTCCGCACGGACGGGCCGCAGTCCCATCTCAAGAAGGCCGGGACGCCTACGACCGGTGGTCTGATCATACTGGCCGCGATCCTGATTCCGACGCTCCTCTGGGCTCGTTTCGACCGGGGGTACGTGTGGATCGCGGCTGCGGTCACCGCCTGGATGGGCGCAATCGGCTTCATGGATGACTACCTGAAGGTCATCCGGCACGAATCCAGGGGTCTGATCGCCAGACACAAGCTGGTCTGGCAGTTTGTGCTGGGTCTGGCGCTGGGTCTCTTCCTCTACTTCGTGCCACAGTCGGTCTACGCACCCAACGAGACCATGCTGCCGTTCTTCAAGGACCTTGCGATCTGGATCTGGGCTCCCCTGTTCCCACTGTTCGTGGCCATCGTGATCGCGGGCAGCGCCAATGCCGTGAACCTCACCGACGGCCTGGATGGCCTGGCAGCCGGACTGAGCGGCGTGGCGGCCGTCACCTTCGGCTTGTTCGCCTACGTGATCGGCAGAGTCGATACGTCAAGCTACCTCGGCGTTTTCTACCTCCCGGGAGCTGGCGAGCTGACCATCTTCTGCGCGGCCGTCGCGGGCGCTGCGATCGGGTTCCTGTGGTTCAACGCGCCTCCCGCCGAGGTGTTCATGGGCGACACCGGTTCGCTAGCCCTGGGAGGGGCCCTGGGATCCGTGGCCGTGCTCCTGAAGTCCGAGTTCCTGCTGCTTCTGGTTGGCGGCGTTTTCGTGCTCGAAGCCGTCTCCGTTCTGATGCAGACCAGTTGGTTCAAGTTCACGCGCTGGCGCACCGGCACGGGCCAGAGAGTGTTCCGCATGGCCCCGCTGCACCACCACTTCGAGAAGCTTGGCTGGCCGGAGACGCGAGTCGTGATCCGCTTCTACATCATCGCGATCCTGTTCAGCCTGGTCGGTCTCGCGACCCTCAAGGTCCGATGAGCAGGCGAAACGGCGAACGGCCCATGCTGTTCGAGCCGGGCGATGCCGTGGCCATTCTAGGTCTTGGAAAGTCCGGGACGGCCGCGGCCCGCCTGTTGGCAGCCCGCGGCGCCGTGGTATACGCAAGCGATGCGTTCGACGGCGACAACCAGCGCGACGCAGCTCGCGCGCTGCGCGCCGAGGGAATCGAGGCCGAGACAGGGGGCCACAACGTGTCTCGGGTCCTGACCAGCCGTCTGGTCGTCGTCAGTCCCGGGATTGATCCGGCCACCGAAGTGCGCATGGCGATTCGCGAAGCCGGAGTACGCACCGTGGCCGAGGTGGAAGTGGCCTTTCGTAACCTCGAGTCGCGGGTGATAGCCATCACCGGCACAAACGGGAAGACCACGACGACGGAGTTGTGCGGCCACCTGCTCAGGGAAGGTGGGTTGGACGCGTTGGCCGCCGGCAACATCGGCACGCCTCTATCGGAGATCGCCTTGCTGGATGACCAGCCAGACTGGCTGGCCGTGGAGCTCAGCTCCTTCCAGCTGGCTGACCTCGAGACGTTCGACCCGGACATCGGAGTCCTGCTCAACCTCGCGCCGGATCACCTGGACCGGTACGCGACCCTGGAGAGCTATTACGAGGACAAGCGCAGGCTCTTCGCGAACGCTTCCGATCAGAGCCGGTGGATAGTCAACTCGGATGACGCGGGCGTTCGTGCTATGGCGGATGGCGTTGCGGGCTCCGTACTCCACGTCTCCTGCGACGGCCCCGTCCCGAACGGTGCCTACCTCGATGACGAGAAGTGTCTCACCGCATCGTGGAACGGCCAGATCGAATCCTGGCTTCCGCAGTCTGACCTGCAGCTGGTCGGACGCCACAATGCGATGAACGCCATGGTCGCCGGGTTGGCCGCCTCGCTGGCGGGTTGCGCGACGGAGGATCTCCGCCGCGGTCTACGCAGCTTCGAGCCGCTCCCCCACCGGCTGCAGCCGGTAGGCGAGTACGACGGAGTGCTGTGGGTCAACGACTCCAAAGGAACCAACATCTCGGCTACCCGAGTAGCGGTAGAGGCCTTCCAGCGGCCGGTGGTAGTCCTGCTGGGCGGCCGCCACAAAGGCGAGTCGTACCAGGCGCTCCTGCCCGTGTTGCGGGAGCACGCCCGCACCGTTATCGCGTTCGGAGAGGCGGCTCCACGCATCGTCGGGGACCTGACTGGACAGGTCCCCCTGACGGTTGCCAGTAGCATGGATGACGTTGTCGGGATCGCGCGCCAGGTGGCTGAACCGGGCGACGTCGTGTTGCTGTCCCCGGCATGTTCAAGCTTCGACATGTACTCCAACTACGCGGCCCGCGGTGACGCGTTCACCGAGGCGGTGCGGAAGCTGTTCGAGGGGAACGGAAGCTCGTGACGGGGCTCGCGTGGACCTGGGGCATGGTCGATGTACAGACCCGGGGCGGCTCGCCCTCGTGGGTGCGCCGGGGCCTGCTGGGCGTCACGCTGGTGCTCCTCCTGTTCGGGCTGCTGTCGGTATACAGCGCGAGCTCGTTCATCGCACAGTCCGAGGGTCTCCCAGACAGCCACTACCTGTTGCAGCAGGCGGCTCGCGCCGGCGTGGGGCTCATAGTGCTTGTCGTGGCCAGCCTCATCGACTACCGGATCTACCGGAAGCTGGCCTGGCCGCTGATCGCGATCAGCGCGGTCCTCCTCGTGCTCCTGCTCGTTCCCTGGACGCGTTCCATCGCTCCCACCGTCAACGGTGCGCGTCGCTGGATAGATCTGGGCATCACGTTTCAGCCTTCGGAGCTGGCCAAACTGGCCGTCATCGTCTGGACGGCATCGCTGGCCGTCAAGAAGCAGGATCGGCTCCACAGTCTGCGCTTCGGCCTCACCCCGTTTCTCATGGTCGACGGAGCCATCGTGCTGCTGATCCTGGCGGAGCCGCATTTCTCCGCCGCGATGATCACCGCCATGCTGGCGTTCGTCATCCTGTTCGCGGCCGGCGGCCGCATCGGTCACTTCGCGTTCCTGGGCATCCTGGCCACACCGCTCGTCTGGGATCAGATCGTGAACACGGGCTACCGAATGAACCGGGTGCTCGCGTTCCTCAATCCGAGCCTCCGCGCCTCCGACGTGGGCTACCAGTTGCAGCAGTCACTCATCGCAGTGGGGTCGGGAGGCGTATTCGGTTTGGGATTCGGGGAGAGCCGTCAGAAGCTGTTCTATCTCCCGGAGCCTCAGAACGACTTCATCTATCCAATCATCGCCGAGGAGTGGGGTCTGATCGGCTCTGTCGCAGTGCTCGCACTGTACCTGACATGGACCATCCTGGCGCTACGGATCGCGTCGGCGGCTCCGGACCTGTTTGGGAGACTGCTGGCTGTGGGCCTTGCGGCCGTGGTGGCCGTTGGCGCGTTCGCACATATGGGGGTCACGCTGGGGCTGCTGCCGACGACTGGTGTGAACCTGCCGTTCATCAGTGCCGGTGGGACGGGTCTGGTGCTGGCCCTGGGCTGCACCGGAGTCCTCCTGAACATCGCAGCGCGAAGGAGATGTTGAGTCGTGGCGGCGCTGAAGGTGATCCTGTCCGGGGGAGGTACGGGTGGCCACCTGTACCCGGCGTTGAACATCGCCGACGCCATGTTGCGGGCGCAGCCTGGTCTACAGGTGATGTTCCTGGGTGCGGAGCGTGGAGTCGAGGCCAGAGTGCTTCCGGGGACGGGGCACCCCTTCCAGCTCCTGCCGCTGCAGCCGCTGTACCGATCCCGGCCGTGGCGCAACTGGCGCCTGTTGGCGACGGCCCCGCAGGTAACCGGTGGGCTGGTCGGGGCCTTCCGCCGCTTCGATCCCGGTCTGGTGGTGGGAACGGGTGGCTACGTGTCGGGCCCGGCCGTCCTTCTGGGTCATCTGACCGGACGTCGGACCGCAATCCAGGAACAGAACGCCCGGCCGGGTCTGGTCACCCGGATGCTCGCACCCCGCGTCGACCAGATACACCTGGGTTACCCGGAGGCCGAGCGAGGACTGAAGCGGGGCCAGCGTACGCAGGTGTTCGCGTACGGCAACCCGGTGGCGAGACCTGCGGAGACGGCATCCGGTCCGCTGCCCGGAGCCTTCGATTGGCCGACGGGACGGGTGCTTCTGATAGCCGGTGGGAGCCAGGGCGCCCGGGGCCTCAATCACGGATTGCTCGAGGATCTGGAGAGAGCCAGTCATGCGACAGATGGCGGACCGGCGGCCGCTGCGGCGCCGGGTCCCTCCGCGCGGGAGGGGCCGGGCGACCCGTCTTCGGCCGTCGCTCCGTCGATCTTCTCCAGATCTGCGTGGCCGGTGGACCTTTCGATTGTCTGGGTGACGGGGCCGGCCCACCTCACGGAGGTCTCAGATCGAGTCAAGCAGCTCCCGTGGGCCGATCGGATCCGTGTGGTGCCTTTTATCGAGGGGCTCGGAGCGCAGCTTTCCGGGGTCTGCCTGGCCATTTGCCGCGCCGGCGCGATGTTCGTCTCGGAGCTGGCAGCGGCCGGGGTCCCGGCGATCTTCGTTCCGTTCCCGGCAGCGGCAGGAGGACACCAGACGGCGAACGCCACGGCGATGGTCGAGGCGGGCGCTGCGGCCATGCGGGAGGAAGCAGACCTGCAGCCCGGCGATCTGCTGTCCCTGGCCACTCGACTGTTGACGGACGAGCCGGCCAGGCTGCGGATGGCGGGAGCGATGCGCGCGCGCGGCGCTCGCGATGCGGCAGACAGGATCGCGAAGGAGCTACTGGATTTGTTGTCGAGTCAAGGGAATGGAACCCGGTGAGGGCGGGCCTGGGGCCGCCGGGGCGGAGGGGTGGACAGTGATTGATGTGGCTGTTCCCGCCGCCCTTGCCGGGGAGGAAAGTCTACCGCTGCCGGAGCGGTCCGAGCTGCCGGGCGCCGGTAGCCGAGTCCATCTGGTTGGAATCGGCGGCGCCGGCATGCGCGGACTGGCCGTGTTGCTTGCGGACGAGGGGTATCAGGTGAGCGGGTGTGATCGCGGGGACATCTCGGTCCTGACGGAACTGAGTGCAGCGGGTATCGAGCTGCACCCGTCTCACGACCCGTCGCACGTAACGGGCGTCGATCTGCTGATCTGCAGTTCGGCCGTGCCCACGGACGCGCCGGAGCTCGTCGCGGCCCGGGAAGCCGGTACGCCGGTCATGAAGCGAGCCCGCGCCCTGGGAGCTCTTCTGAACGGGCGCCGTCTGGTCGGGATCGCCGGGACGCACGGCAAGACGACCATCACAGCCATGGCCGGACTGGCCTGCGAACGGGCAGGCCTGGACGCCTGCGTCGCTGGCGATTGTCGAGGCGGATGAATACGACCGTTCGTTTCTGGATCTCGATCCGACGCTCGCGGTGGTCAGCTCCATGGAGCCGGAGCACCTGGATTGCTACGGCAGCTACGAGGCCATGCGAGCGGCGTACAGCCGGTTCGTGACCCGGGCGACCGGTAGGGAAGGACTGATCTACTGCGCGGACGACCAGGGAGCCCGTGAGCTGGGGCAGTCCGTGGGAAGCCGACTCTCGTACGGTCTTTCCGCAGATGCACGCTACAGAGTCGAGATCCTGTCCGACTCATCGGCTATCCAGCGCTGCCGGCTGCCCACGCCGGACGGCGAGTTGGAGTTCCGGCTTGGAGCACCTGGAGAGCACAACGCGCAGAACGCGGCCGCAGCCCTGCTGGTGGCCCTGCAGGTCGGTGCCGAGCCGCGTGCGCTGGCGGACAGTCTGGTCGACTTCGCGGGTGCCGGCCGGCGTTTGCAGCTGCTGGTGGATGACGATGGGATAGGAGTGGTGGACGACTACGCGCATCACCCCACGGAGGTCAGGGCATCGATTCGGGCCATCAGGTCCCGTTATCCCGACCGGCGGGTGATTGTCGTGTTCCAGCCTCACCTGTACACGCGCACGGAGGCCTTTGCCCGGGAGTTTGCCGCCGCGCTGAGCGAACCCGACGAAACGCTCTTGCTCCCGATATATCCAGCGCGCGAGGCACCCATTCCGGGCGTGACTTCGGAGCTGATCTCTGGTCTGGCCAACGGGCAGACTCGCCTCGCCACTCGTGCGGAGGCGTTGGATGTAGTCCGACAGGCAAAAGGGGGGCGGCCGACCGTCATAGTGTTCATGGGAGCGGGCGATGTGACCGACCTCGCCGCCCGTTCCGCCGCCGATGTGATGGACCGTGAAGTGGGAGCGTAACGTGCGGCTCTACGGGATTGGAGGACCGGCGCCACGGTTGGCCCGGCCGGCCTCGCGGGAATCCGTGCGCGACACCCTAAGGGACCTCGGCGATGATCCATACAGGGTCCTCGGAGCCGGGGCCAACGTGCTGGTAGCCGACCGAGGGGTCCGCCTGGCCATCCTGATCCTCGGTGGCGAGCTCGACTACGTGAAGACCCAAACGGACAGGATCGAGGCCGGTGCGGCAGCCCGGCTCCCCTCGCTGGTGGGTACGGCTCGCCGCAGTGCCCGGGAGGGGTTCAGCTTCCTGGAGGCGGTGCCCGGAACGGTGGGTGGCGGTCTGCGGATGAACGCTGGCGGTCGGGACGTATGGATCTGGCACCGGGTCATCTGGGCCGATGTACTGACTTCCGACAGACAGGAGTTGCGTCTGACGCCCTCCGAGGTAGGTGCCGGCTACCGGTCCGTGGACGTGCCGGCTGGCTGGGTCTTCCTCGGGGCCGCCTTCGAAGCACCGCCGGGAGACGCCGATGCGATAGAAGAAACGCACAGGGTGTTTCGAGACGCGAAGGTGCGGAACCAGGTGTACGAGCTGCCTTCCGTCGGGTCCACATGGAAGAACCCGGCTGCACCGTTCGGATCGGCATGGGAAGTGGTGGATCGGGTCGGAATGCGAGGAGCGACAAGGGGCGGTGCCGAAATCTCTGACCGGCACGCCAACTTCATAGTGAACCACGGAGATGCCACGGCGGATGACGTGCTGGGATTGATGATCGAGACCAGACGCAGGGCTCACGAGGAACTGGGAATCTGGCTCGAACCGGAGATCTGCCTCTGGGGATTCGACAGGGAAGAGCTGCAGCAGGTGGGGGCCGTCGCATGACCCGGCGCACTCGAAGGCGGCTGTTCGTGATCGGCGGCAGTGCCCTGCTGGGCGGGACTGTACCCGTCTGGATGCCGGCCCTGTTCTCCTCGTTCCCGGCGTTCAAGGTCGAGCGGGTAGAGGTCTCCGGAACGGTATACGTGACGCCGGATCAGGTCGTGCGGCTGGCCGGCGTGAGTCCCGATGCTTCCGTGTGGGATGATCCGGCCGAGTGGGAAGCACGGGTGGCTGCCCATCCCATGATCATCGAGGCAAGGGTCCGTCGGAACGGCATGCACGGCGTGGAGATCAGGGTCGTCGAGGAGCGGCCCGTTGCTCTCATGGCAACGCCCACGCTGGTAGCCGTGAATGCAAAAGGCCGCATCCTCCCTCTCAATCCGTGGGAAACCAGTGTCGATCTCCCGATTGTGCGTGGCGAGGCGGAGGTGCATGCCGATGTCGTGGTCAGCCAGCCCCACCGGGATCTCGCGGAGCTGCTGGGTAGGCTGGGAGGCTATGACGCCGCATTCGTCGAGCAGATCTCCGAAATCTGGCGGACCGAGCAGGGGGCGCTGGAGATCCTCATGCTTCCGACCGCTCACGCGGGACGGATCGTTCTGTCTGCCGCCAACCCGGTCCAGGGGCTGCGCCGGGTGGAGTTGGCGCTCAACGAGGCAGGCGATCGCCGGGTCGAGCTGGCCGACGCTCGCTTCCAGGACCGGGTCGTCCTCCGCTTCCAGGAGGGCGCATGATCGGCGGCGGCAGGATCGTGGTTGGGGTGGATGTAGGGTCGACCAAGACCTGTGCGGTGATCGCCGAGTCCGGTCCCGCGACAAACGGGTCCACGGCCCCGCTGACGGTTCATGGGGTTGGACTGGTGGAGTCTGAGGGCATGTCGGGGGCCACGGTGACAAACCTCGAAGCGGCCACGGCCTCCATCCGCTCCGCCGTGCAGGAGGCGGAGTTGATGGCGGGGAAAGAGGTGGAGAGCGCCTACGTAGGGGTGGCCGGGACCCACGTGAGTGTGTCCACTTCCCGTGGAGTCGTGGCGATTGGCGGAGCCGAGGTCGGACCCAAGGATGTCCAGCGCGTCGAGGAGGTTGGACGCGCCATCGTGCTGGGAAGGGACGCAGAGCTGATCCACGCACTGTGCCAGGACTACACGGTGGATGGGCGCAGTGGTATAGAGGATCCGCTCGGCATGGCGGCCACCCGGCTAGAGTCCGAGGTCTGCATCGTGACAGCCAGTACGGCCGTGTGCACCGACCTCCGCAAAGCGGTGGACCGTGCAGGCTACCGCCCCGCGGAGCTGGTCGTGGAACCGCTGGCCAGCAGTCTGGCCGTGCTGGGCGATCAGGAACGGGAAGCGGGCGTCGTGCTGATCGAGATCGGCGGTGCCAACACGGACGTAATCGCTTTCGAGGGTCGGCGAATCCACTACCTGAGATCGCTCCCGTGGGGAGCGTCGAGCGTCAACAAGGACATCGCCAAGGGGCTCGGGGTCCCGGAGGATGAGGCCCTCAGGTTGAAACGAGAGCACGGCATTGCGCTCCGCAGCATGGTCGGCGCAAGCGAGCACGTGGAAGTGTCTGGGCCGGCGTTCGGCACCGGACGCAGGGTCTCCCGAGAGCTGCTGGCGCACATCGTGGAGCAACGACTGGACGAGATCCTGGGACTGGCATACGAGGAGCTGGACGAAGCGGGACTGCTGGACCGTCTCGGGTCCGGCGTCGTGCTGACAGGTGGCGGAGCTTCACTTCCCGGCACCGTGGAGCTGGCCAGATCCGTGTTCAATCTCCCGGTAAGGCTCGGCGAACCGGGTGCGCGTCTTACCGGCACTCCGGACGCGCTGAGACGACCGGAGTTTTCGGCAGGAGTGGGGTTGGCGTTGTACGGAAGCATGAAGTCGAAGAACGGACACTCGCTCACGGCGTGGCGCGTGCTCTCCCGATTCGGCGAGTGGTTGAGAGACTTTTTCTAGTTCGCGAGGCGTAGCGAGACCTGTGGAGAAGAGGCAAGGAGCGGAGGGGCAAATGGTCTTTGAGTTTGATGACAAAGCAGCGCGCAATGCGCGCATGAAAGTGGTCGGCGTCGGGGGAGCGGGAGGCAATGCCGTCAACCGGATGATCGACGAGCAATTGGAGGGGGTCGAGTTCATTGCCGTGAACACGGACGTCCAGGCACTGAACCGCTCGGCCTCCCATCTCAAGGTTCAGATCGGGCGGAAGCTCACTCGGGGTCTGGGCGCCGGAGCGCGACCGGAGATTGGCCGACAGGCCATTTCCGAGAACGAAGAGGAAGTCCGCCGCGCCATCGAGGGTGCGGACCTGGTGTTCGTGACGGCAGGTATGGGTGGAGGAACCGGTACCGGTGCAGCGCCCGTGATTGGCCGGATGGCCCGTGAGAACGGCTCCCTGTGCATCGGCATCGTGTCGCGTCCCTTCCATTTCGAGGGCAAGAAGCGGATGCGGCAGGCGGAGATTGGCCTGAAGGAATTTCGGCTGGCCGTCGATACCATGATCGTGGTGCCGAACGAGCGCCTGCTGTCGGTGGTCGGCAAGGACACCACGTTCCGGGATGCGTTGAAGAAGGCTGACGAAGTGCTGCTACACGCGACACAGGGCATTTCCGACCTGATCAGCGTGACCGGCGAGGTTAACGTGGACTTCGCGGACGTCCGTACGGTGATGTCCAACCGGGGCGCCGCGCTGATGGGAACGGGTCAGGCGACGGGTGAGAACCGGGCGGTAGAAGCGGCCCAGGAGGCTATTTGCTCTCCGTTGCTGGACAACGTATCGATCAACGGCGCCTCCGGGGTCCTGGTGAACATCTCCGGTGGCCCAGACCTGACAATCGACGAGGTGGCCACGATCAACTCGATCGTCCAGGAAGCGGCGGGCGAAGAGGGAGAGATGATCTTCGGGGCCGTCCACGATTCGAACCTGGAAGGATCGATTCGGGTTACGGTGATTGCCACAGGTTTTGGTGAGCCGGTGGAGGAGGAGCTGACGGAAGCTCCGCCAAAGTCCGAACCGGTAGTCATCGGCTCCAGGTATGCCGGCCCGCGCCTGGTGGACGAGGTCGAGAAAGGGAACTCAGCGGCTGCCGCAAAGGAGCGGGTGCCGTGGAGCAACCCCGGCGAAGAGCTGGAAGACCTGGAGATCCCGACCTTCATCAGACGCCAGATGGACTGAAGCCGGGCACGGAAGGGCTTTCGATGGGTACGACCGGCCACGAAAGATCGACCGGATGCGTGCAACTATCGACCGAACGCGTGCTGAGAGCATGGCCACGACGACGGAAGGATGTTGACAGACCGCGAGCGCGAAAGCGACCAACGCCGCAGCTCGAGGAGACCGGCGGGTCTCTTCTCCATTCTCATGGTACTGGCTGCCGGTGCGCTGATCTGGCTTCTGAGCCGGGGAAGCGGGGATGAGGACGTCCCCGTGCGCATCGTGCTGGTGCCTACGCCTCCCCCGCCGGTCACGACTGTGGACAGCCTCGGTCGTGGTCAAATACTGGGCGACATTCTCGGCGCCCACGGCTTCTCGCCTCAGGAGGTGCTGGACTTCGTAGAGGCGATGTCTCCCTACGAAAGTCCGCGCCGCCTGCGGCCGGGCATGCCGATCCAGTTCGTCGGCCAACCGGCCGCCACTCCCGATCGAGTGAGCCTTTTGCTCGATCCCGACCGCACGCTGCACATGTTTCCCGGCGACTCGCCCGGCTGGATCGCGCGCCTGGATTCCGTCCCCGTGGTGACCGACACCATTGTCCTGGCAGGGTTGATTAAGACCAACGTTGTGGAAGCTGAGCTGTCAGGGGAGATAGAGAACGTAAGTCCCGTCGCGCGGCAGGCCATTCTCTTCCAGGTGTCGCAGATCTTCCAGTGGCAGATCGATTTCCGGCGTGATGTCCAGCCGAACGACGCTTATCGAGCCTTAATCGCGCGCGAAGTGAGGCCGGACGGCTCGATGCGCTCCGCGCGAGTACTGGCTGCGGAATTCCTGAACGCCGGAACCCTGCTCACGTCCGTGCGCTTCCAGCCCTCGGAGGACGTGCCGGTGGAGTTCTTCGAGGAAAACGGGGAGGCCCTGCGCAGCCAGTTCCTGTTCGCCCCCGTGGACCTGGCGCGCGTCACGAGCGGGTTCAGCTACCGCCGCTTCCACCCCATTCTCAGACGGAGCCGTCCTCACCTGGGGATCGACTACGGCGCGCCACGCGGCACCCCGGTTCGGGCAACCGGCGACGGCGTGGTTGCGCGAGCCGGGCGTTGGGGGTCATTCGGTCTGATCGTCGAGATTCGTCACGCCAACAACATCCGGACGCGCTACGCGCATCTCAGCTCGATCACGAGCGGTGTTCAGTCGGGTGTGCGCCTGGCCCAGGGACAACTGATCGGCCGAGTAGGGAGGACGGGCCTGGCGACGGCCAACCACCTCCACTACGAGTTTCTCCGCAACGGGCAGCAGGTGAATCCCGCACGGCTGAACCTGCCGCGGGCGGAGCCCGTTTCGGAGGAGATGCGCCCGCTGTTCGAAGCCCAGAGAGACTTCGTAATGGATCGCCTGAGGCAGCTTCCACTCCCCGGCCCCGTGGCGGCGAACGTCGATCGGGCCGGTGGCGCCGGACCAAGAACCGAAGACTAGCCGGGCATCTCCGCGATGATGCCGGGCATCTGGCTGGCTGGCGCCGCGCTCGTGGCGGCACTGCTGGCCGGCTGGGCGTACGCGTGGCGGGAGGAACGCGTGCCGGGTCGGTGGGGACCCGCGCTGCTTCGTGCCGGGGCGCTGTTTCTTCTCCTGGCCGGTCTGATGTTGCCGCCGCTGATGCCCCCGCCCGCCAGTCAGCCGGCGCGCGTAGCCGTGCTGGACGTTTCACGGAGCATGGAGCTCCCGGCGGATCCCGATCGATCCTCGACCTTCACTCGGCTGGATTCTGCCCGCATCCTGCTGCGCACTCTCGAGCCGGATCGGGTCTACATGTTCGGTGACGCGGTGGTTGCGTCGAGTCTTGATTCCGCATTCGTGGCTGCGCCGGGTGCCCGGATGAGTCGGCTCGCGCCGGCGCTCGAGGCAGCCCGCCTGGCCGGTGCGGACAGTGTCTGGCTGATCACCGACGGTGAGATCGACGATCGCGAAGCAGCACTCCAGACGGCGGAGCGACTCGGGTTGGGGGTCCTGGAGCTGCGCGTCGGCACACCGTCGGCCCGGGTGGGACTGTCCACGGTCGTGGCGCCGGTTCGCGTCAGAGCGGGAGACAGCGCCCACATCGCGGTTGACGTGGTTGCCGGGGGACCGGCGGCCGAACTTCCGGACACCGTCGCGCTGATGCTGCATGCCGGCGACCGGCGCATCGCAGAGCGACGCGTTGCCGTGCCGGAGCCGGGGCGGAGGACTCGCGCCGAGCTGTCGTTTCTGGTTCCGGCCACCGGGACCAGAAACGAGTGGAACTACTACGAGGTTTCCCTGTCCCCCGGCGCCGATCCACTGGAGCTGGCGTCCCGGCGCGGCTCCTGGATAGAAGTGGGAGGAGAGGAGACCGGGGCCGTGCTGGTCTCGACGTCCCCCGACTGGGAGCCTCGCTTTCTGCTCCCCATGCTCAACCGGGCGGCTCTGGGTGGTGCGCGCGGCTTCATGCGGGTGAGCGACGGCCGCTGGCTGGAACTGGGCACCCAGCCCCGGGTGCTGAATGGAACCGGGATCATCGAGACCGCCATCCGCTCGGCCCGACTTCTGGCCGTGCACGGCCAGGTCGACGACCTGCCCGCCTGGTTACGGCGCTGGATCGAGACGCATCCGCGAAGACTGCTGCTGCCGCGCGAGGAAGGCCCGCTTCCCGGAACGCCTGTCGCCCTGACCGCGATCCTTCCCGGTGAATGGTACCCCGCGGCCCCGGTGCCGCCCGGGCCCACGTTCGGACTCATCGCGGACGCCGATCTGGCCGATCTGCCTCCCCTGTCGTGGTTGCGTAGCGCAGAGGGGTCGTCGGACTGGGTGCCCCTCGCGGGTCGCCGGAACCGGCGGGGCGAAGAGAGGCCACTGTTTGTCGCCGGACGGAGCGCCGCCGGACGGTGGGCGGCCGCAACGGGCACGGGCTACTGGAGGTGGGCGTTCCGTGGCGGCACGGCGCGAGGCGTGTATGAAGGATTGTTCAGCGGCATCGTCGGCTGGCTCGCGGAGGACTACGCGCCCCGGCCGCTGGAGTTGCTCCGGAGCGGCGATGCGGACGGGCACCTGGAGTGGCGGGTGGGCGCCGGAGTCCGCGAACTGGAGATTGTCGTACTGGACAGTGCGAGGGATTCGATATGGTCAAATACCTGGGCCGCCGGGGGCGACGGGCAGGAACGGCTCGAACCGGTCATTCGGGGTCCGTCGCTTCCCGTTGGCCGCTACGCTATCGTGGCACGGGGCCGGTCCACGGATGAACCGTTCCGCTTCGAGCGCCCCGTCGATGTCGAAGACACTCCGCGAGAGCTGGAGCCACGCCGCGAGTCCGCCCTGCTGGCGACCGCGACGGCCCCTGCGGACCGTCAGGACAGCGATGGAAGGCGACGGCCTGTGTGGCCGTTTGGCCTGGCCATCGTGTTCTTGTGTGGCGAGTGGTTGTGGAGACACAGAATCGGGCTCCGGTAGGCGTGATGCGCACTGGACACCCGGCAAGCGAATAGATGAACAGTGGATGACGCGAGGCTCGATCTGAAATCGCAGCGGCCCAAGCGGTCGCTGTGGAGACGTATTGTGGATGTGGCCTTCATGGACGTGAACACTCTCGTCCAGGGTGGCATAGACGCCGAGACGATCGACAGTCTCGAGCGCGTGTTGCTGGAGGCCGATTTTGGGGTGGACGCCTCCATGGAGCTGGTCCAGACGCTGGAACGGGCGGCGGAGCGCGGCAAGGTGTCCAGCGAGGACGACCTCAGGACCCTGCTGGGTGACCGCATCCGCGAGATGCTCGACTCCGGGGTCGACGGCTCCGTGCCACCTGCCCAGTTGCGGCGCGCCCCGTCCGGACAATCCGTGGTGCTGTTCCTGGGGGTCAACGGGACGGGCAAGACCACCACCGTCGCGAAGCTGGCGTGGCGCCTGACGCAGGCGGGTGACACGGTTCTGCTTGCGGCGACGGACACATTCCGCGCGGGGGCCCAGGAGCAACTCAAGGTGTGGGCCGAGCGCGTCGGCTGCGAGTACGTGGGTGGCAAGCCGGGCGGCGACCCGGCCGCGGTGGCGTTTGATGCCGTCGAGGCCGCGGAAAGACGGGCCATAGACTGGGTCCTGGTCGATACGGCTGGACGTCTGCACACGGAGCACAGCCTGATGGAGGAGCTAAAGAAGATCGACCGCGTCATCGGCCGCAAGATCGACGGGGCTCCGCACGAGCGGCTCCTGGTGGTCGACGCGACTTCGGGCCAGAACGTCCTCAACCAGGCGCACCAGTTTGGAAGCGCCCTGGATCTGACGGGTCTGGTGCTGGCGAAGTTCGACAGCACCGCCCGGGCCGGCACGGCCGTCGCAGTCGCCCGGGAGCTCTCGATTCCGGTCCGCTTCCTTGGCACGGGAGAGAGCGAAGAAGCCCTGGAACAGTTCGACGCGGACGTGTACGTGACGAAGATCCTCGAAGCGGGGTAGCGAGCACGTGAAGCGAGGTCGGTCGCTGCTTACCGGCTCCGTCCAGTACTTGAAGGGCGTCGGTCCCCGGCGGGCCGAGCGGCTCGAGCGTCTGGAGATTCGAACCGGTCGCGAGCTCCTGTACCACGTGCCGCATCGGTACGAGGATGCGACCACCGTGGATCCCATTGCCGGCCTGAAACCGGGCGACGACGCGACCGTCATCGGCCGTGTCGTATCGAAAGGCGTTCTGCAGACGCGAAGCCGGTTGCGCGTGTTCCACGCAGTCATCCGGGACGAAACCGGCATGATCGAGTGCGCCTGGCCGGGCCGGCCCTGGCTGGAGCGGACCATTCGCAAGGGCGATCTCCTCCTCGTCTCCGGACCTGTTCGCTTCTATCACGGCCGCCAGCTGCAACCCCGCGAGCACACCATGCTTGCCCGCCCGGACGACAGTACTGATCAGGGGGCCGCCGACGGTGGAAACGGAGCCGGCGGAGGCAGGGTGTTTCCGGTGTATCCGGCTACCGAGGGCCTCACGCACCGGCAGATCCGCACGATTGTCGACGCCAATCTGGAGGCCCTTCTCGCCGAACTGGACGAGGCGGATCCGTTTCCGGCCGCCTGGCTTCGGGAACTGGCGCTCCCGCCGTTGCGAACGGCACTGTCCTCCCTGCACCAGCCTCGCGTCATGGCCGAAGTGGAGCCTGCCAGGCGTCGGCTCGCCTTCGAAGAGCTGTTCTATCTCCAGCTGCTCCACGCGCGGGCGCGGGCCAAACTGCGCCTCGAGACCCAGGGGATCTCCTTCCGCGCGGCCCCGGAGCTGACCGAACCATTCCTGAAGGCACTGCCGTTCAAGCTGACCGGCGCCCAGAAGCGGTGCTGGGCGGAGATCCGCGAGGACATGGAGAAGTCCACTCCCATGAACCGCCTGCTCCAGGGCGATGTCGGCAGCGGAAAGACGGTGGTGGCGGCGCTGGCCATGTTGAAGGCGGCGGAGGCAGGGTTTCAGGCCGCGCTCATGGCGCCGACCGAACTTCTCGCGGAGCAGCATCACCGTTCGCTTTGTGAGCTCCTGGACCCGATTGCCATGGAGCCGCAGCTGCTGACCGGCTCGATAGTGGGGAAGAAGCGGGCGGAAGTGTTGTCCAGCCTGGCGGCCGGATCCGGCCGCCTGGCCGTCGGCACGCACGCGCTGATCCAGGAGGCGGTGGAATTCCAGTCTCTCGGACTGGCGGTAATCGACGAGCAACACCGGTTTGGCGTGGAGCAGCGCCGGTTGATGAGAGAGGGAGGTGGCGGGGTCGACGCGCTCGTGATGTCGGCGACGCCTATACCGCGCAGTCTGGCGCTGGCGCTGTACGGGGATCTGGACATATCCGTGATCGATGAGCTACCTCCGGGGCGGCGGCCCATCATCACGGGAGTGCGTGGCGAGTCGAAGCGGGAAGCCGCCTTCGAGTTCCTGCGAGAGCAGCTGTCCGAGGGCCGACAGGGATACGTAGTCTACCCGCTGATCGACGAGTCCGAAGTCCTGGAGGCGCGGGGCGCCACGGCCATGCGGGATGAGCTGGCCAGGCGGTATCCGGAGTTCCAGGTGGGCCTCCTGCACGGCCGCCTCGCGGCTTCCGAGAAGGAATCCATCATGCGCGGCTTTCTGTCAGGCCAGATCCACCTCCTGGTGGCAACGACGGTGATCGAGGTAGGCATAGACGTGCCGAACGCCAGTGTCATGCTGATAGAGGATGCCGACCGGTTCGGCCTGGCCCAGCTGCACCAGCTGCGTGGCAGGGTTGGCCGTGGCGCGGACCAGAGCTACTGCGTGGCCTTCTATCGCGGCGATTCGCCTCCTGAGCGATTGCAGGTGTTCTCCTCCACGACGGATGGGTTCGTGCTGGCTGAAGAGGATCTCCGGCTGCGCGGGCAGGGTGACATGTTCGGCCGCGAGCAGCACGGCGTGCCGGCGCTTCGCTTCGCGGAGCTGGATCGCGACCGCCAGCTCCTCGAGGATGCGCGACGTCGGGCCAGGGAGATCGTGGCCGAGGACCCCGATCTTGCCAGGCCGCGGAACCGGCGCTTGGGGCGAGAGCTGACCGAGCTGTACGGTGGGCGCGAAGAACTGTACAGGGTGGGGTGATGCGTTCAGTAGACGCACTCTGCAGTCAACGGCAACCGAAGCGGTGTGCCGCACCCGTGCGGCGGACGCTGATGGCGCTCATATGGTTGGCTGCCGGCTGTACAGGGTCGCAACCGGAGCTTCCCGTGCCTTCCGAAGCCTCCACGCCGCCCGAGATCCCGCCGTCCTGGCCGGGTTCGTTTCCGCGCGTGGTCATCGACGGCCGGCTGGACGACTGGTCCGCCGAGGTTACCCAGCTCACGGATCCTGCAGATGCTCCTGATGGGCCGGTGGATATCCGCCGCGTTCTGGTGACCAACCCTGCTGCTGGACGCAGACGACGACCCCGGGACCGGGGTCGCTCTCCATGGCCTGAGCGGGGTGGACGTGGCAATCGATTTCACGCGTCAGGATGCAGAGCAGCCCTCGCAGGTGCTGGAGGGGATCGCCGTCAGAGCTGTTCCGTCTTCGATCATGCTGAGTCCGTACGACCTCGGGCTGTGGTTCGAGCCGCGTCACTCGTCTCGAGTGATCGAGCTGCGCCTGGCGCGAGGGAGCCGTTTGCCTGACGGACGCGGGCTCTTCACGGCCGCCAGTTTCCACGGCAAGCTGGTCGGCAGAGATCTCACCGGCACAGTCCGGGACGAGACGCGCAGTTTCACGCATGAATTCCGGGAATCGCTGGCCGGTGGCGAACCGGTAACATCCGCAGCACGGCCGGATCCACTGGCCCGGGCTCCCGAGGCGGATCTGCGGGTGGTGGTGTGGAACGTGTCTCGCAACAGGATGCTGGAACGCCCGGAACCGTTCTCGCGGATTCTCGCCGCCCTTTCCCCCGACGTGGTCTTGCTCGACGAAGTGCCGCCCGGGGCCACCGAAGACCACATCAGGAATCTGCTCGCTCACCTGGCCGACTTCACGAAATGGAGCATTACGCCGGGAGAGAACGGAGGTAGCCAGCGGGGTGCCGTCGCCAGCAGGTTCGCAACGACCGCGGTTCCGGGCCTCAGCCGCATTGTCTACCCGGATTCCACACTGCGGGTTATGGGCGGCACGTCGTCACCAGGCCTCATGGACGTAGCGCGGAACGCGCGCTCCGGGGCTATCCCCGCGCACGGAACCGAGGTCAACCAGGGTGACAGGCGGATCCTTGTCGTCACGCTTGATCTGGTGTGTTGCGGAAACAGCGCGACGGCGGCGCAGGATAGGGTGCGGCGGATAGAAGCGGCAGCCATTCGCGCGGCCGTTCACGCGACGCTGAACCGGGAGGCGTTCGATGCCGTGCTGATCGGGGGCGATTTCAACCTGGTCGGTTCCCAGTTCCCGCTGGACGAACTGAGCCGCGATCTCGACCTGGATGGCGGAGACCTCTCGGTGGTGGAAGCCCTGCAGCTGGACGGGCTGTCTTCGGCGACCTGGGATGAAGGGAGCGGGCCTTTTCCTCCCGGCCAGCTGGACTACCTGCTGTACAGCGACCGGTCTCTCGAGGTGCGGCGGGCGTTCGTGTTCGATTCAGAGGACCTGGCCCCCGATTGGCTCGCGGCCCACGGGCTGCAGGCGGAGGACTCGGACCTGGCATCGGACCATCGACCCGTGGTGGCCGACTTCATGTGGTCATCGCAGGCAGGCGAGGCCCAACCTCCCGACAACTAGAGACGCGCGATGCGTTGCCGTCGCCGCCCGCCGATCGCATCCTGATAGCGCGCCCCGAGCCCCTCACCGGACGGGCCCGGATCCGACTGCGACCGCCCTGCTAGAGATGATGGATATGGAGACGTTCTGCACGATAAGGATCTCCCGGACCACGCCGGCGACACCGTCCAGCTGCGCGGGTGGGTCCGGAATCACCGTTCCAGCGGCAAGATTGCCTTTGCGGTGCTGAGAGATGGCACCGGCCAGGTGCAGGTTGTCTTCCCCAGGGATGAGGTCACTGAGCAAGCCTGGAGCGCCCTGGAAGACCTCGGGTACGAGGCCAGCATTCGCGTGGTAGGCCAGGTTCGGCAGGATGATCGGGCCCCGGGCGGATACGAGATCCATGCCCACGATGCCGAGATCCTGGGAGAGTCGCTGGACTACCCCATCCAGCCCAAGGAACACGGCACGGACTTCCTGCTGGAGAATCGCCACCTGTGGCTGCGAAGCCCCAGGCAGATCGCCATCATGCGGGTCCGCGACGAGATCATCCGAGCCATCCGGGATTTCCTCCACGAGCGGGACTTCGTGATGGTCGATACGCCCATCCTCACGGGCTCGATCGGCGAATCCGCAGGCACGCTGTTCGAGACGGAGTACTTCGATCTCGGAACGGCTTACCTGGCACAGACGGGCCAGCTGTACGCCGAGGCGGCGGCGGCCGCGTTGGGAAAGGTCTACTGCTTCGGCCCGACGTTCCGCGCCGAGAAGTCCAAGACGCGGCGACACCTCACCGAGTTCTGGATGATGGAGCCCGAGGTGGCCTGGCTGGACAGTGAGGGCAACATGCAGCTCCAGGAGGACATGATCTGCTACATCGTGGATCGTGTCCTGGAGCATCGCCGCGAGCAGTTGGGCATCCTGGATCGGGATGTCGAGGCGCTGGAGAAGGTGAAGGCTCCGTTCGACCGGCTTAGCTACACGGAGGCGGTGGAGCAACTGCAGGGACAGGGGAGCGACATCCGGTGGGGAGCCGACCTGGGCGCCGGAGACGAAACGATTCTCACCGATGGCCGGGAGGGCCCGCTATTCGTGTACGACTACCCGAAACAGGCCAAGGCCTTCTACATGAAGGAAAATCCAGAAGATCCGCGCACCGTCAAGTGCAACGATCTCCTGGCTCCCGAGGGCTACGGCGAGATCATCGGCGGCAGCCAGCGAGAGGACGACTACGACAAGCTGCTTTCCCGGATCCGCGAAGAGGGCCTTCCCGAAGAGTCGTACGACTGGTACCTGGACCTGCGGCGATACGGGACGTTCACGCACAGCGGATATGGTCTGGGGATCGAGAGAACCGTGAGTTGGATCTGCGGGCTCTCGCACCTGCGAGAGGCGATTGCGTTTCCGCGGATGATGACGCGTATCACTCCCTGAGCGACCCGAAGAAGGAGGGGACGTGCGAAACAGGAGACGGAGCTCTCTCGGCAAGCACCCCCGGCTGTTGGCCCTGTGCCTGGTAGCTCTGGTTGCCTGCCAGACGTCCGAGCAGACCGACGCCGAACCGGCCACAGGAGCCGCGGCTGCGTTGGATGTGGAGTATCTGGCTTCCGGTCCGATGCCCGGTCCGTTCTCGGAGGCCGTACGAATTGGAAACGTACTCATCCTGTCCGGTCAGATCGGACTCGATCCGGAAACCGGAGCGCTGGCACCCGGTGGAATCCAGGCGGAGACACGCCAGACTCTCGAGAACATCCGGACCACCCTCGAGCGCTACGGCTCCTCGATGGATCGCGTGGTCAAATGCACGGCCATGCTGGTCGATATTGAGGAATGGCCGGCGCTGAACGAGGTCTACGCCACGTACTTCCCCGTCAACAAACCGGCCCGCAGCGCGTTCGCCGGCAGCGGATTGGCCCGCGGCGCGAGGGTCGAGCTGGAGTGCTGGGCCACCGTCGAGGCCGTCCCGGCCGGCAACTGACGGACGGGGAGCGGATTTGCCCGCGAGATCACTCTTCCTGATCTTCTCGCCCACAGTTCCGCAGTTCCACAGTCTCGCAGGTCGATCTGGAGAGAAGGCGGGAAAAGGAGTGACTCCGTGAACGCAGCGATTCGCAATCTGGCCCTGATCGGTGCCCTGGCGGGCTCCCTTACCCTCGCGGCCACCGGGCCTGCGACGGCGCAGGACGACGGCGGGCCACCCCCGGGCTGGATGGTCCGGACGGACGGCGGAGGGCACGGGGCAGCCGAGGGCCTCGAATTCACGGAGATGCCTCCCGGGTTCCACATCATGACCGGACCCGCGGGGATCTTCTACCACCCGGCTCAACGCGCGGATGGCGCGTATCGGGTCGAGGCGGAGATCTTCCTGTTCGATCCGGGCAATCGCCGCGAAGGTTTCGGACTCCTGTTCGCCGGTACGGAGCTGGACGGAGACGGGCAGGCGTACACGTATTTCCTGATCCGCCGGGATGGGAAGTACCTGATCAAGCGCCGCGACGGCTCCGAGACCGCCACCATACAGGAGTGGACGGATCATTCCGCGATCACGACGTGGGAGAACCGGGGAGAGGACCAGGCAACGCTGAAATACGTGCTAGCCGTCCAGGTTGGGGCCTCCGCAATCGCCTTCTATGTGAACGACAGCGAGGTTGCCCGGATTCCGCGCGACGGGCTGAGCACCGACGGCGTGGCGGGTCTCCGCATCAATCACGGCCTGAACCTTCACGTGACCCGACTGGATGTGACCACCGACGGCTGATTCCGCCGGGTTCTAGGCGCCGCGAATCATGATCAACAGCATCTTGAACGGCTGCGGGGCATGGAGCGCGTGGGGGATGTCGGCCGGCAGGAGCAGCGCCTGACCCGCCTGTGCGACATGGGACTCACCGCCGACGGTGATCCGGGCCGTGCCGTCCAGTATCACCACGAGCGCATCGTGCGGCGTGGTGTGCTCGCTCAACCCCTCGCCCTCGTCGAAGGCGAACACCGTGACGTTTCCGGTGGCGTTCTTCAGCACCACGCGGCTGACCACCGAGTCCGCCTGGTAGTCGATCAGCTCGGAAAGCTGCGTCGGCACACTCAATCCGTCGGCAGTCATCGTTGTATTCCCTCCGTACGAGCCCATCCCTGGAATGCGTATCGCCACCCGAAACGCCGGAACAGCTCCAGCATTCGCAGGACCGGAAGCCCCATGACGTTGAAAAAATCGCCCTCCACGCCCTGCACGATCGCCGCGCCGAAGCCCTGAATCCCGTAGGCGCCGGCCTTGTCGAGCGGCTCGCCGGTCTGGACGTACTCCGCGACCTCATTGCTGTCCAGCTCGCGAAACCAGACCCGCGTCTGCTCGACGGTACTTTCGGTACGGTCGTGAGCCGCGAGCGCGACGCCCGTATACACCACGTGCTCCCCGCCCGCCAGCCGAGTGAGCATCTGCCGGGCCTGCTCCGCCGACGCGGGCTTCCCCAGCACGTGCCCCTCGAACGCCACCAGCGTATCGCACCCGAGGCTCAGGAAGCCGGCACGCGCAGCCTGTCTGGCTTTGACCCGGGCAAGACGCTCGGCGGCTACCTCCGGGAGCTCACCCGGCAGCAACGACTCGTCGACGTCCTGCGCCCGCACATCAAACTCGATGCCCAGGCGATCCAGGATCTCTGCCCGGCGCGGCGACCTCGACGCGAGGATGATTCGTGGGTGCACGGCGACTCCTCCTTAGACCGAAATGTGCACACAGCCGCTCCGGATCGCACGCGGCCGCCTCCTGTTGCTAGGTTGTAGGCTAAGTTGGTGCCGCGAGACGCAGCCGTCTGCCCGCCGGGTGGGGGCGGAGACAGCGGCGCAGATCATTCGGAGGAGGCACGCTCTGGAGAACGAGATGGTAGAACCGGACATGACCGGCGGCGACGCGGGGCCACGCAGGGTTCCCAGGCGGCTGCGTGAGCGCGCTCCGGAGCTGCTGGTGGAGGCTTTTTCGGTCATGCTTGCCGTCCTGGTCGCGCTGGCCGTGGATGCCTGGCGAGAAGACCGGTCATACAGAGAGCTGGCCGAGCGAGCGCAGGCGAGCATCGTCGAAGAGATCCAGACCAACCGCGCCGAGCTTGCCAGTGCAGCCGACAGCAACGACGAGCTTCTCGGGCAGCTTGGACGCTCTCCGGTTTCGATTTCTCCTTCTCGCTCCTCACATCCGCCGCATGGCAAACTGCCCAGATGACCCGTGCCGCTCACTTTCTGGATTTTGACTGGGTGACCAGGGTAGCCCGCCTCTACGATCTGCAGGAGTTGTACGAGCGGGCCCAGTCGGCTGTCGTGGATGAGTTCGGCGCCGGTGGTCCGGGCGAGGCGCAGTTGGAGGAGTTCCTTCGCAAACTGCAGGCCCGCATCTCCCTGGCAGCGACGCTCCAGGACGGGCTGTTGGAAGAGTATGAGGAAGTGCTGACGGAGTCCGGCTCCGGGGCAGGGGATTTGGCCCCTGAAGCGGATGGAGCTTAGTGAAGACTGAGCGAAAGGGAACCATTCATATGATACCAGCAGTCGACACCCTTGCACCATCGCGCTGGTCCGCGACGGCGGTGATGACCGCGCTGGCCCTGACAGCGGTATTGTCCGGCACCCTCCACGCGCAGCAGCTCCCGGCCGAATTGGAGGCCGAGCTTCAGGGAAAGACGGTCTTTTCGGACGGCACCCTGCTCCGTCATGCGTCTGTCGATGCGGCACAAGCTGCAGAAATCGCCAGCTTGCTGGGAATCGGGCGGCAGCGCATCGAGACCTTCTTCGGCGAGCCGTTTCCCGAGCCCTTCACGGTGACTCTGGCACCCGACCGCGACAGCTTCAGCGCCGTCCTGCGCGCGGAATGGGGCGTCCCGGAGACCGCATGCTGGATGGTAGCCACGGGTGTCGCCGACTTCATGGTCATTCTCTCGCCCCGCGTCTGGGAGAAGCAGGCCTGCGAGCACGATCCGTCCGACAAGCAGCATGTCCAGGACATCGTTACGCACGAGCTTGCCCATGTCTTCCACGGCCAGCGCAATCCGACGCGTGATTTCAGCGGGGCGGAGGAGATAGGCTGGTACGCGGAGGGACTCGCCGTTCTGGTAGCGGATCAGCTGAACCGGGATAGGCTGTCGGATCCGGCCCAGGCGGTAGCGAGCGGTGCGGCGCCGACGCGACTGGCCGACGCATGGTCTGGAGAGTACCGGTACGGTGTCTCGGGCTCCATCGCCGCCTACATCGACCACCAGTACGGTCGTCAGACCACGCTCCAGCTGCTGTCCGTAACGACTCAGGCGGAGCTGCTCTCGGTGCTGGACATTGCCGAGGAAGCTCTGCTGACGGCCTGGAAGAGCTGGCTGAGCGAATCCGCGGGTGGCTGACCAGACAGGGATGATGGTTCCGGGCGGCAAGTGGCTGGCAATCGGGCTGGCCCTGGCTGGCTGGGGCGCCTGCTTCATCCTGGAGCCCACACGCCCGTGGCTCACCAATGCCGCGGTCGTTCTGGCCGCCCTGGCGGGAGCCTACCTGCTTGCCGGATTCATGTCCTCACGTGTCGCGGTCGTGTCCTTTGCCATCGCAGGGGCACTGTCGGACCTGATCTCGGTGTATCGGGGCCCCACTCGCTGGATTGTCGAATCCGAGGAGGCCCGCTCATGGCTCCGCTACCTGGCCGTCGGTATGGATCTGGATGGACGGTGGATCGCGATAGTGGGTCTGGGCGATCTCCTGTTTCTAGGGGCGTTCGCACTGGCATTGAAGCGGTTGGGGTGGAGCCCCGCAACCGCCGTATCCGTGCCGCTGCTGGGGCTGCTGGGCGCGATTGGCACGGGACTCCTGGCCGGCCCACTGCCCGGAATCCCGTTCATGTCGGCTACGGTACTCGCGTTTCTGTGGTGGGCCGCGGTGCGAGAGAAGAAGTCCGGGTCTTGATGCGGCGTGTGCCTTGCACCATCCATAAGGAGATACAACAAGGGAGTCGGTCCACCTGCAGAAAGGACGCCACCGATGGCATTCACGATCCGTCGCGTCGAGTACTTCTACACGACCGTCCGCGACGAGCCCGGCGAAGCCTACTCGCTTCTAACCCAGTTGGCCCGACTGGGACTCAACCTGCTCGCCTTCACCGCCGTCCCGGTAGGACCGATGCGCACCCAGCTGGCCCTATTTCCCGAGGACCCGCGCCAGATGGAAGATACGGCGCGAAAGGCCGGGTTCGACCTCGACGGTCCGCACCTCGCGCTCCTGGTCCAGGGCGATGATGAGCTGGGAGCGCTGGCACAGGTGCATGAGAAGCTGTATGGAGCGGGAGTCAACGTGTACGCATCGACCGGTGTCGCCGACGGCAAGGGCGCCTACGGCTACGTTGTCTACGTCCGACCCGAGGAGTACGCACGGGCCACGTCCGCCCTCGACATCTGAGCGGACCATCGCGCACCTGCCGGGCCCCAGCGGTCCGGGCCTGATGGGTCCGGGCCTCCTCGGTCTGGTGTTTCTCGGAATCGTGGGACCGGCCCAGGTGGTCCGCGCGCCAAGCCTGCCGGCCACGGAGATTGGCGGAGGCTACTACGAGCCGGCGGCCGGCGCGGCCAGCCGGCTCCTGGCCCAGCTGGGCGCCCACCGCTGCGCTGCCGGGACCATATCGGAGTCTACGGTTGAGGGTGTGCCGTTTGTCGGCCAGATCGCGCTGGACGCAGGTACGCTGCTGGCCGTGCCGGTCGAGGCTGCCCTGGAGCCCGGGCGGCCCATCGTCGGCGCCACGATACTGGTGACGGACGTGCAGGCGGCAAGGCGGTTCGCCTCTGTCCCACCGGGACGCCAGCCTGCCTTCGAAGAGGACTGGCGGGGCAGGTTCGTCCGTGTATCTCCCTCGCGGGCTCATGGCCTGTGGCTCGAGTTCCTTGAACCGGGCGCAAACGGGCAGTGTGCATCGTGATCCAGGAGCTCATCCCCCTGGCTGCGATGCTCGAGTTGAACGGTCGTTTGTACAGGCGGAGCCTGTCGGGCGTCACCCGTGAGCACGCGGAGGCACGACCCAGTCCGGAGACGGGCCACATGGCCTTCATAGCATGTCACCTGCTCGATGCTCGACACTTCCTGGCGCGCTACCTGGGACTGACCCTCGAGAATCCGTTCGGCGAACTGTTCGATGCCGCAGCGGGTATCGAGGAGATTGCCGAATATCCGGCGCTGACGGAAATCGTAGCGGAGTGGAGTCGGATCGAAGAGGCAATCCTGACCCGCCTCTCGAGCCTTACGGAAGGCGAGGTCCGAGCCGCGTCGACGGAACGGTTCCCGATCGATGATCAGAGCGTGTGCGGAGGCATCGCCTTCCTGGTTCAGCACGAGGCGTACCACGTCGGACAGTTGGGATTGCTGCGCAAGTACTATGCTTATAAGGGAGTTACGTACCAATGAGTGAGAAACAGGTTGAGGACGTGACGACACGGCACGGCCAGGAGGTTGCCAATCTGGCGGGTGGCTGCTTCTGGTGTCTCGAAGCGGTCTTCGAGGAGCTTGCCGGCGTCAACGACATCGAATCCGGCTACATGGGCGGAGATGTGGAGAACCCGTCGTACGAACAGGTGTGCACGGGCACCACGGGTCACGCCGAAGTCGTGCGGCTGCGCTTCGATCCCGGCCTGGTCTCGTTTCGACAGATCCTGGAGATCTTCTTCTCGATCCACGACCCCACGACGCTCAACCGGCAGGGGGCCGATGTCGGTTCCCAGTACCGGTCCGCGATCTTCCACGAGACGGACGGGCAGCGCCGCGCCGCGGAAGAACTGATCACGGAGCTGGAAAACGTGAACGTGTTCGACGGGCCGATCGTGACGGAAGTCGTGCCGGCGCCGACGTTCTATCCCGCCGGGGAATACCATCGGGCATACTACAGGCGAAATTCCAGTCAGTCGTACTGCCAGTTCGTAATCGCGCCCAAGCTGGCCAAGTTTCGACGCCAGTACCTGGATCGAGCGCAGACAACCTGACGTGGATGGACGAATGAGCGAAGCACAGCGTGGCAGACTCGAAGCGATCTGGATCAAGACGGCCAGACGCGGATCCATGCAGCCGGTCGACAACGCCGATCTCGTGGCCGACCGTGGTCTGGTGGGCAACGTAGACCAGGGTGGACGACGGCAGGTGACCTTGCTGCAACGAGAGGCCTGGGAGCGAGCGCTGGCGTCATTGGGGGCTTCCGTGGATCCGTCCCGACGCCGGGCCAACCTGTTCGTCAGCGGTCTGGATCTGGCGGACAGCGGTGACAGAGTTGTGCGAGTGGGTGACTGCAGAATCCGCATAGTGGGTGAGACCCACCCCTGCGACCGCATGGACCAGGCCTACCGGGGCCTGCAGAAGGCCCTGGAGGCGGACTGGGGAGGTGGTGCCTACGGCGTCGTGCTGGACGATGGGCCCATTGCGGTAGGCGATACCGTGAGCTGGAGCGAGTGATGGGATGAGGGGCCGGAACCGACGCGGAAAGCCGAAGAAACCCACCATGGCCGATGCCTGGACGGAGCTGGCGGCCCGGCTGGAAGGTTCCGTCATGACCGACAAGAAAGGCAAGCCGAAGGGAGTGGAATTCCCGCACGACGGCCGGATCGTGACCGTCGACACGTACGTGGTCTCCACCGGAAACACGACGGTCACCTACAGCAGGGCGCGGCTTGGCCTGGTCGTGCTGGATGGTTTCCGGCTCAAGGTCTTCAAGGCCAACCCGTTCACGTCGCTGGGAGTGCGGTTCGGGATGCAGGACGTCAAGATCGGACACGGTGTGCTCGACACGGGATTCGTGTTTCAGGGAAGCAGCGAGTCCGCCGTGCGCTCCCTGGTGCTGGGCACGCAGGTCGGGCAACTGCTGACCGGCAAGCCGACCGTTCGCCTGGAGGTCAAACCGCTGGACAGAAAGCTGCGGAAACTGCACGGGGAAGACGCACGCCAGGTGGTAGTTCAGGCCACTGGTGCGCTCAAGGACGCGACCAAGCTGCAGCGGCTGGCCGGGTTGTGCACGGCCACGTGTGATCAGATCGTGCGGCTGGGCCTGGCGTCCGACCGACCCATCATAGTTGACTGGTAGGCGCCGCCGGCTGGTCGGACTGGTCCTTCTCGCGGCGCAGAAAGTCGTCTACCGACTTCGGGACGAGCAGATTGTCGGCGATGTCCGCGACCTCCTCGGCTGCGATCCACGCCATCTCCAGCTTCTCGAGCTCTCCCTCCAGCGCCTCGCGCTCGACCTCCTCCTGCGTCGCCATTTCCAGCGCCAGACGGGCGTCAGGCGGCAGATAACGAAGCGTGCCGGCGCGTCTTCTCGCTTCCTTTGATTTGCCCTCTTTCCGGATTCGCAACCTTTCGGCCTCGCGGGCGGCGATCCTCAGGTATTCCTCCGGATGCCCTGCCTTCTCGATCCGATCGACGGCCGTTGAGATGGTGACCTGCTTCCCGCCGGCCCGGTTGACGCGTGCCATGAGCTTGCCGACGACAGGTACGGCATCCTCTCCGGTGAGGATGAGAGTACGGTCCTCGCCTCCCTTTCCACCCCACCCCGGAACGTGCACGAGCTTCAGGGACCAACCCTCGCCATCGCTGGACGGGAGAATCCGGGACCTGGCCAGGTGACCGAACTTGACCCGTATCGGGTCTTCATTGGGATCTCGGAGGCGGGCCACGGTGCGCTCGTTCCGCCACCGCTGGAATAGCGTGTGGAACAGCCACCACTGGCCTCCGATCGACACGCCGGCCGCCGCTCCCCCGACGACCACCAATCCGCCGGCCGCCACGCCGGCCGCCGTATACGTTATCGCTCTCCTGCGCCGTCGACCGAACTGGTCTCCCCAGCGCCAGGCTGCGAACTCCGGCCGCATCGGCTCGCCGACCCGTACCAGCTCGAGGCCATCGCCCAGGCGGGCAAGCCCGATGTTGTCCGTCGAGACCCGGAGCCGCGTGGCCCGAAACCGGCGCTCGCACTCCTCGATGGCTTCCCACCGCACCTCGAGCGGCGATAGGTTCCAGCGCTCGCAGCGCCTGCAGACTACCCACAACCGGCCCTTTGCCGGATCGAACGCCAGGCGCCGGCCAACCGGGAACTGCTCGATCTCCTCATTGGAGCCGAGCGACCGGTGGCAGAAGATGCATGTCGTGAACATCAACATGGTGACGGTTTCCCCCGTCCAGCGCGATGTGGCGTCGATGATCGGCAGCGAGGCCTGCCGATCACCAGTGTAATGTACGTCGGAACCCGCCCGGAGGGTTCGGTTTGCCCCGCTGCGAGGCATCCTCGAGCTTGACACCTGGATCAACACGCTGGACCTCACACGGACCAAGCAACGAAAGGACCCGGACGTTGAAACACAGGATATGGAGACGCCTCGTAAGCGGTGGCGTCTCGGTCGTGGCAGTGTTGGGGGGGATCGTGGCGTGCGACGTGGAGCCGGCAAGCTTCTCGCCTCCGGTGTCAGAGGGCACGATCCAGGTAGATGGCGCGGAGCTCTACTACAAGACAGTCGGGACCGGAGAGCCCATCGTCATCGTGCACGGCGGTCCGGGTATGGATCACTCCTATCTCCTTCCGGGGTTCGCCGGACTGGCCGAGCAGTACAGGCTGGTCTTCTACGACCAGCGGGCACTGGGTAGCTCGACCGGAGAGGCCGATTCCACTTGGATCACGTTCGAGCGTTTCCTCGAGGACCTGGATCAGGTCCGGGTTGCACTGGATCTGGACCGCATGACTGTTCTGGGGCACTCGTGGGGTGGCCTGCTCGCGCTTCGGTATGCGATGGAGTACCCGGAGCGGGTGGAATCTCTAATCCTGGTGAGCAGCGTCGAGCCGGGTCAACGCTTCCAGCAGGCCATGATGGAGAATCAGGCGGCGCGCAGAACGCCCGAGGATGCGGCCGCGCTGGACTCCCTTGTGCAGAGTGCCGCCTTCCAGGAAAGAGACACGGAGGCGGTCAATCGCATCTTCTGGCACTCGTTCCGGTCCACCTTCGCGGATCCGCAGGCTGCGGCGGACCTGGTGGTGCAGTTCTCCGATCGCACCATACAAAACGGGAGCCGCGTCGCTGGCTTCCTGATGCTGCCACTGGGGGCGTACGACTACTGGGATCGGTTGCAGGCTGTCCACGTTCGCACCCTGGTAGCCCACGGCGCCCAGGATCCCATTCCGCTCGAGATGGCTCGTGAGCTGGCCGGGGCGCTGCCAGGCGGCACGCTGGTCGCTCTGGAAGGGGCGGGGCACTTCCCGTTCGTCGAGACTCCGGGTGCACTGTTCGCGGCGATAGACGACTTCCTGAAGAACGCAGCCGCGGACGGCGGAGAAACCGACCGGTAGGACCACCTACTCGTCCCGTTTCGCCGCCTCCCACAGCTGATCAAGCTCGTCCAGCGTGGCCGAATGCCAATCCACTCCGCTGTCCGCGGCGCGTCGTCGTATCTCACGGCTCCGCCGCTGGAATTTGGCGTTCGCCAGGATGAGCGCGTTAGACGGGTGGACGCGGCAGAGCCTGGCCACGTTGACCACCGCGAACAGGAGATCGCCCACCTCTTCCTCGAGCCTGGCGAAATGTTCCGAACCTCCGGTAGCGGCTCCGTCGCGCGCCGAACCCTCTTCCAGAAGCTTTGCCAGTTCGCCGGCCTCCTCGTCCACCTTTGCCAGTGGACCCGAAACATCCGGCCAATCGAACCCGATCGCAGCCATCCGGTCCTGGATCCTCAGGGCTCGACTGAGCGGCTCCATGCTGACGGGCAGGCCGTCAAACGGATCCTCCGGTTCGCGCCCCGCGCCCTCAGCCGGTTTCGCCAGGCGTTCTGCACGTTCGCGTGCCTTGAGTGCCTCCCAGTCGGGGGGTTGGTCCGCGTCGCCGTAGATGTGCGGATGACGGAGGCGCATCTTCGCCTCGAGCGTCTCGACCACTGCCCGCCCGTCAAACGCTTCACGCTCTTCGCCCAGGACGATCTGAAACGCGATGTTGAGGAGAAGGTCTCCGAGCTCCGCGGCCAGAGCCTCGTCGTCGGAGATTTCGATGGCATCTGCAACTTCGTGCGCCTCTTCGAGTAGATACGGGCGCAGGCTGCGAGGGTCCTGGCGCGCATCCCAGGGACAGCGATCCCGGAGAAAGCGCACGAGTGCCAGCGAGCGCCCGATGATCTCGTCGTCGGCCCGGGACAACTCCTGGTGAGCGAGCGGGTCGAGCTTGCCGTCGGCCGGTTGCGCAGAATCTTGCAAGTTACTCTGGTCATTAGACATAGACGGCATTGTACGCCGGCTGAGGAACAGGTGTCAATGGGAGAGCGCGGAGACGCGCGGCGCCGTGCGTGGGTAGAGGTGAGCCTCGGGGCGCTGCGTAGAAACGCGGAGGCGCTGGTGTCGCGCCTTGGGGGAGCGAAACTGCTCCCGATGGTGAAAGCCGACGGGTACGGACTCGGGGCGCGTCGAGTGGTGACCGCTCTGCGCCCGCTGGACCCGTGGGGTTTCGGAGTAGCCACAGTCCAAGAGGGAGTTGCGCTCCGCGCCGCCGGAGCAACCGAGCGGATCCTGGTATTCTCTCCGTGTGGCCCGCTCGACGCGGAATCGCTCCAGACGGCCAAGCTGGAGCCCGCCGTCACCAGTCTGGATGCGTTGCGGGCCTACGCAGAGGCAGCCAGGAAGAGCACGACTCCGCTGCGCTTTCACCTTGAGATCGACACCGGAATCGGTCGGGCTGGGCTTCCGTGGGCGACTCGTGACGCCTGGCTACCGATCCTCTCGCGCACCCTGTCTGATGTCCCCCGGTTGACGCTCGCGAGCACCTTCACGCATTTCCACTCCGCGGAGACCAACGCCGTGGAAACACGAGCGCAGTGGAAAAGGTATCAAGCAGTGTTCTCAAGCCTTCGGGAGGCCGGACTGGACCCCGGCGTCAGCCACGTGGCAAACAGTGCCGCGGTGCTTCGCTATCCTGAATACAATGCCGAGGTAGTGCGTCCCGGGCTGTTCCTGTACGGTGGAGGAAGAGACAAACCAGCGCCGGAGTCCGTGATGCGGTTGCAGGCGCGGATTCTCGATGTGCGTGACGTTGAAGCAGGCTGGACCGTCAGTTACGGAGCAACGTGGGTCGCGCCACGAAAGTCACGCCTGGCGACCCTGGGATTGGGCTACGCGGACGGACTGCCCGTAGCGGCGTCAAACCGGGGGCAGGCCCTGGTGAACGGACAGCGTGTGCCGATTTGCGGCCGCGTGTGTATGGATGTGACCGTCGTGGATGTAACCGGGCTGGAGCACGTGGTTCCGGGGACGACAGCGACGCTGGTCGGTCGCGACGGGCTGGAAGAGATCACGCTTACGGAGCTTGCAAATACATGTGGAATGATAGAGTACGAAATCTTGACGGGTCTGGGTGCCCGCCTGCCGCGGATCACGGCTGCCGAGCGGCTTGCTCAGGGGGGCGCGCATGAGCCGGCCTGACATCGAGAGAGAAGCGATCCTGGCGCTGGAGAGCGCCTACGCGCCGTACTCCGCCTTTCGGGTGGGGGCCGTGCTGGAGGCAGAGGACGGCAGCCGCTACACGGGTTGTAACGTTGAGAACGCCTCCTACTCGGTGACGATCTGTGCGGAGCGGGCGGCTCTCGCGGCGGCTATCGCGGCGGGGGCGCAGAGATTTCGAAGAATCGCCATCGCCTGCTCCGGATCCAGTCCCGTCGCTCCCTGCGGGATGTGTCGTCAGGCGCTCGTGGAGTTCGGGACGGAGCTGGAGGTGATCAGCGTGACGCCCGACGGACAGCGCACGGCCTGGCAGCTCGATTCGCTGTTGCCCCAGAGCTTCACGCCCCAAGAGCTGGGCCGGCGCGGGGGGATGTCATGAACGGCCAGAGACCTGCGGCGGCGACGCCACTCCTGTTCCTGGTGGCTGCCGGGCTGACCTACGCGTGCACCGAGGATCCGCTGGGAACAGACCCGGGCACCTCTCCGGGCGAGACCAGTCCCACGTACGAGTTCCGGATCCCCGCGGACCAGCTGGACTGGACGGACACGACCGTGAGCGGCTTCTCGGATCGCGTCGACCTGTTCTTCTCCCAGTCCGGCGACCGGGAAGGCCTCCGATCCCGGACGATAGCCAGATTCCCGCTACCCGACACGTTTCGCACCTTCGGGGACACACTGCCGGCGGATTCCTTCCCGAGCGGGTACGTACGCCTGAAGGTCGACACGACCAGCTCCTGGCTTCCGGGATTCCCGGTGACGGTGACGCTGCACGAGCTCACGCGGAGTTTCGATGAGCGCGAGGTCAGCTGGGAAGAGGCAAGAGCGGGTGAACCGTGGACCACGCCGGGTGGCGATATCGGCCAGGTCCTGGGCTCCGCCGTCATGGAGACCATCAGCGACAGCATGATCATAGAGTTCGACGTTGACGTGGATTCGCTGCTCATGTCATGGACGGAAGACCTTGGCGAGCCGGGATTCATCCTTCTTGCCGACCCGCCCGGGACGCAATTGAACTTCACTTCCGTGCGGTTGAAGTTCCAGGCGGTCCTCCAGGGCCGCTCGGCGGCGATAACCCAGGACATAGCAGCCTTGCCGCGCACGTTCATCACGGATCCGCCCCCGCCCCCGACCGGACTCGGACTGCGAATCGGTGGCTCTCCCTCCGCACGCGCCTACTTCCAGTTCACGCCACCGGACACGATAGACGGCATCCCGGTTCGGGGATCGACAATCAATCACGCGCAGTTGATCTTTCACCCTCTAGAGTCTCCTGAGGAGCCCTTTGTCCTGGAGAGACTGATCGGCGGACGGCCGGTGGAGCTCCTCAAGGATCCTTTCCTTCTGGCCGAACGGACGCCGATCGGCACCCCGTCACCGGAGGTGTTCCCGCTGGACCCGGATTCACTGGCGAACGGCAGGCCTATTACGTTCAACATCACCCCGGTCATGCTCAGACAGGCGAGCCTCCCGCCGGACTCTTTCGAGACCGTGCGACTGGGTCTGCGGGCCGATCCCGATGCGCAATCGTTCGGCTACTGGGAGATCGGCTCCGAGGAGGCACCGGAGGGGTACCGGCCCGAGCTCCTGATCATCCTCACGCCACCCGCGGATCTGAGGGTCAAGTGATCTCGCGGGTTCGTAAGCCGGCGGTCTTCGCTCCGCTGGTTCTTGCGCTCCTGCTGGTCGGATCGGTCGGTTCTCTGCACGCCCAGGCCACGGTCACGTCGGCCGGACTGGGCTACCTGGTGCCGCCGGTTGACGCCCGCGCCGCCGGTTTGGGCTCCGTGGGTGTTGGCCTTCTGGGCGGGACGTTCTCGCTTCGCAATCCGGCCGACCTGTCCGAGCATTTGCATCCCGGCATCAACATCTCGGCAGCCCCCGAGGGCCTCACGGTGAAAGAGATCGAAGGGGCCAATACCACAGGCCGGCAGCGGATGTCGGTGATTCGAGCCGTGGTTCCGTTCGGGGAGTGGGCGGTGGCGCTGGGTTTCGGAGCCGAGCTGGACCAGGACTGGTCGGTGACCATCGCGGACACGGCGTACCTGCAGATCGGCACGTATCCGTTCGAGGAGGTACGTGAGCAGGACGGCGGGATCAGCGCCATCGACCTGTCGTTCTCTCGAAGCTTCGGGCCGCTGTCGCTGGGCCTCGCGGTTGAGACTCTGACCGGATCGGTGACCCGCCAGTTCCGACGCCAGTTTGACTTCCCGGTGGAGGACGATGCGCCGATCATCCAGAACGTGTTCAACAGGGAAACCACCTCATACCGGGGTTGGCGGTTCAAGGCTGGTGTGAACTACAGGTTGAGCAATCGGTTCCTCATCAGTGGATCGTACGGCATCTCCACCCAGCTGACGGCGGATGCGGCGGATCCCGGCATTCCCAATCGGTCTTTCGACATGCCGGGGATCCTCGAACTGGGTGCGAGCGCGCGACTCAGCCCCAAATTCCTGCTGACCGCCGGAGGAGGCTGGTCCGGCTGGTCAACGCTGAACGGTCAGGTCGAGGACGTCATCGCGTACGATGTCTTATGGGCTGGCGGTGGGGTGGAGTACGTCGGCATAGAGTTGTTGGGACTGAACTGGCCGCTTCGTCTGGGAGGGCGGTGGGCTCAGATGCCGTTCTCACCCCAGACAGCATTGCAGTCGACCGAGGTCTCCGTAGCGGGTGGCCTGGGTCTGGTAGCCAAAGAGGGAGTTGCCGAGCTCAGCGCGACCTTCGAGATAGGCAAGCGCGGGAATCTGGATCAGGGCCAGATAGAAGAGTCGTTCCGGCGGCTCACAGTCTCGTTCGTTCTCCGTCAGATGGCGCAGAACCGACCCTAGCCGCGCTGGCAGACGCGGTCGCAGCTTCCTGCCTCAGGAGCGCGGCCGCGTCCGTGACCATCCGTTCGAGCAGCTCGGGACGGGTCACCGGCCAATCGTGACCGACGTCCAGCGTCGTCACGGTCAGGCGATCGTCCGGCAGGTGGTCCAGATAGAGCCGGTACTCCTCCGTCCGGTACAGGGCGTCCGCCCGAGACAGGATGACGTGTGCCCGTGGACAGACCGGGTGTAGTCCGGACTTCACGCCGGCCAACGTGTCCGTGACGGTGGGGAACAGGACCCGGGGCTTTCGGATGGCCGCCGACACGTAGTCCACCATGATTCCGGCTGCGAACCGCGCACCGGGCCAGCCTTCACCCCCCGTGTACTCCTCCAGCTGGAGTCGGACAGCTCTTCCCACCACCGTAATCCAGCGCCGCTTCACCGGAACGCTGGGCGCACAGGCGATAGCCGGACGGGTGCCCAGCATGGCCACCATCCCGCCGAACGAATGGCCGACACGCGGAGCTTCCGGCGCATACCGCTCCGCCAGCTCCTCAACGAATTCCGCATACGCCGCCACATCCTGGAACAGGGAGCCATGGGTCTTGAACGAGAGATCGGGCAGCACCACCCGGGAACGTTCCGCGAGCCGTGCGATACCGTCCCCGTAGTACGATGGATGGACGCCCAGCCCGGGCAGAAAGACTAGCGCCTCGGGCCCCGAGCCCCATATTTCCACTGGAACGTGGAGACCGTCGAACGAAAAGGTGTCCTTTAGCACGCACGGATCGTAAATCCGCCCGAAACCAGGGGCAAATCGGTACCTGTGCGGAGGCAGTCGGCATTCGCCCGCTCGTGGTGCGGAAATAGGGCCACGAACGCGGGCTGTTTTCTTGTTCTGTTCCAGTCTCGGATCGACCTTGAGGCATCCCTTGAGGCAGTGATGATCGGAAACGATACGCTCTGAGCCATGACCTCTCTGGTAACCCTGAAGACCGGGAGCGGCAGACCCGCCACGGAAGCGGCGCGCGGAGGTTCCGTGCGCCCGGTGGGCAAGCGGGTCTATATCGAGACGTACGGGTGCCAGATGAACATCAACGACACCGAGCTGATGGCCGGAGTCCTGGCGGATCGGGGCTACGTGCAGGTCCCGCTTCCGGCGGAGGCCGACGTGATTCTCATTAACACGTGTGCTATCCGGGATCATGCTGAACAGCGAGTCCTCGGGCGGATCGGCCAGCTGCAACAGTATCGAAGGGACCGGCCGGAGCTGGTGCTCGGCGTGACCGGGTGCATGGCGCAGCGGCTGGGGTCGCTGCTGCTCGAGGATATGGCGGGGGTGGATCTGGTGGCCGGCCCGGATGCATACCGGAAGCTGGGCGGGCTGGTCGAAGAGATCCAGGTGGGCGCCATGGCGCGCGGCCAGGCCCTGCTGGAGCTGGATTCCGAAGAGAACTACGAGGGGGTCGACAGCATCCGCGGCGATGGCGTCAGCGCCTGGATCACCGTGCAGAGAGGGTGTGATCATCGGTGCACGTTCTGCATCGTGCCATATGTGCGCGGCGGGGAGAAGAACCGTCGGCCGGAGCGGATCCTCTCGGAGGTAGAGGGGGTCGCGCAGTCGGGGTACTCGGAGGTCACCCTGTTGGGTCAGACCGTCAACTCCTACCGCCACGGAGACTGGGATTTTGCACGCTTGCTTCGCGCCGTGGCACGAACTCCCGGAATCCGGCGCGTACGATTCACATCGCCACATCCCAACGACGTGACGGAGGACATGCTGGTCGCCATGCGCGAAGAGCCGGCGGTGTGCAGGCAACTCCACCTGCCCGTGCAGTCGGGCTCCAACCGGATTCTCAAACGGATGGTGCGGCGCTACACGGTAGAAGAATTCGAGCAACAGGTAGACCGGGTCCGCGAGCGAGTCCCGGATATCGCGCTGTCCACGGACGTCATTGTCGGTTTCCCCGGCGAGACGGAAGAGGAGTACCGGGCGACGCTCGATCTCATGCGAAGGGTGCGCTTTGACGACGCGTTCCTCTATCGCTACTCACTGCGCGACGGTACGCCCGCCACGCGGTTTCCGGACGCGGACTTCGTGTCCGACGAGACGGCCCAAAGCCGGCTGGCGGAGTTGATCGAGACCCAGCGCTCGATCCAGCGTGAGTTGAGCGAGCGTGAAGTTGGAGAGGTTCGGGAAGTTCTTGTGGAGCGTCCGGCCCGGAGTGCCGGGGACATGCTTGGCCGTACAGAGACCAACAAAGTGGTCGCGTTTCCGGGGGAACCGGCGCTGGTCGGCACGTACGTGCAGGTCCGGCTGCTGCACACGTCGGGGGCGACCTTTACCGGAGAGCGGGCTACATAGATGAGAATCGCTTCTCGCCTACTGATCTTCGCGCTGATCGCGCTTCTGGCATTCTGGTTCACAGCGGCCAACTCCGGGGAACGGGTGACCGTGGATCTCGTACTGCTCCGCCTTACCGTCCCGTTGCCGCTGGTGGTTTTCGGGTCGGTCCTTGTCGGAATGCTGGCCGTCCTGCTGGTTGGCCTGAAAGCCGATCTCCAGACTCGGCGTGCCATCCAGAGGTTCCGCGAAGTAGCCACCGCCTCTAAGCCGTCGAGTAGAGTGTCCGAACTGCCGGTCTCGGAGACATTGATCTCGGAGCCACGGGCCCCCGGGACGGACAGGCCGGACGAAGCGCTCACTGCCGAGTCACAAAGATCATCCGCGCACCAGCCATAAGGCACTGCACCCGCGCCACCCCGTTCCGGCTCACGTACCACCGCTCCTGGCTGTAGCCCTATCCCTTGCTATCGGCGATGCGCTTGGCCTGTCGCTGGCTGCCCGGGCCGCCGTTGCCCCCGGTCTGACTGTCTCCACCCTCCTTGCTGCCGTGGCCTGGCTGGCAGGCAGGGAGGGACCGGGCATGGCTGCCACCTGGTCAGGGCCAGCCGTGGTGACCACCGCCCTCGCTGCCGTAGTGGCCGCGGGGATCGCAGCCGGATCGTGGGCGGGAGCACGTTCAGCCCACTCCTGTCAAGCGGCTCTCGAGAACGGAGACGAGGTTGCCATGTCCGGCCTGCTCAGCGAGGACGTCGCAGGCACGGAGCAGGCAGTCGAGGCGCCCGTGACAGCCCGGGGGAACGGGTCCGTCGCCGGCCGGCCACGCTGGGTCCGGACGAGTCTCGCGGAGGCAGTGATGGTGCATGGCGGCCGCCGCTGCCTCCTTCCTGGAATGTCGATCAGGCTTAGGCGCCCGCAGCGCGAGTTGGTGGAGGGGAGCCGGATCGTGGCCAGCGGAACGTGGCTCTCGTACGAGAGATCAAGCCGGGCTCGTCCCCTGAGCGCGTACGGCGTCCCCTACGTTTCGCTCGTGGTCGTGACTCCTCCCACGGAAGCGACGGCCGGATCCGGTCCCGGTGGGCGGCTCAAATCCATCTTCCATTCTCGAGCAACGGACCGGCTGGAGAGACTGCTTCCACCGGACGTCGCGCCGTTCGCAAAGGCCCTTACGCTGGCCGAGCGACGGGACATCGACCCGGCAGTGACTCGCCGGTTCGCGGAGGCAGGGCTGGTGCACCTGTTGGCCATCTCCGGTCTGCACATCGGATTCCTCGCGGCGGTCTGCGTCTGGCTACTGGGCCTGTTCACGCGGCGGCGATGGCGCTACTCGGTCGCCGCCGGCCTGATAGCCGGCTACGTGATCCTGATCGGAAGTCCGCCGTCTGCGGTGCGCGCTGCGCTGCTGTTCGCCGGCTACGCGCTGGCCAGGGCCCGCCAGGCTCCGGCCAGCACGGGCGATCTGGCCGGCCTGGCCGCTGCGATCGCCATCCTGGTGAGTCCGCTCGTCCTGGTCGAGCCGGGCTTCCAGCTGTCCTATGCCGGCTTTGCCGGTCTGATCGGGGGTCGCCATGCGGCCCGACGGCTGACGGCCGTATGGCCCGCTCTGACCGGTGTCACGGGCGCTCGCGCGATCCTGACCACGCTGGCAGCGGGAGCCGGCGCGTTCGTCTGCACGGCCCCGATCGCAGCCGCGCACTTCCAGCGCGTCGCACCCGTCTCGGTGTTGTCGACTCCGGCCGCCGCTCCGCTGGTGGCGCTTGCCCTGCTTGGACTGCTGGGCGCGTTGCTGCTCCCGGAGATGATCGCCAGTCTCGCCGCTGATGGCGCAGCCGTCGCGCTGCAGATCCTGGAATGGGTAGTCGACCGGTTTGCCCGACTGCCGCTGCACGGATCCGCCAGCCCGCCCGGGCCGGTGGAGTGGGCCGGCCTGGCGCTCGTGCTGGCAGGACTGGCGCTCCTGGTGCTGGGCAGACGCCCCGTGCGGGCCGTCATTCCCCTCGCCGCGGCCCTGTCACTTACGTTCCTGGCTCCGTGGGCATCCGGGCTGTCAGCCCGCGCCGGGACGCTCCTCTGTTCTCTGGACGTAGGGCAGGGAGACGCAACGGTCGTTCGGACCCGGGCCGGACGCTGGATCGTGCTCGATGCCGGCCCCGGCGCCGGCTTCCACGCATCAACGGCCGCACCACGGGCTGCAAGCCGGGCTGCCTACGCGTACGAGACGGACTGGAGATACGGAGACGCAGGTCGTCGCACCGTACTCCCCTTCCTGCGGTCACGGGGGGCACGCGCCGTGGACCTGTTCGTACTGTCTCACCCCCACCTGGACCATCTGGGTGGGGCGGCAGCGTTGTTCGCGAAGCTCCCCGTGCGTCGCGTGCTGGACGCCGGATACGCGCAGGCCAGCCGTCCGTACCTGGGCTTTCTTCAGCGGGTCGAAGCGGAGGGGGTCCAATGGCTTCCGGGGAGAAGCGGTGCCCGCATCTCCATGGATGAGGTCGAGATCCTGGTGCTGGGACCGGAGGCCGCCTCACCGGGATCCGCGGATGCAGATGAGAGAGACAGCGCGATCCCGGCCACACACGCCGAGGACGCCAACGACACCAGCCTCATCGTGCGCCTCACCATCGCTGACAGGCTTGTCTACCTGAACACCGGAGACGCGCCCCGCTCTGCCGAGGATGCTCTGCTGGGTAGCTGGCCGGCGGAAATGCTGCGGGCTCACGTGCTCAAGCTGGGTCACCACGGAAGCCACACGTCTACTAGCCTGGGCTGGCTGGAGGCGGTTGGCCCGGAGATTGCCGTGATCTCCGCCGGACGGGGCAACAGCTACGGACACCCTCATCCGGTCACCCTGGCCAGACTGGATTCGGCTGCGGTAAACCGGGTCTGGCGAACGGATCGGGACGGCGACCTGTGCATCATCGTTCCAGACGCAGGGCCGTGGCGAATCGAGAGCCCCTGAGGTGTGATTCGTGTTCCGAAACTGTTTCTGCGGGGATAGCTTACGGCGTGAAGCGGATGCAGCGCCGTCGCCGGATTCTCTGAGCGATCACTGGAGGTTTGCGTGGACAAGTATGTAGTCACGATCGAACGCTTCATCCTGGAACAGGAGCGGCGGTACCCGGAGGCTACGGGCATCTTCTCCAACCTCCTGTACGACCTGTCTCTGGCCGCTAAGATGATCCACCGGGCGGTCAACATGGCAGGCCTCGTCGAAATCCTGGGCGAAGCCGGCAAGCGCAACGTGCACGGCGAAGATGTCATGAAGCTGGACGAGTACGCCAACGAGGTGATCTTCAACGCCATGGACCACACGGGCCACCTGTGCGTCATGGGCTCCGAGGAGGTTGAGGAGCCTATTCTGATCCCCGAGAAGTTCCCGACCGGCCCCTACGTCCTGCTGTACGATCCACTGGACGGGAGCTCGAACATCGCAGCGAACATCTCCATCGGCACGATCTTTTCCCTGCACCGGCGGGTTACGGTCGGGCAGAGGGACGGAACGATGGAGGATCTCCTTCAGCCCGGCGTCAACCAGGTCGCCGCGGGCTACGTGATCTACGGGTCTTCCACCATGCTGGTGTTCTCCGCCGGCAACGGGGTACACGGGTTCACGCTGGATCCATCCATCGGCGAGTTCCTGCTGTCACACCCGGACATCAAGATCCCGGTCCCCGGCAAGAAGATCTACAGCGTGAACGAGGGCTATGCGGCCAAGTGGAGCCCCGGCCAACGGGCGCTGGTGAAGCGCTACCAGGAGAACGGCTTCTCGTCCCGCTACGTCGGCTCGTTGGTCGCCGACTTTCATCGGACGCTGCTGTACGGCGGCGTGTTCATGTACCCGGCCACCGCGGATGCGCCGAACGGCAAGCTGCGCCTGCTCTACGAGGTGTCGCCGATGGCGTTTCTCTGCGAGCAGGCGGGCGGCGCGGCCTCGGACGGTACCCAGAGCACGCTTGGATTCCAGCCCACGGACCTCCACGAGCGAGTTCCGGTCTACATGGGAACGCCGGAGTACGTCCAGTGGGCCAAAGAGTGCCTGGCCGAGGACGCAGTCAGTCGAGAAGCCTGAGCTGTCGGCGAAACTCCGGTCAAGAAGAGGCCGGAGCGCTCCGAAGCTTGCCGGGAGAAGCCGAAGGGTCGGCCGCAGAATGCCTCAGATACGAGAGAAGCCCCGGGGTGATCCCCGGGGCTTTCTCAATACTACCTCTTCCGTCTCGCGGGCAGAGCTCCGATCGAGCCCCACCACGCAAGCCAAATCTGGCTACGGAAGGATGTAGCGCAAACCGAGCTGGAAGCGGAACAGCGAGCCCGGAATCCGTGACTGGAACGGGTTAACCGAGCCATCATCAGCTTCACTCGGACCCCTGTACTCGTAAACCAGTCGGCCCTGACTGTCGCGTCCGTCTATCCGCAGCGCTTCCAGTCCACGGTCAATGTTGGAAGGCTCCTCGAACCGGGCGCTCGTGATGTTGATGAAGTCTCCAATGACCTGGAATCGGTTCAGCCCGCCACCCGGAAGCCGGATCACGAAGCGCAGGTCGAACCGGCCGAACCACGGCGCTGTGCAGCTATTGCGCTTCATGATGGATCCGCGCTGGCTTTCCAGGCATGAGTTGGCGCTGATCAGAGTGTCGAAATCGGCTGCGTCCTCAGGAGAATCCCACTGCAATTCGTTGACGCTCACCGGGATGTACATGAGATCGTTGTCCCGGCTGATTACCGCATCCCGGTACCCATCGCCGTTCGGGTCACCCCTCACGATGTAGGAATACGGTGAGCCCGACTGCCCGAAATACTGGGGCGTGAGCTCAATCCCGAAGCCGGCGTTCCCGATATCCCAGTTCATCGGAAGCGAAACGACAACCTTGTGCCTGCGCTCGAACGAAGAGGTTGTCCGCGCCGGGTCGTTCAGATTGTCTCCGATCGGGTTGCGTCCCAGGTTCGATGTAGCCTGGCTGGAAAACAGGCCCTGCACGTCCTCCACATCCTGCCACGTGTACGACGTCCGAAGCCCCATGGACAACGGGTTGGCGCCCAGGTCCGCGACCTTCGTCATCGCGCGGTTCAGCTGCACGCTGACCAGGTAGGCCCGCTGGTTGCTCGTGTTGGTGAGCATCACGACCTGGCCGAACTCGTCATCGATTCGGTTGCCCGTGAAGCAGTTGCCGCGGCTTCCGCAGCCGGAGGAGTTTGGCGAGCCGTGCGTGGGACGACCGTCGACCGGATCCACTCCGTTCGCGGGGAGCAGGTTCATCTCCCGCAGGAAGGGGGCGTTGATCGCCTTCGTGTAAATCCCCTCGAGTGTGGCCGAGAACCCGGCCCCGATCTGCTGGTCGATTCCCGCTGAGACCTTGAAATCGGTCGGGAACTTGAAGTTCTCGTCCGTCACGTTGATCCGCGGAATGGCTGCCTCCGCACCTGAACCGTCGTTGCAAGTCGATGGCGCCGGATTGTTCGGATCGAACAGCGGCGCGTTGCTGCCGTCGCACTCCAGGTCGACGGACTGGACGCCCGTGTTGCCGTAGGCATTCGAGATCCAGACGTACGGGGCGCGACCCGCAAACACGCCCACTCCGCCGCGCAGCTGGGTGATGCGGTCTTCCCCGAGCTGATAGTTCAGCCCAAGTCGCGGCTGGACGACCGGGTTTGCCTTCGGAATGGTCGTAGTGTTGAGCGCGATCTGGCTGTTCTCCAGCGCCTCGTTCCTGCGCGGGGTGTCCAGCATGATCGGCACGTCCACACGCAGGCCCCCGGTCAGGGTGAGACGCTCGTTGACCGCCCACACGTCCTGCGCATAGAAGCCAAGCTGGAGGACGCTGAACTTCGCCGGCAATTCATCCACCGCGACCCCGGCCACGGGGACGCGCTTTACATAGCTGTCGACGACGTTGTTCTCCAGATCGTCCAGGCTGTCGAACTCCCACAGCCCGAGTAGGCCCGGCTCGAATACGTTGAAGAAGTTGTAGTACTCGTTGTGCGTGCCGAATGTGAGCGCGTGATCGCCAAACTGGCCGGTCAGGTTGTCGGTCAGCTGAATGATGTCCTGGTCCAGCTGATTGAAGTGGGAGAAGCGCTCTGCGCCGGCCACGAGCGTGTTGTCGCTCACACCCACCTCAACCTGGCCCCACTCGACCAGCGGATCGCGATTGTCGCGCACCGTCTCGAAGTTGATGAGCAACTCGTTGTCCCAGCGGCTTCCAAAGGTGGAGAACAGCTGACCCACGACGGAGTTGGTCGTGCTCTTGAACGGGTAACCGTTGCTGCCCATCCCGTAGACGAAGGTCTCCCGGAACGGATCGACGTTCTGACTGGAGTGCGCGTAGTTCCAGCGGAGCATGGCGCGGTGGTTCTGGTTGATGTTCCAGTCCGTGCGCAGGAAGATGTTGGTCCGCGGGTTGTCGATGGTGACGAAGTCTGACGTGCCGGCATCGACGCCATACGTATCCCGCATGATGTCGATCATCTCCTGCGCTTCACCGGGAGCGACCCCCCACCTGTCCGAGCCCGCAGCCGGATCGAAGCCGGCAACGCTGGGCCGGTCGAGGATCTGGGTCTCGAACGCGCCGAAGAAGAATAGCTTGTCTCGCAGGATCGGACCGCCGAGCGTGGCCCCGAACTGATAGTCCTTGAACTCTTGCTTGGGCTCATCCGGATCAAGGGTCGGGTCCCGGCTCACCACGTTCTCGTTGGAGAAGAAGCCGAACGCAGAGCCCTTCCACTGATTGGTGCCCTGCTTGGTGACCGCGTTCAGCAGGCCGCCCGTGAAGTTGGACTGCCGGACGTCGAACGGCGTGGTGAGGATCTGCATCTCCTCGATGGCTTCGATCGAAATGGCCTTGGCGTTGGTCTGACCACCGGGGATCCCGCTGTCGGCCAGGCCGAACACGTCGTTGTTCACGGCCCCGTCAATCTGAATCTGGTTGAACCGGTTGTTCTGACCGCCTATAGATGGAGAGCCTTCGATCACATTCGCGTACGGCGAGAGAATCGCGAAATCGGTGATCTGACGCTGCAGCGTCGGGTTGGCCTGGATCTCCTCCTGTTGGATCGTGGCTTGGCTGCCCGTGCGCGTGGCGCTGAACAGCGGGCTGCCCTCCACCGACACGGTCAGCGGAGCCACCTCCACGGCCGATTCCTCGAGCTGGAAGACCAGCGTGGCCGTGGTGCTGAGGGTCACCCGTACGTCCAGCCTTTCCTCGGTCCGGTAGCCGATGATCTGCACGCTGACGGTGTAAGGTCCGCCGGGCTGAAGAGCCGCGACGAAGAACCGGCCGGCTGCGTTGGAGATGGGCTGCCCCAACTGGTCGGTTACGGTTCCCTGAATCGCGCCCGTGGTGACGCCCTGCGCCCAGGCCGAATCGGCCATCGCCAGGCTGAGAAGGACTGCCACGACCAGGGGGAGTAAAGAGAATAACGAGGATTTGCGCATCTTCCGCTCACTTTCTCGGATAGGCATGTGAACGACGTGAACGACTATCTAGCTGGGAGGGCGCACAGTCCAGGCGCCCGCAACGGCCACAAAGACAAAGTGTCCACGCCCATAACAGTGTTCTGGCCGGGAGTCTTTCCGGAAGGCGTGCTTCCCGTGTCCAGTGGTGCCCTCACAGCAGCTACGAACCGTAGTAACATCGGTCCACAGGGGTGTCAATGCGGGCGGCGGTCCTCCGTGGTCTCGCGCGCCGAAGCGCCGCCGACACTCCGCCCGAGTCCGCTCCGCTGTCCAATCCGGCGCCCCGCCGGGCGCCCGGTCAGTCCTTCAGCGTCCGGATCTCGGGCTCCACCTCAGCCAGCAGCTCCAGCTTCTCCTCGTGGTGCAGGAAAGCGCTTCGGAACCCGTTCAGGATCAGCTCTGCCAGGTCCCCGGGAGCGAAGCCCAGGTGTTTCGCTGCACGGAGGTGCTCCTCCGTAACGGAAGTGCGGCTCATGAGCCGGTTGTCGGTATTGAGGCACACCACCAGTCCGGCATCGAAGTAATCCCGCACCGGGTGGCTGGAGAAGCCGGCCACGGCCCTGGTCTGAACGTTGCTGGTCAGACAGATCTCCAGCGGAATCCGAAAATCGGCCACGTACTGCATGAGAGCCGGATCCTCGAACAGCCGCGTCCCGTGACCGATCCGGTTGGCTCCACAGTAGTGAAGCGCCTGGTGGATTGACTCGGCGCCGTAGGCCTCGCCCGCGTGTATGGTCGCGCCGACGTTGGCGTTGCGCACCAGGTAGAACGCCTCGCGGTGCAGCTTGGCGGGGAAGTTGGACTCGGCGCCCGCCAGGTCAAAGGCCACCACGCCGCGGTTCTTGAACGCCACGGTGAGCGCGGCGAGGTTGTAAGACACCCCCGGATCCATGTTTCGGATCCCGCAAATGATCAGGTTCGAGCGGATGCCAAAGTCCTGCGCGGCCCTGTGCATACCTCGCAGCGGCGCTTCCACCGTCTCGGGCAGCGGCAAGCCGTTTCGCGTGTGCAGCGCCGGCGAGTAGCGGATCTCCATGTACCGTACGTTCTCGGCGGCCGCGTCTTCGCACAGCTCGTAGGCGGCGCGTTCCAGTGCCTGCGAGCGTTGCAGCACGGAGAGGGTGATCTCGAAGCGGGTGAGGTAGTCCTCGAGGTTGGTCGCGTCCTTCACGTACATCAGGTCGCTGAGCTCGTCCCGATCGTCCGTCGGCAGGTCGATCTTCTGCTCGGCCGCGAGCTCCAGGATCGTCGAGGGCCTGAGCGATCCATCCAGGTGAACGTGCAGATCGGTCTTCGGGACCGACGCGATGAGCCTGCGCAGGTGGTCTTCTTTCAACGCGTATCCTCCCGGGCCGTACTCAGCGCAGTGTAACCGCGCCCATACTTGACGCGACAGCCCACCGCAATGGCCCGGCGGATCAGTGGTCTATCGGCGGTGGAACCGGCTTTGTATGGGTGCCGGATGAGAGACCGGCTTGGCTTCCCACGCCGATATCGTGCTCGATCCTGCGACGCTTCTCCTGATTGTCCATCAGCGATTCGTTGAAGTCCAGCCGTTGCTCGAGCAGGTCAAGACGCCGGTCCAGCCGGGACATCAGCATCCGCACCTGCTCCCCCTCCAACCCCGTCTGCTGCTGGAGATGCGGGTTGAGTTGCGGGTTGTACCGTGCCCGCTTCTCCTCCGCCTGTGCCTCCAGCAGGAGCCCCAACCGCTTGGTAAGGGGGCGGAAGATGGCGACCGCCGCGATGGACAGGAACATCATGATCGGAATCAGTGCTTCCATGTTTTGCCTTCTCTCTCAGCGCTCGTTGCGCGGACTCACTCGTAACGCAGCGAATCCACCGGGTCCAACCGGGCTGCCTTTCGCGCCGGCAGTATGCCGGCCAGCAGCCCGATTCCGACCAGTATGGCCAGGCACAGGGATGCAATAGGCCACGACAACTTCGGATTCAGAATGTACTGCATTGCCTCGTTGTCGTAGGGGAGGGAGTCCACCCCGAGGACCACGGCGGTCGAGAATGCCAGGCCGACCAGTCCGCCGCCAACGGCGATGAGCAACGCCTCGAAGATGAACTGACTCATGATGTGCCGCTTGCGCGCCCCCACGGCCAGCTTGACGCCTATCTCCCGCGTACGCTCGCGAACCACCACATACATGATGTTGGCGACGCCAACTCCGGCGACGAGCAGCGTGAACCCTCCCACCATGCCCAGGAAGATCTGGATTCCGAGGCCGATGGCCCGGGTCAGCTTTTCGTCCTCGATGAAGTCCCACATGGCCAGGGCCCGCTCATCCGCCGGGTCGAACTTGTATCGTCTGCCCAGTACCTGGTACAGCTGATTCTTGACGTGGGCCGCCTCGCTGATGTCGCGCGGTCGAACGATGAGATGGCCCACCCAGCGGTGCCCATAGATGGTCCGGAAGGTGGACGCGGGGATGATGGCTCGGTCTTCGTCCGGACCGTTGTTGCTACTGTCCTGGAACTTCTTCTGCATGACTCCGACGACCGTGAACGGGAGACCGTCCAGCTCTACCGTCTGGCCTACCGGATTCGTGTCGCCGAACAAGCGCTCCGCGATGGCGTCACCGAGGAACAGCACACGTCGCTGCTGCTCCATGTCCCTCCAGTTGAGGAACCGGCCGCCCTGCGCCGGATACGTGCGGCGCATGAACATGAAGTCGGGGTTTACCCCCTCCATGTACGTGGTGGTCTTGTTGTCGCCCGCCTCCAGGGTCACTCCCCAGCGTCCGTAGGAGGGGCTGCCCATCTCGATCTCCGGGATGGCCTTCACTAGAAGGGTGAGATCCGCCTCCGTCAGCCGGACCCGCCGACCCTTCGCCAGGCCCTCGAACTCCTGGCTGGTCTGTCCGCCGTACACCATGAAGATGCGCTCGCCCGCGTTCAGCAGACCGTTGGTGACGCTGCGCCGGAGGCCCTCGCCGAACGCGAGGAGGAGCACTACAGAAATGGTGCCCCACACCATGGCGAAGATGGTCAGAAAGGCGCGCGTCTTCTGCACCTTCAGATCTCCCCAGAACTCCTCGAACAGGATCTTCCACATGGCCGCTAGCCTCCCACCCGAGGTCGGCTAGCGGCTCTCAAGCGGAGGGCGGCGTGTGGCCTCAGAGGGCGCCTCGGTTGCGGAGCAACCGCCAGCGCCCGGAGAGGCGTGCATGCCGCCGAGCGTTCGGAGATCAGTCGCGCAGACATTCCACCGGATCCAGACTTGCTGCTCGCCGCGCCGGGAAGAAGCCGGCGAGCATGGAGACCAGCGCGAGGAGGGTCATCGTGACGAGAGCCACCTCGAACGAGATAGTCGGAACGCCCACGATGTCTTGCATGGGAACCACCGTGGCGAGTTTCACCAGTCCGATCGATATGAGAATGCCGAGCGCGGCCCCGATGGCGACGATCATGAAGCTCTCGGCCAGGAACTGCCACAGGATGTTCCTCCGCCTGGCACCGAGCGACCGCTTGATGCCGATCTCGGGCGTCCGCTCCTTCACGACGATGTACATGATGTTGGCCACGCCTATGCCGCCCACGCTGAGCGTGAAGCTGCCGACGATGGCAAAGAAGATATTGAAGCCGAGGAACATGTAGCCGAACAGTTTCTCGAACTCCGCCGTGTCCCAGACAGCCAGGGCGTCCTCGTCCGCCGGGTCGAATCGGTACTTGCGCCCGAGGATCTGGTAGACCTGTGCCTCCACACCCTTGGTGACCAGCGCGTCGCGTGTCCGGTAGATGATGTTGTTCAGATTGCGGTGCCCGAAGATGGCCTCATGCGTGCTGGCCGGGATGAACACGCGGTCCGTGTCCCGCGAGTTGTAGGACGAGTTCTGCAGCTTGGGCTTCATCACCCCGATGACCGTAAACAGCGCGTTGCCGACCAGGACATCCTTTCCGACCGGGTCTTCATCGTCAAAGAGGAGACTTGCCACGCCATCGCCCAGAAAGATCACCCGCCGCCGCTCGTCTTCATCACGCTGGTTGATGAACCGCCCCCCCATCTCGGGGATCACGTTGCGCATGTACCCGTAAACGGAGGAAATGCCGGTGATAGCCGGGTTTACGCCGTTTCGCTTGTACCGTACCGGCGTGTTGCGCTCCACGTACTCGGGGCTGATCATCACGATTTCGGGGATCTGCCTGGCGAGCGTCCGAACGTCCTCCGAGCGGAGACCGATGTACCTGCCTTCGCCGAAGCCGGCGTAAGCCCGGGTCGTTCTCCCTCCGAACAGAATCACGATTCGGTCGCCCAGGCCGTGGAACCGCTTGCGCGTTTGATTCTCCAGGCCGACGCCGAACGCGAGCAGCACCACCACGGCCACGGTCCCCCAGGTGATCCCCAAGATCGTGAGGGTGGTCCGCAGGCGCTGGGCCCTGAGGTCGGCCCACAGCTGCAGGATGGCGTCGTTCAGGCGCATGGAGCGATCCCGTCAGCCTACGAAATTTCCCTGGGCGGCGGCTCGACCAGCTGCTCGCCTTCCTCCAGGCCCGAGATCACCTCTACGTTGATGCCGTCGCTGAGACCCGTCTCGATGATGCGTTCCTCCGTCAGCTCACCCGCCAGCTTCACCGTCACGCGCGCGGTGTCCCCGGAAAAAGCGATCAACCTCTCCGGAATGAACAGGACGTCCGCCCGATTCTCGATGATGATGTCCGCATTCGCCGAGTATCCCGCGCGCAGCGTGGAGCCCTCCGCGGCTGACACCGTGATCTCCACCGGGAAGGACGTGGCATTCTCCAGCTCCCGGCCCTTCAACGAGATCCGGAACAACACGCCTTCGATGGGTTCATCCGGCAACGCTCCGATCTTGAGCAGGACGGGCATGCCCTCCTCGAGGCGCCCGACGTCAATCTCATCGACCGTGCCCCGGAAGATGAGATCGTCCATCTCCGCCATGGTCATCAGGACGGTTCCTTCCTGGAAACTGGTCAGCGGCACGACCGGATCGCCAATCTCCACCATCTTCTCCAGGATGAAGCCCGTGATCGGGGCCTTGATGACCGTCTCGACCTGCTCGTCGCCGATGGTCACGCGCCCTTCCTCCAGCAGCGCCAGACGCTCCCTGGAAATCTGAACCTGTAGCTTGGCCTCGCTGTAGCTCCGATCGACGGTCTCGAACTCCTCCTGCGTGACGTAGTCCTGATCACGGAGCGCAAGCAGGCGCTCCCGTTGCTTCTCAAGTTGAGTGAGCTCGATGTCTCGAAGCTCAACCTGGCGACGACCTTCGACCAGTTCGATCGGGGTGGGATTAGGCTTGATCTCGAGGAGGGGTGACCCGGCGACCACGTACTCGCCGGGTTCCGAGTACATGCGGCGTACCACCCCGGCCAGCTGCGACTTGACGCTGATCTCCACCAGCGGTTCGATACGGCCGACGGCCAGCGCCTTGTCCGCGATGTCGCCACGCTGCACTTCCACGAGGCGCATCCCGTCTTCTCCGTTTCCGCCGGACGTCGTGACGGCCATGGCGGTTCCGCCCACACCGACGATGGCAATGGTGCCGAGTATGATCTTCGTGCGTCGTTTCATAATCCTGCCAGGATTCTCATGGCTTCAGGCTGCGTGTGCGGACACGGGTTCCCGGGGCACACGGCTGCACGCGTACGTGGGTCACTACGGAGCGGGCGGCGGGAAAAGTTTCGCCGAATAGGCGGGGCTCCGGGGTCTGGTCGCCCGGCAATCAGTCCCGGCCGCCTGGCTATCAGTCCCGGACAAACCCCCTGTCGGCGTCGGGAGGACCGTCAACGTAGAAGCGGGCTCCATCGCACAGCGAGCCCTCCAGGTCGACACGCTGGCCGGCTCCGTCGGTCAGGGAGCTTTCACCGCCGCGCACGCGAAGAAACGCGTCCTCCGAGTGCCAGATGAGGGCGTGCCGCGCCCGGGCCCAACCCCAGATTCTCACGGGCCGGTCGTCCACAAATACCGTGATGCGGTTCATTCGGCTGCCACGTCCCTATCCGCCGACAACGCGCCAGCGCGGATCAGGCGGAGCCTCCACCGGTGGCGGTTGGTCCGTCAGAAACTCCACCAGGGCTTCGAGATCCAGGATCCCGGTCATCACGGCCGTTTCCGCGCCCATGAACATGACATAGCCGCTCCCGCCGGCCACCATGAAGTCATTGACGGTGACCGTGTAAACGGAGTCCGGTTGGACCTGCCGGCCATCGGCCAGGGTGGCGGCTACGACTCGACTTCCCGCCGGGGCGGCCGGATCATAGCGAACCACCAGCCCGCTCACGTGCGCATCCGGGCGGCCGTCCCGCGCCAGGGCATGCTCGAGGGCGGCCAACAGACTGGCCCCGTCCAACTGGAGCCGCACCAGGGTGTTCTGGAACGGGTGCAACTCGAACAGGTTCTGGTACGTGACGGGGCCCGCGTCGAGTGGCCGCCGGATGCCGCCGTTGTTCATGATGGCGACTTCCGCGCCCGTCGCGGCCCGTTGCGCATCCGCGATCAGCCGGCCCAGTCCGTATTCGGCGCCGCGCTTCGGCAGCGGTTCGGCCAGAGTAGCTACCACGCGCTCCACTTCGCGGGCCATCTCCGCCCGATATCGCTCGATCACGGCCGCTATCGTCCGGTCCGGCGTGACTTCATCGGCGAACGCGGCGCGGACCTCGATCAGCTCGCGCCGGACGGACCCATCCGGACCGCGCCGCAACAAGCCATGGCCGTACGCCGAGCCGCCGGAGAACGATTGCACGACCGGAGCTCCCCGGACTATTGCGTCCACGCGGCTGTGCGTGTGGCCCGTCACGACGTAGTCGAACGAGGCGCGCGTTGCCGCCAGTTCGCTCATCGCCTCGCCAGCGCACGTTCCCTGGTCATCGCAATAGGCGCCGGCATGCATCACCACCACCACGAAATCCACGCCCTGACGCTGGACCTCGGGGACGTACCGGTCCAGCGCTTCCGCAATCGGGCGGAACTCGAGGTGGCTGACGTTGGCCGGTTTGGTCGTGCTGGGCGTCGATCGCGTCGTCACACCGACCACGCCAAGCCGCACCCCGGCGCGCTCGATGACGACATACGGAAGAGACCACTCGGGATGGCGGTCGGTCCCGGCCTGGAAGATGTTCGCTCCGAGAAACGGGAATTCCGCCTGCTCGATCCGGGCTCGCAGCACGTCCATGCCCCAGTCGAACTCGTGGTTGCCGATGGCCAGTGCATCGTATCCGATGGCGTTGGCGGCCTCGATCGTAGACCGTCCATCGGTCAGGTTCGAGATCGGCGTTCCCTGCAGCATGTCGCCGGCGCTCAGCACGAAGACGGGACAATCCGGCCACGCCACGCGTACGCTGTCGAAGTGAGCCGCCAGCGTCGCCGCACCACCTACCTCCCGCCCGTCCGTCCAATCATACGTGTCGGGCTGGAGCTTGCCGTGCGTGTCGTTGGTGGAGAGGATCGTGGCGCACGCCGGCCGCGGGTTCGCGGTACCGCCATTTGACGAGGCGTCCGCTGACTGGTTCCGGACCTCGGAATGGGCCGGGTTCCGGGAGTCGCGTTCCGGGCGGCAGCCGCTGAACGGAAGCCAGGCGGCAAGGACAATCAGTCCAAAGAACCGTCGGACGACAGGATACGTCCTGCGGCCCGGAAGCCCCCGGGCGATCGCCGGGACCGGCAACCGCCGGCTAAGGGAGCCGTGCAACCTCTAGATCGGAGACCCGGGACACGAAACCGTGCTCCTGGTCCACCAGCGGGGCCTGGTAGTTGCCCGTCCAGCAGGCATCGCAGAACGGTCCGTGGCTCTCCACGGCCTCCCGCATTCCCTCCATGGACAGGTATCCCAGAGTCTCGACTCCCAGGTGGTCACGGATCTCATCTACCGAATGGCTGGAGCCGATCAGTTCCTCCCGGGTCGGCATGTCGATGCCGTAGAAACACGGGTACTTGATCTTGGGCGAGGCGACACGGAAGTGAATTTCGCTGGCGCCCGCCTCCCGAAACAGGGAAACGAGACCACTGCTCGTCGTGCCGCGCACCAGCGAATCATCGACGATGATCACCCGCCGGCCTTCCACGGCCTCCCTGACGGGGTTGTACTTGACCCTGACCCGGAAATCCCGTCCAGCCTGCGTGGGCTGGATGAACGTGCGGCCCACGTAGTGGTTCCGGATGAGTGCCAGCTCGAACGGAATCCCCGATTCCTCCGCGTAGCCCAGCGCCGCGGAGTTTGATGAGTCAGGCACGGCAGTGACCAGATCGGCATCGATGGGGTGTTCGCAAGCGAGCTGCTGTCCAAACAGCCGCCGGGCGCGATCCACGCTGATCCCCCAGACGTGTGAGTCGGGTCGCGCAAAGTACACCAGCTCGAACAGGCAGGATGACGGCTCGGCGGGTGGCAGTGGGCGCAGGCGCTCGACGATCCCGTTGCGAATCCGCAGAACCTCGCCCGGCTCGATCTCCCGCAGATAGCGCGCCCCGATGATGTCCAGGGCGCACGTCTCCGACGCGACGACGCAGGCCTCGCCGAGCCGCCCGAGCACGAGCGGCCGAAAGCCACGCGGATCCCGCGCCGCATAGAGCGTATCCCCGATGCTCAGAACGAGAGAGAAGGCACCTGTTACCTGCGACAGGGCGTCGTCCACCTGCATCGCTTCCTCATCACGCCGGGAGCGCGCGATCAGGTGAATGATGACTTCAGAGTCGCTGTCGGTCTGAAAGATCGCCCCCTCGTCGCTGAGGCGTTCACGAAGCTCCTGGGCGTTGGTCAGGTTGCCGTTGTGCGCCAGGGACAGCGAGCCGTGGCGATAGTCGACCAGAACCGGCTGTGCGTTGCGCAGCAAAGAACTTCCGGCCGTCGAGTAGCGGACGTGTCCCAGCGACACCTTGCCCTGCAGTCGCTGGATCACGGAGTCATCGAAGATCTCGGCGACCAGGCCCATACCGCGGTGCGAGCGCGCCTTGCCGTCCTCATCGATCGCCACGATTCCGGCGGACTCCTGACCGCGATGCTGGAGGGCGTACAGTCCCATGAAGACCTTCTCGGCGGCGGCTGACGAGCCGCTGACCGCGAACACGCCACACTCCTCGTGCGGCTTGTCGTCATCGTGTGCCCAGACGGGAAGGGACCTGGCGACGGGGGATTCGCTCATCTTGTCCGGGTGGCTGTGCGTTTCCTCAGATCGCGCCGTCTCTGCGCGAGACGGCATGATCGCTTCAGACCGCGAGATCGTGCCCGACCACGCGGCGGTACGCTTCGAGATAGCGGTTCGTGGTCTCTTCCACCACCTCGCCCGGCAGTGCGGGAGCCGGCGGCGTCTTGTCCCATTCGCCCTTCTGGACCAGACCTTCCAGGTAGTCCCGCAACGGCTGCTTGTCCAGCGACGGCTGTCCTCGGCCCGGCGCGTACTGGTCTGCGGGCCAGAAGCGGGACGAGTCCGGAGTCAACACCTCGTCGATCAGGAGGATCTCACCCTTCCTGGAGGTGCCGAACTCGAACTTGGTGTCGGCCAGGATGATGCCTCGCTCCGCGAGCAGGTCTCGCCCGAACTCATACAGCTCCAGGCTCAGGTCCCGGAGCAGCCCCGCCGTCTTGATGCCGACAATCCGGCACATGCCGTCGAACGTGATATTCTCGTCGTGGCCCTCCTCCGCCTTGGTGGCCGGCGAGAAGATGGGCGCGGGAAGCGGCGAAGATTCCTCCAGCCCCTCCGGGAGAGGCTCGCCCGCCAGCGTGCCGCTGACCCTGTACTCCTTCCAGGCCGATCCGGACAGATAGCCGCGCACGACGCACTCGACCGCGAAGGGCTCCGTACGCTCGACCAGCATGCCGCGACCGGCCCACCGGCCCACGGAGTCCGCGAGTTCCGGAACCTGGCGAATCACGTCATCGGCCTCGACAGCTTCCAGGTGATTCTGGAGAATGTTACGCGTCTGCTGGAACCAGAATCGCGAGACCTGCGTCAGCACCGATCCCTTGTGCGGGATCGGGTCCGGAAGCACGCAATCGAACGCGCTGATTCGATCCGTCGCTACGAGAAGAAGGTGCGGCCCAAAATCGTACATCTCGCGAACCTTACCCTCCTTGAGGAGCGGGAAGGGAAGATCGACGCGAAACGTGCCGGCCACGGACTCGGGGCCGGCGCTGGCACCAACCGGTGTGTCACTGGTCATCATCGTGCTCTCATGCTGAATGAGTTTTCTCCACTTGCCGCCACGTGGGACTCCACCCTACACACGCAACTCTAGTTCGTCCCCAATGCTGTCCTCATCGGCTCCCGTCAGCAGGGGCTGGACCACGGTACTCAGAAACCGGTCGACCTGTTCGGCGGATCTACCGGTCAGAGTCTCCGGCCGAGCCAGCTCCACCAGATCCTCCGGGCTGAGGTCGAACGACGAATCCCGGGAGATTCGTCCGAGAAAATCGTTGTCCGGCGCCCCATCATCCATGCGCTCCCGGGCCGCCAGAGCATGCCGACGCACCCGCTCGTGCAACTCCTGCCGATCGCCGCCTCTCCGTACCCCCGCAATCAGGATCTCCTCGGTCACCAGGAAGGGCAATTCGCGCTCCATGCGGGCCCGGATGACTGCCTCGTGGACTACCAGGCCACCCCCGACGTTCCGGGTGAGGAGCAGCACCGAGTCAGCCGCCAGGTACGCTTCCGGGATCGCGATCCGCCGGTTGGCCGAATCGTCAAGCGTCCGCTCAAACCACTGAACCGAGGCCGTCCACGCCGCGTCCACCTCCAGGAGGCACAGGTGACGGGCCAGGGCGCAGATCCGTTCCGAGCGCATGGGGTTCCGTTTGTAGGGCATCGCGGATGAGCCAATCTGCTTCTGCCCGAACGGCTCCTCGACCTCGCGGAACGATTGCAGGATCCGAACGTCGTGTCCAAAGCGTGCGGTGGTGGCCCCGATCCCGGCCAGGACCGACAGGCAGCGATGATCCACCTTCCGCGGGTAGGTCTGGCCTACCACGTGGTATGCCTCGCCAAACCCGAACCTGGCCGCCAGGCGCGCGTTAAGCTCGTCCACTCTGGCGCCTTCGCCCTCGAAGAGCTCGAGGAACGTGGCCTCCGTCCCGGTCGTGCCACGAGCACCGCGAAGACGCAGCTCTGCAAGAACGGCGTCCACCTGCTCCAGATCCATTACCAGGTCCTGAATCCACAGGCAGGCGCGTTTGCCCACGGTGGTGGGTTGTGCGGGCTGCAGGTGGGTGTAACCCAGCGTCGGTACCGACCGGTGCTCGGCCGCGAACTCCGCCAGCGCCTTGATTGCGCCGAGCAGCCGCAGGCGCACGATCCCCAGCGCAGCGGCGTGCTGGATGAGCGAAGCGTTGTCGGTGACGAAACAGCTGGTTGCGCCCAGGTGGATGAAGCCGCGCGCCGCCGGAGCCACCTCCCCAAAATGGTGGACGTGGGCCATCACGTCGTGGCGAAACTCCTGCTCTATCTCCGCCACGCGAGACAGGTCGATGCGGTCACGCCCGTCGCGCATGGCCCGGATCGCCTCCTCCGGAATCTGGACGCCCAGCGCGCGCTCCTCTTCGGCCAGCGCTATCCACAGGTCACGCCAGGCCAGCGCGGTCGCCAGCGGCGAGAAGAGGTCCGCCATCTCCGGCGAGGAATAGCGGTCAATCAAGGGGTGGGAGTACTGCGTTCGCTCTTGACTCAAGTGTTTGCCTTCTCCATCGGTCCGGCACGCATCTTCGGGACGGTGTGTCCGACAGTGCCTAGCTCCGAATCTGGAATGTGCTCGTTAAAGTCGATCCGTTCCGGTCCACCCACACCCGGACCCAACCGTCGCCGCTGGCAAGGTAGTTGAACATCTCGCCGGCCTGGTTGGCGTCCTGTACGCGCTGCCGGTTGATGCCGACAATCACGTCGCCCCGCCGCAGGCCCGTGATGCGCGTGGTGTTCTCGTCAATGGCGACGATGAGCGCCCCAGCCTCCGCCTCCAGCCCTCGCTCCTGCGCGATCTGCGGCGTCACCGACACGAGTTCCAGCCCGCGCAGAACCTCCACCCGCTCGGCCCGTTCGGATGGCAGCTCTTCCACCTGCATGCGGACGGTACGCTCGCTCCCATCCCGGCGGTAGCGGACCTGGACCGTCTGCGCAATGCCGGCCTCGAGAAGCCCGACCTCCCAGTCCATCGGGTTCTGAATCGGCTCGCCGTCCAGGCTGACCAGGACGTCGCCTGCCCGCATCCCCGCGCGTGAGCCGGGGGAGTCGGGAGCGACTCTGTCCACTACAGGTAGGCGCTTCAGGCTGTCTGACTCCATGTTGATCACATCCACGCCGACCCAGGCCAGTCGTATTCGGCCAAAGTCCCGCAGCTCTGCCGCCACTCGCAGCGCACGATCCATCGGAATCGCGAACCCCAGTCCCTCCGATCCTCCGGAGCGCGAAAAGATCACGGTGTTCACGCCGATGACCTCGCCGAGCGCGTTGACCAGCGGACCACCGGAATTCCCCTGGTTGATGGCCGCATCCGTCTGGACCATGTCCGCGTACAGGACTTCACGGCCCTCTTCCGAGAGAATATCGCGCCCGACACCAGAGATCACGCCGCTCGTGACCGTGGATTCCGTGTTGACCAGGAAGAAGCCCGACGGGTTGCCGATCGCCACGGCGGGCTCTCCGACGATCAGGTCGTCGGAGGTGCCGAGTGGAGCGGGCGGGACGCTTCCCGCAACGACCTTTAGCAGAGCCAGATCGCTGAGCTCGTCCGTTCCGATGAGGTCTGCCTGGAACAGTCGCCCGCTGGAGTTCATCACGACGATTGAATCCGCCCCCCGGACTACGTGATGATTGGTGAGGATGTAGCCGGCATCATCGATGGCGAAGCCGGAACCGATCCCCTGCACGGTCTGAGAGCGCGCACGTCCAAGGAACTCGTCGAACGGCGAGGGCCGGCGCTGCACTCGCCGGGTCACCATGACGCTCACCACCGACGGGCTGACGCGCTCCGCGGCCGCTACCACCGGAGTCATCCGGGGGCTGCCCTGCAGAGCCCCTGCGCGGCGCGCGGCCTCGCTGCCCGGGAGACCATCGCCGGAATCCGAAACGCCAATCGTCCGCCCACCGGTCGGAACGACGGAGCCCGCCGCCGGCTCCACGACAGTGAGGTCGTCTCCCGGGGCGGCCTTGCTCCACGGAGATGTGAGGAGCACACCGACCGTCAGCCCGGCGATGAACACGATGCCGATTCCGAGCGCGAGTTTGGACCCGGGTCGGGCGCTGAAGGAACCTTGTTGCCGAAACAGATTCATCGGATCGTCTTGACCTCTCCTCAGGACCGGTTAGCTGGGGAGACCGGGTATTCCGGGCGGACGATTCCAGCCCTCCGGATAGCAGACGCCGGTAAGGTAGAGTCCGCTCGGCGGTGCTGGCGAGGGTGGGCGGGCCTCCGGATCCTCATCGAGGAGCCGGCTCAGCTCCTCGGCGTCTCGCTGCCCATTCCCGATCTCGATCAGCGTTCCCACCAGGTAACGTACCATCCGGTGGAGGAAGCGGTCCGCCACGATGGTGAACACCAGGTCTCCAGCTGTCGTCTGCCGCCAACCGGCCTCCTCCACACGGCAGCGCGTGCCGCGCTCCGGCTGGCCGGACTTGGCGAACCGGCCGAACGATCTCTCTCCCGGGAGATGACGCGTGCAGTCGGCCAGCAGAGCGACGTCCACTTCTCGACATAGCGGCCACAAGCGGCCGGACCGGAGAGGTGATGCCGCGTTCGGCCACAGGCCGACCACATACTCGTATCGGCGAAGCACGGCATCGTAGCGGGGATGAAAGTCTGCCCGCGTGCGGCTAACTTGCTCGATCCAGATGTCGTCCGGCGTGAGCGCGTTCAGGCCGCGCCGGAGGTCCGGGGCCGACCAGTGAGGCGCAGCATCCAGAGCGATCTCCTGGCCCACGGCGTGGACGCCCGTGTCCGTGCGGCCCGCCGCCGTCACCCGGGTCGGAACCGTGAGCAGGCGGGCCAGGGCTTCTTCGATGACGCCCTGGACGGTCCGTTCCTCCGGCTGGAGCTGCCAGCCGCTGAACGCCGTTCCATCGTAGTGAACGGTGGCGCGGAAGCGCGCCGCAGAATGTTCCGGCACGCCGGGAAGCTAAGCAGAGGGAACGCGAGTGCAAGATTGGACAGCGAAGCTATTTGCCGGAAGCCCGCTCACCGCCGACCAGGCCGAGGCGGAGCTGGACCGGTTCATGGATGGATCCGCCGACGAGGCGGAGATGGCCGCCGTCCTTACCGCGCTCAAGGTGAGGGGTGAGACGGCGGCCGAGATCGCCGGTGGCGTGCGCGCGCTTCGCAAGGCGATGGTCCCCGTGCAACTGCCTGGCAGACGGCTGGTCGATACCTGCGGCACGGGCGGCGGCGCTCTCAGCACTTTCAACATTTCGACTGCTTCAGCGCTCGTGGCGGCAGGCGGCGGGGTGAAGATCGCCAAGCACGGCAACCGTTCCTACAGCTCCAAGTGCGGAAGTGCCGATGTTCTCGAGGCGCTGGGTGTGGAAATCGACCTGGGTGCGGCCGCGATAGCCCGTGTGTTCCGGGAGACCGGCCTGGCGTTCATGTACGCGCCCCGCTTTCATCCTGCGATGCGTCACGTGGCGCCGGTGCGTCGCAGTCTGGGCGTTTCGACCCTGATGAACATCCTAGGCCCGCTGGCCAATCCGGCCGGAGTGCGCCGCCAGGTGGTCGGCGTAGCCCTGGGTGGCAGGCAGTGGCTGGTCGCGGAAGCGTTGCGAGAACTGGGGCACGAGCGCGCCCTGGTGGTGCACGGAGAGCCGGGGCTGGACGAGTTGAGCCCGCTGGGGCCGACAACGATGGTCGCGCTCGACGACGGGAAGCTGACCGATCACGAAGTCAGTCCGGCCGACTTTGGCTGGACCGATCTGTCGGCAGAGCAGCTGGCCGGAGGCGAGCCGGCACAGAACGCACAGCTGGTGGAAGACGTCATCCAAGGCCGGACCGGGGGCACTGCGCGGGCGGCCGTCGTGCTGAACGCCGCCGCCGCCTTCTACGTGGGTGGCGCTACCGACAGTCTGGAGGACGGCGTCGGACTGGCGGAGGCATCCATCGACAGCGGGAATGCCCATGGCGTCCTCGAAGCGCTCCGGGAATCCACCCGCGCGGCCCGCCGCGAGCAGGAAGCGTCGCAGGGGCGGAATCGCGAGTCGGAGACCGGGCAGTGACGGGGGGTGGAGTGACAGGCGAGCGGCGGCAAGGGGAGGAGCGCAGGGGCTGGCGCGGCCGTCTGCGCGCCTTCCGAGACATCTATGAAGGTCTGTACATTGCGCCGTACCGATCCACGATTCAGCGGGAGTACCTGCGCCAGCGCGACCTGTTCATGCTGCTGGGCTTCTCGGACCTCCTGGGGCTGCCCAATCCTGTCCAGTTCTATACGCTGGAGTTGTACCCGGAGATCATCGAGCAATTCCACCAGTGGCACCTGCGCATGGGGATGGAGCAGCCGCCCGACGGCGGCTTCCGGTGCTGCTGAACATGGACGAGCCCGGCCGGATGCTGGACAGCCGGATCCTATTCCTGGGCGGGAAGGGTGGGGTGGGCAAAACCACGCTGGCTGCCGCCACGGCACTGCAGCTGGCCGACTTCGGCCTGCGGACGCTGCTGGTTTCGACCGACCCTGCTCACTCCACCGGTGACATCCTCCAGACCGGTTTGGGTCCGGAGCCGACCGTCGTCGTCCCCGGCTGTTGGGCGCTGGAGATAGACCCCGCACGCGAAGCCGAGCTCTACATTGCCGATGTGAAGGCGCGTGTCTTCGAATCGACGCCGCCCAGACTCGTCGCCGAGGTGGAACGACAGATCGACATTGCCCGGGTGTCTCCCGGTGCGGAGGAAGCGGCATTGTTCGACCGATTCACCCGGATACTGGAAGAGGGCCGCGAGACGTACGAGCGAATCGTGTTCGACACGGCCCCCACCGGACACACTGTGCGCCTCCTGTCACTCCCCGAGCTGATGTCGGCCTGGATAGGCGGGCTGATAGGCCGCCGCAAGAAAGTGACTTCGCTGGGACGGATGTGGCGCAACGTGGCCGGAGCGGCCGCCGGGGACGTAGCTGAGCGGGACGACCCCGTGCTACGGGCGCTGGAAGAGCGACAGGCCCGGTTCCAGCGGGCGCGAAGGGTTCTGACCGATGCCGGGCAGACCTCCTTCGTGTTTGTCGTGACGCCCGAGCGGCTTCCCATCTGGGAGACGGAGCGTGCCGTAGCGACGCTGGCGAAGTACGGAATCCCCGTGGGCGGCATTCTGGTCAACCAGGTGTTGCCGGCCGAGCCCGGCGGTGACTTCCTGGCCGGTCGCAAGGAGAGGGAGCGGGAATACCTTGCCAGAATCCAGCGGAGCTTTGGAGATTGGCCCATCGAACACGTCGCCCTGGCCGAGCGGGATCCGGTCGGAGTGGACGCGCTGCGGGAGCTGGGCGCTCGGATCGCTGGACGGCGAGACGCTGTGCGCGGCGCACCGCCGATGAGGCGCCGGGAGACCTGAGGAGGCCGCGTGAGTGCCATCGTCTTGCTGGTAGTGGGTGTCTTCGCCTTTCTCACCGGGTATCACGTGTACTCCCGCTACATCTCGCGGCGGATCTACCAGCTGGACCCCGACTTCGTGACGCCCGCGCACGAGTTCGAGGACGGGGTGGATTTCGTGCCCACCAACAAGCACGTCCTGTTCGGTCACCACTTCACTTCGGTCGCCGGTGCGGCCCCCATCGTCGGACCCGCGATTGCGGTGATCTGGGGTTGGCTACCGGCGTTTCTGTGGGTGGTGCTCGGAACCATCTTCGCGGGCGCCGTGCACGATTTCGGGGCGTTGTGGATCTCCACCCGCCACAAGGGGAATTCCATCGGGACCCTCACGCAGACCATCATCGGGGATCGCGCGCGGGTCCTGTTCCTGCTGCTGATCTTCTTCCTTCTGCTGATGGTCAACGCCGTATTCGCAGTGATCATTGCGACGCTGTTCATGAACAACCCGGGTGCGGTGCTGCCCGTGTGGGGCTCGCTGGTGGTCGCGCTCGTCGTCGGGTTCCTCATCTACAGAACGGGCGCCGGCATCCTTCTGCCGTCCATCGGTGCGCTCCTCATCCTCTACGCCATGATCTGGTTCGGGCAGTACCTGCCGTTCGAGCTGCCCGATCTGATCCGGTTCGACCCGACGGCCAGCCAGCTGTCCGCGGCGGGAGGGGATGCATCGGTCGCCGCCCAGGCCGCTCGGGCGGACGGGCAACGAATCGGCTGGATCGGGGTGCTGTTCATCTACACGTTCTTTGCCAGCGTCCTGCCCGTCTGGCTGCTGCTTCAGCCACGCGACTACGTGAACGGCCACCAGCTGTTTGTGGCGCTGGGCATCATCGGTGCGGGCGTCGTGGTCGCGAACCCCCAGGTGGTGGCACCGGCGGTCAACACCAGCCTGCCTGCGGACGCTCCCAACTGGTTTCCCCTGCTGTTCATCACCATCGCCTGCGGAGCGATCAGCGGCTTTCACGGACTGGTCGGGTCCGGAACGTCATCCAAGCAGCTGAACAGGGAGACCGACGCCAGATATGTCGGTTACGGCGGGATGCTGGGGGAGGGAAGCCTGGCGCTCACATCCATTCTGGCTACCACGGCGGGCTTTGCCCTGTTCGTCGGAATCGATGGTTGGCATGCGCACTACAGCACCTGGGCCAGCGCCTCGTCCGGAGCCACGACGGCGTTCGTGAACGGAGTCGGAGTACTCGCGGAGGGGATCGGGATCCCGCACGCAGTCGCGACGATCTTTGCAGCAGTGGTCGTCATCAGCTTTGCGGCCACCTCGCTGGACACCAGCGTCCGGCTTCAGCGCTACATCATCTCTGAGCTGGGCGTCGAATACGGAGTGAAGGCCGTCCAGAATCGCTGGGTGGCCACTCTGGTAGCGGTCACGAGTTGCGCGCTCCTGGCCCTGGGGCTCGATCGCGGAGCCGGCGGAATGCGTCTGTGGCCCCTGTTCGGAACCACGAACCAGCTGCTGGCCGGCCTCACGCTGTTGATCCTGACCCTGTTCCTGTTCCGCCTGAAGCGCAACGTGTGGGTCACGGCCATACCGATGGCGTTCCTTCTCTTCATGACAACCTATGCGATGGTGCTGAACCTCATCCGGTACAGGAGCGAGAGCCAGACGCTGTTGCTCGTGGTGGGAGGGGCGATCTTCGTGCTCGAGATGTGGCTCCTGTTCGAAGCCGCGGCGGGCGTGAGGCGGGTGCTGGCGTCGCGGAGAGACGGGGTCGGGGAGCCGTAGCCGTGCGAACCTGCCGTAGAGAGTGAAAGAAGAGCTTCTGCCCCGGTGGCGTGGGATGGGTGGGTTGTGGGACCACCGGGGCTTAGGCTCTGATGTTCGTCCAGTCCTTCTGCTGGTCTAGTACTTTCTTATTACCCCGATGACGATCCCCTGGATCGCCACCTGGCCTGGATCGAAGTACATGGGATCGAGCCCGGGATTGGCCGGCTGCAACCTCACCTGACCGTTCTCCCGGTAGAACTTCTTCATCGTGGCGTTCTCGCCATCGATCAGCGCGATCACCATCTCTCCGTTGTGCGCCGTCTCGCGGGACTGGACGATGACGAAGTCACCATCGCGGATCTGCTCGTCTATCATCGACTCGCCGCGCACCCGGAGCACGTAGTGTCCGGCGACGGAGCCGGCGACCATGTCCTCGGGGACCGAGATAGTCTCCTGGTCCTCGATGGCTTCAATGGGGACGCCTGCTGCCACAGCGCCGAGCAGGGGGAGCTCGATCGCTGAGATCTTGAGCTCGGCCTCGACCAGTTCGATCGAGCGGCTCTCGTTGTAGTTCTTCTTGATGTAGCCCTTCGCCTGCAGGTTACACAGATGCTCGTGCACCGTGGCGAGGGAGCGAAACCCGAAGTTCTCGGCGATTTCCTCGAAGCTCGGAGAGTAGCCCCGGAATCGCACGAAGCCTTCGATGAAGTCCAGGATCTCGCGCTGTCGTTTGGTGAGCGCCATCACCGCGCCTTCTTCCGTTCCGCCACAATCCACGTCCCGCCTTGATGCCCGCACCCGGGGCAGCGGGGCGCCGGCTCATCAGCCCCTCCTCCATCACCGAACGGAAACCGAATGTACCCGAATAGGAACCGAAGCGCAAGGGCACTCTGTCACGTGGTTGGTTTCGCCGCGGCGGGGAGGGTAGTTTCGACCACACCCGGGGTGGCTCCAGGTGGCCGCATGGCGTGTCCAGACCCACCCTCAGCGCACGCTCAAAGGCGGACCAAACGGTGATCCTGGACGAGATTCTGCAAGCCAAGCGAGAGGAAGTGGCCAGGCTGGATGGGAGCGAATCGCTCCTGGCCGAACTGGCGGCTCGGGCGCCCGGTCCTCGCGGCTTTGAGGCCGCGATCGTGGAAGATGAGTCGGTTTCGGTGATCGCCGAGTTCAAACGGCGCTCTCCCTCCGCCGGCCCGATCGATTCCTATGCGAATCCGCGCAGCGTCGTGTCGGCGTACGATGCCGGGGGGGCGGCGGCCGTCTCGGTCCTCACGGACGGGCCTTATTTTGGAGGTTCGCTGGAGGATCTGGCAGCGGCCCGCGAGGTGAGCACCATCCCGATTCTGCGGAAGGATTTCATCGTTCACCCGCTGCAGCTCCTGGAGTCCCGTGCTGCGGGTGCCGATGCCGTCCTGTTGATCAGCCGGGCGCTGGGTACGGCTCTGCTGGCCGAGTTGCTGGAAGAGTGCGAACGGCTGGGCATGGCGGCGCTGGTGGAGATCCACGATGAGGATGAGTTGGGCGGCGCTGTGGATTCGGGCGCTCGCATCATCGGGGTGAACGCGCGAGATCTCTCCACGTTCGAGGTCGATCTCCAGGCGGGGCTGCAGATCGTGTCGCAGGTGCCCGGTGACCGTGTGGCCGTGGCGGAAAGTGGTGTGCTGGGTCGGGAAGACGTGGCTCTGGCCGGCCGCGCGGGCGCCGACGCCGTTCTGGTCGGCGGCTGGCTCATGCGGCAGGATCCGGAGCGGGGCGTCTCGGAACTGACCGGGGAGCGGCGGCTGCCGCGCATCTCGCACGCGGATCCCGATGTGGAGCCCGGCCCGGAATGAGCGAGTCGGCCGAAGCCCGGTACCCGACCCGGGTGAAGATCTGCGGTCTCCGACGGTCTGCCGACGCCATCGCGGCAACCAGGGCCGGGGCCGACTACGTGGGCCTGGTGCTCGCCGAGAGCATTCGTCGGGTGACGGTGGAAGAGGCAACGGAGATCGTCCAGGAGATGTGGGCCGCCTGCCCGGATGCACCCGCCCGGCCGGTTGGAGTGTTTGTAGACGCGGCAGCCGAGATCGTGAGCCAGGCCGCGGCCGGGATCGGCCTGGCCGTCGTGCAGCTGCACGGTGTGGAGACTCCGGAGCAGTGCAGGACCTTGCGGGCGGACGGCTTCCGCGTGTGGAAAGCGCTCCGGCCGCGCACTCCCGGCCAGCTGGCCCGGCTCACGGATCGATACGCCGGGGTTGTGGACGGCATTCTGGTAGAGGGTTATTCCGAACTGGCGGCAGGAGGCACCGGAACCGGAATTCCGCACGAATGGCTGTGCGATCCGTTCTCGAGCCGGGCGCAGCGCGGCCGTCCACGGCTGATCCTGGCCGGAGGTCTCACACCAGCCAACGTGGCGGATGCGATCCGGGCGGTCGGCCCGGATGTGGTGGATGTGAGCAGTGGAGTGGAGCGATCCCCCGGTGAGAAGGATGCGGAGCTGATCCGCGCGTTTGTCGCGCAGGCCGGACGGGCCTGACAGGAACATCAGGAGTGCGAAGTGGCAGATCAGGTGACGAACCATGACTGGTTCGGAGACTACGGCGGACAATTCGTCCCCGAGACGCTCATCCCCGCGCTGGCGGAGCTGACCCGGGCGTACGACGAAGCCATCGCCGACCCGGACTTTCTGGAGGAGCTGGTGTGGCTGTTCGAGCACTTTGTCGGCCGGCCGAGCCCCGTGTATCGCGCCCGGCGCCTGGGCGAGCACCTGGGAGGGGTGCGGGTGTGGCTGAAACGCGAGGACCTGAACCACACAGGGGCGCACAAGATCAACAATACCATCGGGCAGGCGCTGCTCTGCCGGCGGATGGGCAAGCAGCGGATCATCGCGGAGACCGGAGCCGGCCAGCACGGGGTCGCGACGGCCACCGCTTGTGCCCTGTTCGGCTTTGACTGCGTGGTGTACATGGGCGAAGAGGACATGCGCCGCCAGGCCCTCAACGTCACCCGCATGGAGATCCTCGGGGCCGAGATCAGGTCCGTCTCCAGCGGCAGCCGCACGCTCAAAGACGCCACCAACGAGGCCATTCGCGACTGGGTTGAGAACGTAGAAACCACGCACTACATCATCGGCTCGGTTGTCGGGCCGGCGCCGTATCCGCGGATAGTCCGTGACTTCCAGCGCGTGATCGGCGATGAGGCGTCGGCCCAGCTCTACGACCGCGGTGTGGAGCCGGAGGCCGTCTTCGCGTGCGTCGGCGGCGGTTCCAACGCGATCGGGATCTTCGCTGGCTTCCTGGATCGGCCCGAGGTGGAGCTGGTAGGAGTGGAGGCGGCCGGAGAGGGCGTCGCGACCGGCCACCATTCGGCGTCGCTGGCCGCGGGGATTCCGGGAGTGCTGCACGGTTCGTACAGCTACCTGCTCCAGGATGAAGGGGGACAGGTGATCCCGGCGCACTCGGTCTCGGCCGGGCTGGACTATCCCGGAGTCGGTCCCGAGCACGCATTCCTCAAGGACACGGGGCGCGTCCGTTACGAGGCGGTGACAGATGAGCAGGCGCTGGAGGCCTTCGAGTTGCTCTGCCGATTGGAAGGGATCGTGCCCGCGCTGGAGCCGGCCCACGCCATCGCCCGCCTGGCTGAAGAAGCGGACCGATGGCACGGCAAGGATGTTCTGCTCTGCCTGAGCGGCAGGGGTGACAAAGATGTTGCGGAGGTCGCGCGGCTCACGGCCCGGCGAACTCAGGCAATGGACGTCGATCACGAGAGAGGAAGCTAATCAATGCATGCAGATGACAGCGGTAGGTCGGTACTCGTTACCGGAGCTTCCCGTGGTCTCGGGAGGAGTCTAGTCCTGCACCTGGCGAGCGAGGGATTCCAGGTTTTTGCAGGGGTCCGCAGCGATGCAGCGGCAGCCTCGCTCCGCGCGGAGAGCGGGGACAGCCTGCAGACACTCACGCTGGACGTCACGAACGACAGCCACATCGAACAAGCGGTCGGCGAGCTCGAGGCTGAGCTGGGTGACAGGGGACTGTGGGGCCTGGTGAACAACGCCGGTGTCCTCGACCTGGGACCCGTGGAAACCACACGTGTGAGCGACTTCCGGAAGGTGTTCGACGTGAACCTGTTTGGCGTTCTGGCGCTCACCAGGCGCTGCCTTCCGCTCGTTCGCCGGGCCAGCGGCCGCATCGTGAACGTAAGTTCGGTGAACGGAAAGCTGTCGATGCCGTTCGCGAGCGCCTACTGCGCGTCCAAGTTTGCCCTGGAGGCAGCCAGCGATTCTCTGAGGATGGAGGTTGCACCATGGGGGATCGACGTCTCGGTCATCCAGCCGGGCGTGACGGCGAGCGACATTCGCGACACCGCGCTGGCAGCGTGGACCGAGCGGCGGTCCGACATGAGCCAGGAGCAGGCGAAGCTGTATGGCGAGTTCTTCGCTGCAACCGACAACCTCGTCACCGGGATGCAAGCCAACGCGGCGGGCCCCGAGGATTTCTGTGGCTCTGTCACGCACGCGCTGACGGCCGAAACGCCACACACCCGGTACGCAACGGGGCCCGACGCGCCCGATCTTCTAGAGCTGGCCGCGCTCCCCGACACGGAGAAGGACCAGGCGCTTCTGGCCTTCTGGGCTGGGTCCGAATAGGCGACTGACATGCCTTACGAATACCGAGCGACGCGCCGGGTCGAGTTCGCGGACACCGACACGGCCGGGGTCGTCCACTTCTCGGCCTTCTTCCGCTACATGGAGGAGGCCGAGCACGCTTTCTATCGATCGCTGGGCGGTGCCGCGTTTGTCTGGACACCCGAAGGCGTGGCGGGCATGCCGCGCGTGTCGGTGCGCTGCGACTACCGCCGGCCGCTCCACTACGGCGAGCAGGTCGAGATACATCTATCGGTGCGGGAGAAAACGTCTCGCACGCTGCGCTACGAGGTCGTGTTCCGGCATCCGGACGCCGCCGACACGGCCGAGATCGCGCGTGGAGAAATGACGGTGGTATTCGCGGCGAGAACGCACAGCGAACGGGATTGGGTGGCCACGACGCTCCCGGCCTTGCTGGCGGAGCAGATCACGGCTGCGCCCGACGCAGGCTAGACATGACCCGGATAGACCATTTGGTCTACGGCGTCCCCGAGTTGGGCGCGGCGGTCGATCGGCTGGAACTGGAGCTGGGTGTCCGGGCCCGTCCGGGAGGTTCCCACCCGCAGTGGGGCACGCACAACGCCCTCATCACGCTCAGCGAGACCACCTACCTGGAAATCCTGGCGCCCGATCCGGACCGGCCGTCCGGATTCGTTCCCGGCATTCTCGGACTGGGTGACCTGGCTCAGCCCCGGCTCGTGTCCTGGGCGGCAAAGACCGAGAATCTGACCGCCGCGGTCCAGGCGGCCGCCAGGCGCGGCGTGCGGCTCGGGACCGTCCAGACGGCGGGTCGGGACAAACCGGATGGGAAGACGCTATCTTGGCAGCTTACCGACCCGGAAGTAGTGCTGGGGGACGGCCTGGTGCCGTTCCTGATCGATTGGTGCGATTCGGACCACCCGGGCGCCGACGTCCCGGCGCAGTGCTCGTTGACTTCGTTCCGGGCCGAGCACCCCGATCCCGAAGGAATCCGGGCTCTGCTCTCCGCGATCGAAGTAGATCTTCCAGTGACGACGGGCCCCGTACCGGTTCTGGTGGCGAGGCTTGATACGCCCCGTGGAACGGTGGAGCTTCGCTAGAGACCGGGATTCAATCGAATCGCAAAAGCAAAACCTGACACACGTTGATGGTGAACTCATGAACAACTTGCGCATGCGGCTTTCTCCCAGGCTGCTGCTCGTCACGGCACTGGCCTCGATAGTCGGCGCGACCACGCCACCCCGGCCGGCAGCCGCCCAGACGGCGGGCCACGGGATGCCCGTGGTCCTGCCGCTCCGGGAGCGGGCCGAAGTCATGAACCGCTGGCTGGAGCGACGCCTGGACACCGTGGTGCCGGAGCTGATGCGACGCGAGGGCATCGACATGTGGATCATCGCGGCCCGTGAGTACAACGAGGACCCGGTGATCGAAACGATGCTGCCGGCAACCTGGTTCGCCGCCCGCCGGCGAACCGTCCTGGTGTTCCACGATCGCGGACCGGAAGAGGGAGTGGAACGGCTCGCCGTGGCCCGCTACGACATTGGCCCGTTCCCCCGCGCCTGGGACCCGGAGGAACAGCCGGACCAGTGGGCGGCGGTAGCGGCGGTTGTAGGGGAACGGCAGCCGCAGCGCATCGCCGTCAACCGATCGACCACCTTCGGTCTGGCGGACGGACTCTCCGCGACGGAGTACGAGTCGTTCCTGGCCGCGCTGGTCGAACCCTACCATGAGCGCATCGTCGGTGGAGAAGGACTCGCGATCGGCTGGCTGGAAACTCGGATCCCCGAGGAGATGGCCGTCTATCCACAGATCGTCAGGATCGCCCACGAGATCATCGCCGAGGGGTTGAGCCAGCAGGTCATTCAGCCCGGCGTCACCACGACGGTGGACGTGAGCTGGTGGTACCGCGAGCGCATTGCCGAGTTGAAGCTGGACACCTGGTTCCAGCCCAGCGTGTCGGTCCAGCGCGCGGATGCGGGAGGGCACGAAGGCACGTTTCAGAGCCGGCCGGGGGCGGAGGTCATCCAGCCGGGAGACCTGATCCACATTGATTTCGGCATCTCCTACCTGGGTCTGAACACGGACACGCAGCAGCACGCATACGTGCTTCGACCGGGAGAATCCGACGCGCCCGCCGGCTTGAAGAAGGCGCTTGCCGTCGGCAACAGGCTCCAGGACATCCTGACCGGCCACTTCTCCACCGGGCGGAGCGGCAACGAGATCCTTCTTGCCGCGCTAGCACAGGCGGAATCCGAGGCAATCAACGCGACGATCTATACACATCCCCTGGGTTTCCACGGACACGCGGCCGGTCCGACCATCGGCCTGTGGGATCAGCAGGGTGGCGTCGAGGGGAAGGGCGATTATCCGCTGTTCGCCAACACTGCTCATTCGATCGAGTTGAACGCGGCGGTGCAGATTCCGGAGTGGGGCGGGCAGGAGATCCGGATCATGCTGGAAGAGGACGCGTTCTTCGACGGGGTGGAGACCCGCTACTTAGACGGCCGGCAGACGGAACTCTGGCTGATTCCGCGCTAGTCCAGGGCAGGGGATTTCGATGAAGAAGATCTTTGCGGCGATTCTGATCGTCGTCGTCGCGCTGGCGGTCGTGATGCTGGTACGCGCCTCCACGATGGAGAGCCTTCAGCCTTCCGACGACATCGAGGCCGTCTCGATCTCGCTTCCTGTCGAGGAGATTGCCGGACGATTCGCCGGTGCCCTCACCTTTCCCACGGTCTCGCCCCAGGACCCGGCCGACACCGATTCACTGGCATTCTACGGCTTGCACCACTACCTGGCGGAGACGTATCCACTCGTTCATTCACAGCTGGAGAGCGAGGCCGTCGCCCAGCTCAGCCTGCTGTTCAAATGGCCTGGCAGCGAGCCGGATCTCGAGCCGATCCTGCTGATGGGCCACCTGGACGTGGTTCCCGTCATACCCGGTACCGAGGACGATTGGGCGCACCCTCCGTTCGGAGGCGTGCAGGCGGACGGATTCGTGTGGGGCCGGGGCGCGATGGACGACAAGAGCAGCGTAATCGGGATTCTGGAAGCGACCGAGCGACTGTTGTCCGAAGGTTTCCAGCCGCGCAGGACCGTCTATCTCGCGTTCGGACATGACGAAGAGGTGGGTGGCCCAAACGGCGCCGCCAAGATAGCCGAGGTGTTGGCCGCGCGCGGCGTGGACTCCTTTGCCTTCGTTCTGGACGAAGGCGGCGCTATCGCCGAGGACATGATCCCCGGCGTCGACGGCCCGGTCGCCATCATCGGTGTCGCGGAGAAGGGGTTTCTCAGCCTCGAACTGCTCGTAGAAGGGGAGGGTGGGCACTCCTCGATGCCCCCGGACCACACGAACATCGGCATACTGGCCGCCGCGCTGACGAAGCTCGAAGACAACCAGTTTCCCGCGCGGTTGGACGGTGCCACGGAGCAGATGTTCCAGTACCTGGCACCGGAGATGTCGCTGTTGCGGCGTGTGGTGTTCGCGAACCTGTGGCTGCTGCGTCCCGTCGTGGCGCGGTTGATGGTGAGCGAACAGTCCGGCGCCGCGATGGTGCGCACTACGACGGCGGCCACCATGATCGACGGGGGCGTCAAGGACAACGTGCTTCCCATCGACGCTCGGGCCGTCGTGAACTTCCGCATCATGCCGGGGGAGACGGTCGAGAGCGTGACGGCCCGCGTCCGCGACGTCATCGCGGACGACCGCGTACAGCTCCGCATGCTTGCGAACCAGGATCCATCGCCCGTCTCCGATGTCGGTTCCGAGGCGTTCCGTCTCCTCGGACGGACCATCAGGCAGGTCGTCGCGGATCCGAAGCTCAAGGTCGCCCCGTACCTGGTGGTTGGAGGCACGGACGCCAAGTACTACTCCGGCCGTTCGTCCAACGTGTTTCGTTTCCTGGCCTTCCGGGCCAGCGGGGAAGATCTGGAGAGAGTGCACGGGACAAACGAGCGACTCAGCCTGGAGAATCTCGATCTGAACGTCACGTACTTCTATCAGCTGCTGCGAAACGCCCACGACCTTTAGGAGGCTGACATGATCCCCATCGCTTCGCTCTGGCTCGCGATTCTGCTGGCTGCCGTGCTCGTGTTCATCGCGAGCGCCGTGGTCTGGATGGTCCTGCCGCACCACAAGAGGGACTTCAAGAAGTTCCCGAACGAGGATGCGGCGCGTGACGCGCTCCAACCCCAGGACATGCCGCCCGGACAGTACAACATCCCACACGTGGCGGACCCATCGGAGGTGAAGAACCCTGACATGGTCAAGAAATTCGAGGGCGGACCCGTCGGCTTCTTCACCGTGCTGCCGAACGGGCTTCCCTCGATGGGGAAGAGTCTGGTGCGGTCCTTCCTCTTCTACCTGCTCGTCAGCGCCTGCGTCGCCTACGTGGCCACACGGGCCGTGCCGGCCGGAACCGAGTACATGCGCGTGTTCCAGATCACGGGCACCATCGCCTGGATGGCCTACGGGTTCGCCGTGGTGCAGGATGCCATCTGGTTCGGAAAGCCGTGGAGCTCCGTGTGGAAGAACCTGTTCGACGCATTCATCTACGGCTGCCTGACGGCCGGTGCCTTCAGCTGGCAGTGGCAGGTGGTGTAGGCTTTCAAAGCCCTGCGAATGGTGGACTGCAGAGAGGATTTTCACGAATGAGTGATGCCGATTTCGAGCGAGAGATAGAACGCCGGTTGAACACGGCGCTGCGCCAGCTTTCCGTGCTGGACAACTACCTGCTGGCAAACGACGTCAACGAGCGATCGATCACCCACCGTCTGGCGGTCTATCTCCAACAGCACTTTGACGGCTGGGACGTGGACATCGAATACGACGGGTTCGAGCAGGAACCCCACCACCTGGCCGACCTCGAGCGCCAGCTGACGGAGCTGGATCCCGATTCTCTGGTGCGCGACACGGACTGTCGCACCGTGTACCCGGACATCGTCGTGCATCACCGGGCCTCCGGAGACCACCTGCTGGTTCTGGAGATCAAGAAGAGCACCAGCCGGGTTCCCGATGCCCTGGATCGAGCCAAGCTCGAGGGATACAAGAACGACCCGGCGCAGGGTTACCGGCACGCCTGCCTCGTGAGCCTTCGGGTCGGAGAAAGTGGCCGCGAGCCATACTCGCTGGCGTTCATCTAGGCCGGTCCAGGGTGGCGTTGAGGCAGTGAAACCGGCGCTGAGGCCGCGGATGAGGTTGGCCACGCGGATGCCCATCCGGACTCTCGGTCGGGGTCTCAGGACGCTGGTCATCGTGCTGGCGTCCACCGCAGCGTGTGCGGCGCAGCAGGGCGGCCGCCTGGTCGATGTCGGGGGACACCGCCTGTACATTGACTGCCTGGGAGAGGGCGGTCCGGTCGTGGTCTTCGACGTGGGGATAGGAGAGTCCTCCGATAGCTGGCGGACTTTGCAACGCCGGCTGGCCGAAAGTACGACGGCATGCGTGTACGATCGCGCCGGCTACGGAGCCAGCGAGCCGGGTCCCGAGCCGCGTACGGCTGCCGTCGTGGCGGAAGAGCTGTACCTGCTCCTGGACGGAGCTTCCCTGCCGGGCCCCTATGTCCTCGTAGGGCATTCGCTGGGCGCTGTGCACGCGATCGTGTTTGCGCACCGGTACCCCGATGTCACGTCGGGGCTTGTCCTGCTCGATCCGCCACCACGTGCGTTTCTGCGCGGTGAGGCGTTCCCCGACCTCAGTGACATGCTGGCTGGCGAAGCGGAGGGACTGGCGCTGGCGGCTCGTGGTGCGGCCGCTTCGGAGAACCCGGAGGAGCGCGCACAGGCCGCCTACCTGGCCGCGGTTGCCTCGGAGTACGCGGCATTGACTACCGGGACACTGCAAGAGGCCGACGCGGTGGAAACGCTGGGCGATCTGCCACTTGTCGTGCTGGGATCCGAGCTTCCGAACCCGGCGTTCGGAGAGCCGGCCGAAGCTTTCCAGGCGTTCTGGCTGGAGGAGAGCCGCACGCTGGCGGAGAAGCTGTCCGGCCGCTCCGAGTTTCACGTGACCGAGACGAGCCACCACATCCACCTGGATGCGCCGGAGACGGTACTGGCGGCGATCGAAGGCCTGTTGCACCCTGACTGACGGACCAGGGATTCAAGGCAGTCTGCTCCGATGGAGGTACGACATGGCTGGGGTGACGGGTGGCCGGGTCGAGGGGTAACCATGCTAGGACGCGTCTGCATTTGTGGGAACTTCCCACAAATGCAGACGGGACATGAGGAGAAGGGCCGCGCGCGCAGCTCACCTCCCGCGAACAGCCACGGAAGAGCGACGACACCCAGTGACAGGAAGCAGTCAGTCAAACGGTCGCCTGGCGGACACCTTCGCCCGACTCGGTGCCGAGCATCGGGCCGCATTCATTCCGTTCCTCAGCAACGGCTTCCCGACACCCGCGGACACGCCCCGCCACCTCACCCACCTGGCGGAATGCGGAGCGGACGTCATCGAATTGGGTGTCCCGTTCAGCGATCCGCTTGCCGATGGACCGACAATCCAAAGGTCCAGCTGGAAGGCGCTCAAGCAGGGCGTCAGCCTGGATTCGACGCTGGATCTGGTGGCCCGGATGTCGGCCGATCTGCCGCCCATCGTGCTGTTCTCGTATCTGAATCCAGTCCTCAGGATGGGCGTCGAGCGGTTTCTCGGACGAGCCGAAGAGTCCGGAGCCGCCGGTCTGCTGCTCACCGATCTGCCGGTGGGAGCGGAACCCGATCTCGAGGCCCGTCTGGCTTCGTCAGGAGTGGACCTGATCGCTCTCGTGGCCCCAACTACGCCGATCGAGCGGATCCGCCGGATACGCGATCACTCGTCCGGGTTCCTCTACTACATCTCGAGGACGGGAGTCACCGGGGCCCGGGCCAGTCTCGATGAAGGGTTGCGAGACAAGGTCGAGGCTCTGCGCCGGGAAGTCAGCTTACCGGTTGCCGTCGGGTTCGGGATCTCGAAGCCTGAGCACGCCCGTACGGTGGCGGGGATCGCCGACGGGGTAGTGGTGGGCTCGGCCCTGATCGCCGCGCTTGAGCGGGGCGAAGACGAGTTCAAACGGCTGGCTGCGGAGCTGGCGGCGGCGACTCACGAGCCTGACTTCCAGGAGCCCGACCGGCACGAGCCCGCCCGCCACCCATGAACGAGTCCGAGGAGCGGTCCCGCGGCGACCTGGGGGCGGTCGCCCGGTTGTTCGGGAAGCTGGGTCTGATCGCATTCGGTGGACCGGCCGCACACATCGGGATGATGGAGGACGAGGTGGTCGAGCGTCGCGGCTGGCTCAGCCGCCAGCGCTTCCTCGACATGGTCGGCGCCACCAACCTCATCCCGGGTCCCAACTCCACCGAGATGGCGATGCACGTCGGGTACGTACGCGCCGGGTGGCGCGGGCTGTTCGTCGGCGGAGCCTGCTTCATTCTCCCCGCTGTACTCGTGACGGTGGCATTCGCCTGGGCGTACGTGCGATATGGGTCGCTACCCTCGATCACGCCGTTCATGAACGGGATCAAACCGGCAGTCCTGGCCGTGATCCTCGCCGCAGTGTGGCGACTCGGGAAGACAGCGGTGAAGGGGCCGGCTGTGGCCGTCATCGGTCTGGCCGTCATGCTGGCGGTCCTGATAGGAGGGGTGAACGAAGTTCTTGCGCTGCTGGCCGGCGCGGTGCTTGGCGCGCTGTGGCTGATGCTGGGCAGGCGCGGAAAGGCAGGGCAGGATTCGGATCCGGGAACGGCAGCGATCGTCCCGGCCATCGGAACGGCCGTGGCATCGGCATCCACGTCCACGGCCGCGGCGCTTCCGGCCGCCAGCCTCCTGGCCGCGACCAGCGTTCCTCTGTGGAAGCTGGGTCTGTTCTTCCTCAAGGTCGGGGCGGTGCTGTACGGGAGCGGTTACGTGCTGGTGGCGTTCATGGAAGGCGATCTGGTCGAAACGTACGGTTGGCTCACACGGCCGGAGCTCCTGGATGCCATCGCCATTGGGCAGCTCACTCCCGGTCCCGTTCTGTCGACGGCAACCTTTGTGGGCTACCTGATAGCCGGTGTTCCGGGCGCCGCCGTGGCCACCTTGGCTATCTTCCTGCCCTCCTTCGCGTTCGTCTGGATACTGGCGCCCATCGTCCCCCGGCTTCGTGACTCGAGGTGGACCGCAGCTTTTCTGGACGCGGTGAACGTCAGCGCCGTGGGTCTGATGGCGGCTGTCATGATCGCTCTGTCCGGAGCGGTCCTGACCGACTGGAAGGCGTGGCTCATCGCGGTGGGCGCCACCGTGCTGGCCGTGAAGGTCAGGGTGAGCTCGATCTGGCTGGTGCTGGGCGGCGCCGTCCTGGGGTGGGTGCTCGGGGTGGGGGTCGGCTAACGGCGCTCAGCCCACGACGCTACGCCGCGGCGCTCAGCCGTCACCCTCGGCGCGAGACCGCAACCGCTTCACCAGCGACTCGCTCGGTTCTACGAACAACGTCTTCACCCGATCCGGCACCACAGTTCCAGGCGGTGACTTGCGAGGCTTCCGCACGTACTTGCGGCGCGTCCAGTCCACGGCCACCGTGCCGCTATGCCGTCCACCGCTGTGGACAGCGGCCACGACGGCCGCCTCCTGCAGATCGCGCTTCGGCGGGTTTGTCTCCCTGTCTCCCCAGCGCAGGATGACGTGCGCCCCCTGCACCTGGCGGGCATGCATCCAGATGTCGTCCGGGGCAGAGTGGCGGAACGTGAGATCGTCATTCGTGCGGGCGCTGCGCCCGACGCGAATCTCGAGCCCGCCGGAGCTGCGCAGCTTGAGATAGGGAAGTCGCTCCGGCCCCGGCTGTCCTCCCCTCCGTTGCTCCGGTTTGCCTCCAACCACGGCCCACATTTCGTCCGTCGGTGAGGCACTGGCCAGCGTTTCCAATGCCGACTCGATGCGGGCCAGAGCTCGATCGACCGACGCGATCTCCGCCGGAACTCTCCGCAGCGCTCTCTCCCGGCGAGCCGCCTCCTCGAAGTAGGCGTTGGCGTTGCTCGCGGCGTCGAACGCGGGGTCCAGCTCCACCTCTTTCGGCGTGCCATCAAAGTCGGCCAACTCCACCAGGGCCATGCCGCGCGGCACCTCCCGGATTCGCGTCAATAGCAGGCTGCCGATCGCACGCAGATCTTCCGGGTCGCCCAGTTCCGCGATCTCCCGTTCGAGCGAACCGCGCCGCCGGGTGAGTCGCTTCCGGCGTGCCACTAGGGCCTTGTGCAGCTCCACGGCCTCCCCGGTCGGTTCCGATCCGGACCCATCACTCTCTTGCCCCAGCTGGCGGAGGCTCACCCCGGCTGCATGTGCGGCTTCGGCCATCGCTTCGAGCAGCGAACCGTGCTTCCGGCTGGCAGTCTCGTTCAGGCTTGCGACGTAGGGTTGAAGCCCCCAGCGCCGCTCGAGCAACCAGGCGCCCGCCGCGGCTCTCAACTCCCGGTATCGCTGGTGGGCGCGCTGCAGTTGGTCGGCGGCCCCGACCTCTTCCGACGCCGCCGATCCAAGCACATAGTCGACGTTGAGAGCGCTGACGAAGGCGAAGGTCTCCAGCGCAGTGCGCCTGCGATCCTCCGCGGGGATGTTGCCCAGAGCGCCCAGCCATTCGTCCAGGAGCGCCGGTGCCTCGGCACCGCGCCGGGCGCCTCCCGGCCTCCGGTAGATTTTGCCGGCCGCAAGCGTGCGGTCTCGCAGCTCGCGCTTCCACAGGGTTCGGCTGATCCGGTATTCCCCCGGGGCGCTGGCCAGGGGCTCCAACAGCAGGAGGTTCCACTGGTTGGTGTGGAGCTCCAGCACGATCCGCTGTCGCTCCCGTCCCCCGGAATCCACCAGCGACAGCTCCAGGAGCCGCTCGTCGGCCGGCGTCGTCACCTCTCCCAGGATGAGCCTGCGGAACTGGACAGTCCTGGCGTCCCCCCCCTCCTGGCCGCCCACGTCCGCACCCTCCGGAGCGCCGGCCAACAGATAGCCAAACTCGGGGTGAAGGAGCGCCACCAGGTCGGGCCTGTCCGGGAACTTCAGACTTGCTGCACGGCGCGAACGGTCCATGACAAGCGTGCGCACCTGCGCCCCTCCCCAGCCGGCGGTGATTTCGGCGGCAAGGGCTCGCACCAGCAACGGATCGTAGCGAACGCTCATCGATCGCTTCCACTGTTCGGCACGAGCAGATCCTGTCTTTCACGCAAGGGATTGGAGACGGACTTCACCCGAGGGTATATTCGGGAGCGCTGCCGCCGCGGACAAACGGTGGAGGGCACGTGGATTCGGTTGCACCGGGTCGAGACGACCACAAAG
>JBDHIQ010000296.1:0-2657 GCA_039587395.1 Gemmatimonadota bacterium
ACTACCTGACGGAACGACTGACGGAGAAGGCGCTGGGGTTCCTCGATCGCCACCGGAGCCAGCCGTTTCTGCTGGTGCTCTCGCACTACGCCGTGCACACTCCCATCCAGGCCCGGGAGAAGGTGGCGGACCGGTATCGCGCGAAGCTGGCAGACGACCGGGCGGGCGGTGGAGGGGCCGGCTACGAGACGGAGGGTCGGGCCATCCGGCCCGGGACGGGCGTCGCCACCACCAAGCTGGGTCAGGACCACGCCGAGTACGCCGCCATGGTCGAGAGCGTGGACCGCAGCGTGGGCGCCATCCTTGGCTGGCTGGACGACAACGACCTGGCCGAAGGCACGCTGGTCGTGTTCGTGTCCGACAACGGAGGTCTCAGCACGCTGGCCGGAGATCGAACCTCCGCGCCCACGTCCAACACCCCGCTGCGTGCCGGCAAGGGCTGGCTGTACGAAGGCGGGATCCGCGTACCGTTCGTCATCCGGTGGACCGGAGTCGTCCAGGCGGGCCGGGAGATCCCGGACCCGGCGATGACCACGGACCTGTTCCCCACGCTGCTGGACCTGGCCGGGCTTCCGCTGCAACCGGCCCACCACGTGGATGGGATCAGTCTCGGTCCCCTGCTTCGCGGGAGCGAGTTCGGTGAGGACAGAGCGCTGTTCTGGCACTTCCCCCACTATCACGGCTCCGGCAACAGGCCTTCGGGCGCCATCCGATCGGGTGACTTCAAGCTGGTGGAGTGGTTCGAGGACGGGCGGGTGGAGCTCTATGACCTGGCGTCCGATCCGGGCGAAGAAGACGACCTGGCCCGGCGGATGCCCGCACGGACGGATCAGCTCCGGCGAGCGCTGCACCGCTGGAGAACGAGGGTCGGCGCCCTGCTGCCGATTCCGAACCCGGACTGGGAGGGTCCGAGTCCCGAGCGGTAGCGTGCTACAACCGGCCTAGTCGGGACACTTCCCCGGATTCTGCGGTGTGCCGGTGGGTTTCCCCCTGCCTCCGGCGGCCGCGTTCGATCCGGCCTGTGGCCCCTCGCCATCGTCGCTCGTGTCCAGCAACGCCGCCAGGCGATCGGCAAGCGAGCCGCTCTTCTTCTCTTCCTCGACCTGCATAGCCGCACCACCATCTGATGTGCCGGCGGATGCACTCCGAGGCCTGCTCCATCGATGTGCGGACGGATTGGCCGAAGAAGATTGCACCGGAGAGAACCACGAGGACGATCATGGCCATGAGCATGCCGTACTCGGATGCATCCTGCCCACGATCGCACTGCCTGATGGCCGCAGCGAACCCAACACCCATCTTCCCATCCCCTGCTGCGATACGACATCGGCCGCGGCCCCTGCCGCGCGCCGGCTTGGAGCAGACCCCGGAAGCGGGTCCGTCCGAGCAGTCCACCTATTATAGGTCGAAGTGTCCGTTTTCCAAAGGCCGGCTGCTCAAACGCTTGCGCGTCTGCTCATCGCACGGTGCCCACCCGCCGGCTACCTGAGGCTTCTCACCTCCAGATAGCTGGCCCGTTGCGGAGTGTGAAACACCCGGTGAGTGTGACTGACAAAGTCGCTCTCTTCGGCCTTGAAGATGTTCTCCACGTAAGTCTGCGGGTTGCGGTCCACAAGCGGGAACCAGGTGCTCTGCACGTGCACCATGATTCTGTGCCCGGCCTTGAACGTGTGGTACACGTCCTGTAGAGGCAGACGGACGGTCGTCACCTGTCCGGGCACGAATGGCTCCGGGTGTTCATAGCTGTTCCGAAACCGGCCCCGGATCACCTCACTTCGAACCATCTGCTCGTAGCCGCTCAATTGCACCCCGTCCGGCGTGTGCTCGTGGTTCTCCTCATCCTCCGGATAGACGTCGATGAGCTTCACGACCCAGTCGGCTGCCGTGCCCGTCGTCGACACCTCTAGATTCGCCAGAATGTCGCCCACCAGCGTCACGTCCTCCGCCAGTATTTCCGAAACGAAGCTGATCACATCCGGACGCCGGGTGGCGAACCGCTGATCCTCGGTCATGTAGCGACGAGGCGTGAAGACGATGCGGACCTGGTCGGTATAGGGAACGGGCTGATTCGGATCGCTCTCGAACTCACTGTAGTCCGGTGAAGCGACGCCCGTTCCGCGAGCCTCCTCGTCTCCGGGTGGCTCGCGCGTTAGCCCGCCGCCCGCCTGGAAGTACAGCCGCTGCGTCTGCGTCTGGGCCGGCGGCCAGGCCTCGAACTTCCTCCACGCACGGCGCCCGGTGTCGAATGCCAGTGCCTCGAAGTCCGGCGGTTCTCCTTCGCCTTTCAGGAAGTGCCGGAAGAACGGCGCCTCGACCTCTTCCTGGTACCACTGGGAGATGTTCTCGCCGAAGTAGATGTCACCCACCATGTGTGGCGAACGCGAGCGAGCCCAACCGCCGTGGCTCCACGGGCCCATCACCAGCGCATTGAAGGTTCCCGGGTTGTTCCGCTCCACTTCGCGGTAGATGTTCAGCGGGCCGTACAGATCCTCCGCGTCGAAGAACCCTCCCACCGTCATGACCGCGTGATCTATGCCGCTCAAGTGCGGGAGGATGCTGCGCCGCTGCCAGAACTCGTCGTAGTTGGGGTGCTCCACCAGCTGCTGCCAGAAGAAGTTGTCTTCCTTGTAGTACTCGCTGGAGTTGGAGAGCGGCCC
>JBDHIQ010000107.1:0-7542 GCA_039587395.1 Gemmatimonadota bacterium
CCTACGGTCTCTCCGATCGTCTCGGAAATGATCGTGGCAAAGGGACCCCACACCACGAGTTCAACGGCATCGGCCGGCTCTACGGACTCGAGCTCCAGGGCCAGGTGGGTGGGCTTCTCCGTTACGCGGACTGTTGCTGCGACGTCGCCCGGATATCGCAGCGTAGCGACGCCCTCTGCCGGTTCCCATTCGAACGCGGTCGGAGGGTGCAGGGTGCCGGCTACGTGGACGGACAGGAGGGGAGAATCGACGCCGTCGGCCGCGTAGTCTTGGCCCGAGGCACTGTCTATCAGGCGCGTGACGGCACCCCGTTTATCGACCGTGAGCTGGAGATCTCCGGCCGCCCACTCCGTGCCGCCGCGTCCCAATTCTCCGCAGGCGCCGAGGGCTACGGCCGTCATCGCGACGACCGCGGCAAGGAGCGGATGGGCTGCCGGTGCACGGGGTCGCGAGAGCATCATGGATCTTCTCTACTCGTCTGGCGGTGCGCTCGGGATGGAGAACTTTTCACGAACATCCGCGCTCACGTCGGTCGGGCGAAACGTCTTCGCGTCGATGGGACACCAAAGCGTGCGGGCCTTCGCCAGCACCTTGCCGTCGGAGGCCCGTCGCAGCTCCGTGAGCCGCTCGAAGTCACGTCCATGCGATTCGCCCACCCACGTGCGCGCCACCACCTCGTCCTCCAGGAATGCCGGACGCTGGTAGTCAATCTCGTGGCGAACCGTTACCCAGAGAAGCGCAGCCTGCGCCTCCGAGGACGCGGCGGCCTGCCAGTGCGCCACCGCCGCATCCTGGACCCACTGCAGGTACACGACGTTGTTGACGTGCCCGAGAACATCTATGTGGTCCGGTTGGACCGTGATGTGAAGCTCGTAGGGTTCTACAGGCTGCGTCACTAAATCGAGCAGGTCATGTCCTGGCCGCAGCACATGGGCGACTTGACCATGCCGTGGCCTTCGGGGCACTTAACGACGTCCACATTCATGCCCGAGTCGGTTGTGATCGTGTCATGCACCAGGTCCTTGCCGCAGTGTCCGCAAGTCATGGTGCCGACGCTCATTCCGCACTTGTCGCAGGTATAGAGTGCCATGGTTTGTCTGGTTCCTTTTTCGTTTGAATTCTCGAGTCGTGTAACAACGTTCCTAGACTACTGAGGCTGGCCACCCGGCGCGAGCAGATGACTCCCGCGTAGCCAGATGTTGCCGGCGTTGCTCGAATAGCCTGCGATCACACCTCCGCCGGCCAGGGTGTGGCGTCCTCTCGTACCAGTGCCTCGAGCGTGAGCTTCGGAATCACGTAGTCCTTCATGAACTCAAGCAGCGCGCTGGCGACGCCGCGCAGCGCACGCTCTACCTCCTCGTCGACGCAATCTCCCGCCTCGTTGAAGGCCGCCTGAACACCTGCTATCGAGACTGACTTCGGTAGCACTATGGCGCCCACGTGAGAGCACACTCCGCGCAGCTGATCGAGCGACTTGATGGCCCCGATCCGCCCCGCGGCCACTCCCACGAGCGCAACGGGCTTCCCGGAGAGCTCGGACGGAAAGCCCAGGTTTTCGATGATCAGCTTAGCCATGGCGGAGAATCCGCCGTGGTATTCGGGCGTTCCGAGGACCACTCCGGCCGCGCCGTCCAGCGCCGCACGGAGTCGTTCGGCGTCCACTGTGCCAGGCTGGCCCGGGAACCCGAGCTGGAGGTCACGCCCGTCGAACTACTCAGGCGGTTGTCCCAGCTGCTCCAGCTCATCGTTCACCACGGCGAGTGCTCGCGCTGTGAAGTTGTCCGGGCGGCTGGTTCCAGAGATTGAGACGATCTTCGGCATGTCCTCTCCCGCTGCTGGGTTCCGCTATTCCAGACGTCGCGGTTCTTGGTGTGCTTCCAGCGACGGCCGCGGCGGCGTTGCTTCCAGCTCGGCCAGCGCAAGCGCCATCTCTGCCGCAAACTCTTCTCCCGCCAGTCGATCCCTGCGTCTGAGCCGCAGGACCAGCTCAGCCGGATGTGACAGGCGAAGCCCTCCCTCGCCGGCGACGTCCTCGAACGCCATGAGATCGGCCGCCGTCAGGACAAGGCTTGGGCCCAGTCCCAACTCCCACCAGCGCTGACGAATGACTGCCCCCGCGATGCTGTCCAGGGGCAGGACGATCTGGAATACATCCCCGAACTCCTCATCGGTCCGGATCTCCTTGCCTACATGCTCGGTCTTGCGCGTGAGCCTCCACTGAACGGTGAGCTCAACCCCATCCAGTCGAAGGAGACCGTGGACAGTCTCCTTCGTGGAGGTGATCGAACTGCTGCCCAAGACCTCCTGCTTCCTCTTCAACCGGAACGGTAGCGCCGCCTGCCGTCGGCTCATCAATCGCCCGAGCTATCGCGTGACATCGCTGTTCCCATGCTCCTTCGTAGCTGTCCCGTGCCGGACGCCAAGGTAGTCTGCGCCAGGTCTCTTTGCGTAATCGCGCGGCCGGCGACATCTGGCCTGCGGAGTTCCACTCGGCTATCCTTGCGGCTCACTATCCATGGCGACCAAGCGTCAATCTGATGGATCGACGCAATGGATCGACGCACTGTCCAAGTAAGCGTAAAGGCAATTATCAGGAGCGAACTATGAAAGCCGTTGTTGTTGCCGCAATTGCCCTGCTCGTGGCGATCCCGTGCAGCGCACAAGATAAGCCCGAGCGCAAGCAGTACGGAGAGGCTCTGACACTCGAAGAAGTCACGCCTATCGCGGAGATCCTGGCGCAGCCGGAGGAGTTTCTCGGCGAGCGCGTCCTGATCCAGGGTAAAGTCGAAGCCGTATGCGAGAACATGGGCTGCTGGATGGACATTGCGGCCGAGGGCGAGAACGAAGTCATTCAGGTCAAGGTGGACGACGGAGTGATCGTCTTCCCGGTGAGCGCGCAGGGCAAACGGGCGCGGGTGGAAGGCCTGGTAGAGAAACTCGAGCTCACCTACGAGGAAGCCCTGGAAGCGGCCAAACACCGGGCCGAAGAGCAGGGCGAGGAATTCGATCCCGACTCGGTTACAGGTCCTGTCACCACGTATCGTATCCGGGGAATCGGCGCGATTATCGCCGGGTAGTCATTCGCCGCGCACCGCGGCGCCTGAAGAATGACGACAGAAGCGCGTGTCTTTCCGACCCGGTGAGGCGCGCGCTTCTTCTTCGCCGCAGGTCTAGTTCGCCATCTTCACCGCCGCGATCTGCTTCACGCTCCCGACATCGCGCCCCGTCCTCACTTCAATCCGGACGCCCCTGCCCTCTGCATACTTCGGAGCAGCGTCGATGAGAGCCAGGACATCCTGCGCCAGCTGTGCCTCGTGGGCCGCACGCACGGCTTTCTCCCCGAGGGCAAATCCCGCAACGAAGTGCTCTTCGCACGGCGTTAGGTACACGATCGCGCGCTTCTTCTGCTTCAGACGAAGCGCCCAGCCCCATTTCTTGCCGGAGAACACCCATGTTTCATCCAGCGGTGGGTACTCGGTGGCAAGGTGGTCCAGCAACTGATTCCAGAGGCCGGCGGAGGCGGCCAGTGTCGCTTCCATCTCCTGCGCCGAAGGAGTCTGCGACCGGTCGTCGAACGCGCTCAGAGCCATCGCTGTCTCGCCATGACCGCGTGGATGAAGAACACCCCGGCCGCCACCAGCAGCACTCCGGGAGCTATGATTCTGGTGCCTAGTCGTTGCCGCGCAGCGTCTCCGGCATGTCGGCCAGCACGTACCCCATGACGGCCAGCATCGCGACAGCCTTCTGGAAATCGACCTTCCGGATCTTGTCGATGGTGTCCGCGTTGGTGTGATGATAGTCGAAGTAATGCTCCCCAACGGTCCGCAGCGCGAGCCCCGGAACGCCTTCACGCATGATCGGACCGATGTCGGCCCCGCCTCCGCCGGAAGTGACCAAGTCCGCCTCAATTCCCTCCAGCAAGCGCCCGATCTGACCGACCAGTTCGAGCGCCCGAGCCTGCACCGGATCTTCCGCGCTGCCGCCGCCGGGTACCGTCACACCGAACCCGACAGGCCGCTCGTTTCCACCGTCCATTTCGATCGCAGCCACATGGGACAGGACGTTGTCGCCCAAGGAATCACGGTAGGCCACCCCACCGCGCAGCCCGTTCTCCTCGTTGGTCCAGCCCACCACCCGCAGCGTGCGCCGCGGCTGCAGACCCAGCTTCCTCACCAGGGTCACCGCTTGCCAGGCTGCAAGTACTCCGGCGCCGTCGTCGTGCGCTCCGTGGCCCACGTCCCAGGAATCGTAGTGGCCACCCATGACCACCACTTCGTCGGGAAGCTCGCTGCCCGTCACCTCGGCCATGACGTTGGCAGACTCCACGTCCGGTAGCATTTCTGCTTCCATGTAGAGGTGTACGGTCAGGGTGTGCCCGGCTTCCGCCATGGCCTTCATCCACTCCGAGTCCTCGACGGTGACCCCTGCCGCGGGAATGCGCGGTGCGTCGTCCGCGTAGTTCATGGCCCCTGTGTGCGGCGTGTACAGGCTGCGCCCCGTGGCCGACCGCACGAGCGCAGCCACTGCCCCGAGTCGTGCGGCAGCAGACGCGCCGCCGCCGCGGTACTGCACGGTGCGGCCGTAGCCCTCCCAGGGCACCGCGTAGAGAACGATTTTTCCTTCCACCGCCTCACGGCCCAGTGCCTCGAGCTCGTCGAAAGAGCCCACCACTACCACCGGCGCCTCGATTCCGTCCGGCCCGGTACCAACGCTGTTCCCGAGTCCCAGCATTGCCAGCTCGCGCTCCACCGGAGCCACCACGCGCGCATGCTCTCTGCCGCGAACCCAGTGCGGGACCATGACCGGCTGGAGGGTGACGTTGTCGAGCTTCTCGGCCCGCATGGTCTCGGCCGCCCAGGCGATGGCCTTCTCCAGTCCCTCCGAGCCACTCAGCCGGTGGCCGATCTGCGTGGTCAGGTGGACCAGCTTGTCCCAGCCTTCGTCGTCCGTGAGCGCGGCTCCGATCAGCTGAGCCGCCACGTCGCGGTACTGATCGGTGAGTGAGGCCGGTTTCCCGGCTTCCTTCATCGCCTGGGCATTGCTGATCGTCGGGTACGACAGGGCGCATGCAAGGGCCAAGGTGGTAGCCGCATGGCGGGTGGCTCTGGACATCAAGGTCTCCTGGACCGGTGGTTCACTGATGGTGCCGGATGCGAATCGGGCTCTCCGAGGAGCGGAGAGCCCGGAACGGCGAATCTGCACCCGCCAATGGACGACGGCAAACGATCACACGGTTGGCTTATCCGCCGTCATCATCACGGCCTTCACTCCAAACGCCTCTGCCGCATCAGCCGTAGAGTCCTTGCGGAACCGGAAGCCCTGTACCGGGGCCGAGCGGACCCGCGTGAAGCCCGTCTCTTCCAGCAGCCGGAACATCTCTCCTTCCAGGAGAGCACCTCCGATTCAGCTGGCCCACAGCTTGGGATCGTTGACGATCGATTGGGAAAGCTGCTTCGCGCTCACGATGTCCGTGATCGACATGCGCCCGCCCGGACGCAGAACCCGGAACATCTCCTCGACGACCTTTCGCTTGCGGAACGACAGGTTGATCACCCCGTTGGAGATGATTGCGTCGATCGTCTCATCCGGGACGGGGATGTCCTCCATGCGTCCTTCGTGGCACTCCATCGTCGTCCCGGTCGCTGCCGCGTGCGCCTGCGCTTTCAGACACATCGAGGGGTTCAGGTCCACACCCAGCACATGGCCTTCGGAGCCCACGGCACGGGAGGCGATGATAGCATCGAGTCCGGCTCCGCTGCCGAGATCCAGCACTACCTCGCCAGGTTGCAGGTTCGCGCGCTCATGGGGGTTTCCCACCCCGGCGAACGAGTCCACGGCGCCTGCCGGCGCCTGGTCCAGCCACAGCGGGTCGTAGCCGAACATCTCGGCAGCCTTACGTCCATGGAAGAAGTGAAACTCCTTGGACGGATCGTCGGCCACTTCCTGGTACATGTTGATGATCTCGTCCTTGAGCACCGCCTCCAGCGACGCCTGGGACTCGATGGCATCCGTCACGGCTTCCCTCCGTTGTTTGCTGGATTTCCTGAGCCTGTCATGCGTAGGACACTCACGGTGGGCAGCGGCTCATGCTGCCCGTTGCATAGGGAAGGCGCAGCGGCGCTGCGAATCGGATCATCCCTTCAGGCCGAGCCCACGCCACCGGCGGAACTGGCGCATAGCGCCATCCCCGGTTACTGATTCGCCGGGCCGATACGTTGCCGCATCTGACTTCCCATCCCCGATTGCCTGAGGAGACTAAGCTTGGTGACCCTGCCGCTCCAAATCAGCCGCGCCGCGCGACACGGCGCTCCTGGCATTTCCCTAGGTGCCATGGCTCTGCTCGTTCTTGGCTGCGCGGGCGGTGACTACGAGAGAGATGGAGGAGCTGCCGGACGGACGGCCCTAGCGCTTGCCGCGGTGGAGTTCGAGGGAGCCCCGTCCAGCGGAATGCCGCACCTGGTGTCCGCGGGCGCAGGGAGAGTCCTCATGAGCTGGCTGGAACCGACCGGACCGGACAACTGGGCTCTGCGTATCTCGGCGCGCCTGGACGGAGCCTGGACGGAGCCGCACACGGTGATCGAGCAGGATGCGTTCTTTGTGAACTGGGCGGATTTCCCTTCGGTGGCAGTTCTGGAAGACGGAACTTTGCTTGCCCATTGGCTCCAGAAGGTCGCCGACGACTCGTATGCCTACCATGTGTTCCTCTCACTCTCTGGCGACGGCGGAGAGACCTGGAGCGAGCCGGTACGGGTGCACGATGACCAGCGACCGACCGAGCACGGCTTTGTCTCGATCGTGCCATGGGAAGGTGGCGCGGCGTTGGTGTGGCTGGACGGCCGGGAGATGAACCTGGAGGCCACCAACCCGCAAAACGCAGTCGCTGCGGACAGGCCGCCCGACTACGGGGCCATGACGCTACGGGCCCGCACGATCTCTTCCGACGGGGCACTCGGGGAGGAATGGTTGCTCGACGAGCGCACCTGCGAATGTTGTACGACCTCCCTTGTTCGCACCGGGAACGGGCTGGTCGCGGCATACCGGGATCGTAGCGCGGAGGAGATCCGGGACATCTACATCACGCGATTCGAGAATGGGGAGTGGAGCGCACCCGTGCCCATGCATGACGACGGCTGGGAGATTCCCGGTTGTCCGGTGAACGGCCCGCAACTGGCTGCCGACGGCGATCGGGTGGCCATAGCCTGGTTTACCGCTGCCGATGATATCCCCAGGGTGTTCGTCGCGTTCTCGGAGGACGGCGGCCGTACCTGGGGAGAACCGGTACGAGTGGACGAAGGACGGCCGCTGGGCCGCGTGGATGTAGAACTGCTGGCCGACGGTTCAGCCGCTATCACGTGGGTCGAAACGGCCGCCGAACTACCTCAGATTCTGCTCCGCAGGATAGGAGCGAATGGCGATCTTGAGCCTGCGCTCGAGATCACCGCCACCAGCGCGGCCCGGGCCAGCGGCTTTCCGCGCATGGCACTCGTGGGGAGCGAGTTGCTCATCGCCTGGACGGTCCCCGGTCCGGACGGCGGAGTGCGG
>JBDHIQ010000108.1:0-7532 GCA_039587395.1 Gemmatimonadota bacterium
CTCCTCGGCCGGCGTCACGGAGTTCTTCATCGGCGGGCGCCGGATGAACCGCTTCGTAGTGGCATTGTCGGCCGTCGTATCGGGAAGAAGCGCCTGGCTTCTCCTGGGTGTGACCGGCATGGCGTACGCAATGGGCCCGTCCGCCGTCTGGGCCGTGGTGGGGTACATTCTGGCCGAGCTGTTTCTCTTCCTCTACTACGCGCCCCGGCTCAGACGCTTCAGCGGCCGGCACGACTGCGTCACCGTGCCGGACTTCTTCGCTGTGCGCTTCCGCGATGAAGGGGGTCTGCTGAGGGGAGTCCTGGCCGTCGTCATCCTGATTTTCATGGTAGGGTATGTTGCCGGCCAATTCGTAGGCGGAGGCAAGGCCTTTGCCGCCAGCTTCAGCGTTTCCCCGACCTTCGGCATGCTGTTCACGGCCGGGATCGTCCTGGTCTACACCATGCTGGGAGGATTCCTGGCGGTGAGCCTGACGGACATGATCCAGGCCTGCTTCATGATCTTCGCGCTGGCACTGGTCCCGATCATAGCCATCGCCGAACTGGGTGGCCTGGGTGTGCTGACCGGCCAGCTTGCGGCACTGGATCCGACGTTGATTGACCCGTTCTCGCTGAGCGTGGGCGTGGCCATCGGTTTCCTGGGGATTGGATTTGGCTCGCCCGGGAATCCCCACATCCTGGCTCGCTACATGTCCATCCGGGATCCGGCGCAGCTCAGGGACTCGGCTGTCATCGGGACCGCGTGGAACGTGATCATGTCATGGGGCGCCGTGTGGATTGGACTGGTCGGCAGGGCCTACTTCCCCGACGTGTCGATGCTGCCTGGAGGCGATACCGAGAACCTCTACCCCCTGCTTGCCCAGCAGCACCTGCATCCCGTGCTGTTCGGAGTTGTGCTGGCGTCCGTGTTCGCCGCCATCATGTCGACGGCCGACTCCCAACTTCTCGTAGCTGCGTCCGCCGTGGTGCGGGATATGTACGAAAAGGGAATCCACAAAGGGGAAGCCCTGTCCCAGCGGCGGTTGGTTGCGCTCAGTCGGATCGCGGTTGTGGCGCTGGTCGGTCTGGCACTGCTGTTCGGTATGGTGGCGAATCAGATCGTCTTCTGGCTGGTTCTGTTTGCATGGGCCGGGTTGGGTGCGGCACTGGGACCGACATCGATCCTGGCTCTCTACTGGCGCAGAACCACGCGCGCGGGTGTGATAGCCGGAATCCTCACCGGCACGGCCACGACGGTCGTGTGGTACCTGGTGCCAGCGCTCAAGTCGCGCATGTACGAACTGGTCCCCGCCTTTCTACTTGCCCTGCTGGCCACCTGGCTGGTAAGTCTGGCCACCCGTCGGCCAGGAGGAGTGGAACACATGTTCGAGGTCATGGAGGGAAGAGATGCAGGACATTCCGGATAGCCGGCACGAGGACCCGGAAGCCCCGGTGATCGGGGATCTGAGACCACCGGCCCGTCTGCTCATGGGCCCTGGACCCAGCAATGTCCATCCACGAGTGCTGGAGGCCATGAGCACGCCGTTGATCGGACACCTCGATCCCGCGTTCATTCAGATCATGACCGAGGTCCAGAACCTGCTCCGCTACACGTTCCGCACGCAGAATCACTGGACGATTCCCGTGAGCGGCACCGGCTCCGCCGCGATGGAGGCAGCCTTCACCAATCTCGTGCAACCCGGAGACACCGTTCTGGTGCCGACCAACGGGTACTTCGGTGCCCGCATGGCGAGCATGGCGGCGCGCGCCGGTGGAGATGTGGTGTACGTGGAAGCGCCGTGGGGACGGCCGCTCGATCCGGATGACGTGCGCGCCGCTCTCGAGAAGAACCAGCCGAACGTCTTCTCCTTCGTGCACGCGGAAACGAGCACCGGCGCGCTCCAGCCGCACGTGCCGGAGCTGACGCGGATGGCGCACGAGCACGGCGCCTACGTAATCGCGGATACGGTGACCTCACTGGGTGGTGTGGAGCTCCGGGTGGATGAATGGGATATCGACGTGGCGTACTCCGGGGCGCAGAAGTGTCTGTCGTGCCCGCCGGGCGCGAGCCCGCTCACCCTGAATGATCGCGCCATGGAGCGGGTGCTCGCGCGCAAGGAACAGGTCCGCAGCTGGTATCTCGACATCTCCCTGCTCGAGACATACTGGGGAGAAGCGCGCGCGTATCACCACACGGCGCCCATCACGAATATCTATGCGATCCGCGAGGCGCTTCGGTTGGTGGCCGAGGAAGGGATCGAGAATCGCTGGTCCCGCCACCTGGAGATTGCCGGGCAGCTGAAGCTGGGCCTGGAGTCCATGGGCCTGGAGATGAACGCATCCGGCGACTACTGGCTGCCGAGTCTCAATGCGGTGCGGATACCGGCGGGGACCGATGCACGAGCGCTCACCAGCCACCTGCTGCGCGAGCACGGGATCGAGATCGCGGGTGGGCTGGGCGATCTGGCCGGCAAGATCGTGCGGATCGGGTGCATGGGCTACTCGGCGCAGATTCACAACGTAGAGCGTCTGCTGCCGGCGCTCGCTGAGGCCTTTCGGGCCCAGGGAATCGATCTGGGCTAGCCGCGGAGCGTGCCGTGGGCTCTGATCCGCCGCCGGCTCACGGCCACGCGAACTCCTGCGCGCGAAAGCGCTGTCCGGTGACACCGGCGGACTCGGCGGATGCCAGGTAGACGAAAACATCGGTGATGTCGTACGGCGTCGGCAGCGTGTCGGGGTCCTCGTCCGGATACGCGGCGGCCCGCATCTCCGTTCTCATCTTCCCGGGGTCCACCGCGTTGACCCGTACGCCATCCTCGGACAGCTCTCCCGCCATCAGCTCGGACATCGCTTCCAGCCCGTTCTTGGACACACAATAGGCGCCCCAGTACGGCCTCCCGTGGTCGCCGACGCCCGAGGAGATGTTGATCAGCGAACCGTGGGTTTCCTTGAGGAAGGGCACGACAGCCTTCGCGCAGAGAAAGGCGCCCGTGAGGTTCACATCGATCACGTCCTTCCAGTCCGCGAACCCGTACTCCTCGATGGCCACTCGCGGACCCAGCAATGACGCATTGTTTACGAAGACGTCGATCCTCCCGAGCTCGTTGTACGTATACTCGATCCATCTGGAAACGTCGTCCTCGTGCCGGACATCTGCCGGGAACGTGATGCACCGGGCATCGATCTGGTCCAGACTGCGACACACCGCCTTGAGATCGTACCGCCCGCGGCCGCAGATGGAGACCAGCGCCCCCTCCTCGGCATACCGGAGGGCCAGGGCCGCCCCGAGTCCCGCGGATCCACCCGAGATCATAGCTACCTTGTTCTCAAGCCTCATTGCCGTATCCTGATTGCCATGTCCAGTGACACATCTCGAAACCAGCTGCCGGAGATTGAGTCCTCCGTGCCGGGAACGGCCAGCCTGGCGCTCGCCGGACGTCTTGCGCGAGTCGAGTCGCGGAACGTCACCTTCCGGTCCCCCGATTCCCCCATCTTCTGGACTCGCGCCGCGGGGAGCAACGTATGGGACGCGGACGGCAACCGATACGTGGATTTGACCGCCGGTTTCGGGGTGGCGGCGGTGGGCCATGCCCATCCGCGCGTGCTCCGGGCGGTGCGCGACCAGGCGGCGCGACTGCAACACGGCATGGGAGACGTGCACCCGCCGGAGGTCAAGGTTCGGCTTCTGGAGGCCCTTGCCGACCGAGCGCCCTACTCCGACCCGCGCATCGTTCTGGGGGTCACCGGCTCGGAGGCGGTGGAGATCGCATTGAAGACAGCCTGCCTGAGCACGGGGAAGCCCGGGGCACTGGCATTTCGCGGCGCGTATCATGGCCTCGGGTACGGCGCACTCGGCGTGACCGACCGCGCGCTGTTCCGGGCCCCGTTCGAGACACAGCTGAACCCGCACACCGTGTGGGCGGAATATCCCGACCCGTACCGGCCATCGGAGCGCCTGCTGGAAGCCGCGGCTCGCGGCGGATACTCGCCGGGGATGGCTGCGCGAGATATGGAGCCCGGACGGCTCGTCGACGCGGCGCTGGAGCTGGCGGCCGAGTTGCTGGACAGCGAAGCGGGGGAGCGAGTCGGTGCTGTGATCGTCGAACCGGTGCAGGGTCGCGGCGGCGAGATCGTTCCGCCACCCGGCTTCCTCACGGGCCTGCTGGACCTGTGTCGCGAACGCGGCCTGCTTCTGATCTGTGACGAAATCTTCACCGGCTTCGGGCGCACCGGCTCGTGGTTCGGCAGTGAAGCCGAAGGAGTGATCCCGGACATCCTCTGCGTGGGAAAAGCGCTGACGGGAGGTATGCCGATCTCCGCCTGTATCGGCTCCGCCGACATCATGGATGCCTGGCCGGATTCTACCGGTGAGGCGATGCACACGACCACTTTTCTCGGGCACCCCATCGCCTGTGCCGCGGCGCTGGCGGCGATCCGAGTAATCGAGGAGGAAGGGCTGGTCGAGCGCGCACACCTGGCCGGCCAGCGGTGGCGCGAAGAACTGCTCGACATGGCGCAGCACTACCCGGTTGTCGGGGACGTGCGCGGCAGAGGACTGATGATCGGACTGGATCTGGTGGCCGATCCGGAGACCCGACAGCCCGACCCAGATCTGGCCGGTCGCGTCCTGGTCGAGGCCTTGCGCCGCGGCTGGATCCTGCTGACGGGCGGCCCTCATGGGAACGTCCTGTCGCTGACGCCTCCCCTGAACATCGACAACGGGCTTCTGAGCGGCGCCGTCGATATGTTGGATGAGGTGTTTACGGATCTGGAGAGCGACTGAGAGCCGGCGAGGACAATGGCCGACATAAAGATCACGGTTCAGGGCACGCCCAATCCCAGCGCTGCGAAGTTCGTCGTGGAAGGGGCGGCATTGGGAGAGGGAAGCCGATCCTATTTCGATCGGGAGGCGGCACGCGGAGACAGGCTAGCCGAGCAACTATTCAATCTGGAAGGCGTCCGGGCCCTGTTCATCGTGGACGACTTCATTACGGTCACCAAGACGGATGAGGCCGAGTGGTCTGACCTGGTAGACCGGGTCGAGGAGGCCATCCTGTTGGAGCTGAAGGACTGACCAGCAATGCGGACGATCATCATGCAGTGGACTTCTTCACGGGCAGGCACGAGAACCGCCATCGGAGTGCTTCTGGCGGCGGCCCTGTCCACCGGGTGCCAGACCGCTCCGCCCCGAAACACGGAGCTGATGAAAGCGACCGGAGCGACTGCGATCTCCGCCTCGGAACTGCGGATCCGCCTGAACGACTACGCCGGAAGGTTCGGCCGCACAGTCGAGGGAGCCGCGGACTCGATTGCACGGGCGGCGGACGGGAATCGGCCCGTGATGGCCGAGGCTATTGACTGGAAGATGGCTGTAATCCCAACGGGCCTGCGGGCCATCTTCCAGACAGATCCGATGGCTGGCCTCATCGACATCTGGGTGTTGACCATCCAGCAGCGTGAGTGGATCGAGAGCGGGAACGCAAACTTCGAGGAGTGGCAACCCGTCGCCCTGGATGCGGCGCGTTCGCTGGAGGCGCGGGCGGAGACGATCGCTCGTGCAGTGTACAGCGGGGAGGACTTTCCCGGGGCGCGGGCGAACGTCCACGAGTTCGCGGCGGAAAACAGGGTGGGGGACGACTACGTGCGCGCGTCGACGGTTCCGCTGACTGCCGAGCTGGCCGCCGGCCAGCAACTGGGCACCTTCGCCGCCGTGGGCAACATGGCGGAGGCCCTCAACGACCTGGCCGGCCGTCTCAACATCTACTTCGAGCACCTGCCGAAACAGTCGCGCTGGGAGGCCGAGCGTTTGGTTGACGAGATCCTCGAGGAAAGAGGGATCGACAGCCTGTTCACCAGCCTGTACACGCTCGGAAACGTCGGCGAGAGCCTGGATACGCTGGTGTATGGACTGCCTCAGATCATCAGCACGGAGCGTACGGCAGTCCTCGAAGCTGTCCACCAGGAGCGGCTCGAGACCATGGCGCAGGTAGATGCCATGCGGCGCGCCGTCACGGCGGATCTGCAGGCCGAGCGGGCCCTGGTCATCGACAAGCTCAGCGAGGAGCGCGTTACGATCCTGACGGAGGTCAACCGGCAGCGCGTAGAGGCTTTGCTGGAACTGGAGGAGCTGCGCGCGCGCACGCTGGTCGAGCTGACTGTCAGCCTCGAGGACGTTGTGGATCACCTGTTCTGGCGCATGGTCCAGCTGCTTGTTGTGGTTGTGGTGGTCCTGATCGTTGCCGCGCTCATCATCTCGCGCCGTGGCAGACGGCCGGGCGAGGTGCGCGTCTAGCGCCCTCCGGCGCCTCGACACGGGGACACGGCGAAACCCCTCAGGTCCCGGGCTTGTTCTAAGGACACTATGGACAGCCTACTACTGTTTCTCGAGACGTACGGATACTGGCTCCTACTGGGAGTGGGCTTCGCCGAGTATGCGGGCCTCCCCATCGCCAGCGTGCCTGTGCTGATCGCCGGCGGAGCGTTGGCATCATCCGGAGGTCTGAGCCTTCCCGTGGTCGCGGCCAGCGCCGCCGCGGGCGGGCTAATGGCCGATGCCTGCTGGTACGGGCTGGCGCGCTGGAAGGGGCAGAGGCTGGTCGGTGTAGCGTGTGGCTTGAGTTCCAACCCGCGCGCCTGCATCGGGAGCGTCGAGCGCAAGGTGGGTCAGGTGGGGAGCCGGTACATTCTGTTGGCAAAGTTCCTCCCCGGGGCCGGTAACCTGATCGCGCCGGCGGCCGGCTTTGCGGGCGTGCCGATCGGTCGCTTTCTGTCGCTTGACGCGGTAGCCCTGGCCCTCTGGGGTGTGACGTACTCCGGCTTGGGCTGGGTCTTCTCCAGCCAGATCTCCTCCGTCATCGAAGTAGCCACGGGCTATTCGCAGTGGGTGCTCGGGCTCAGCGTCGTGTTGATCGGCGCGTTCCTGGTCTGGCGTGCCGTGAAAGCGAGCCGCCACCACCATATGCATGGGGGTGCGAATTCGGGTGAGGCATGCCCCGACGCGCTGGCCGCTTCCGCACCGTAGATTCTCTAATCCAGACGGACGGGCCCTCCGCGTCGGCGCGAGCGGGCTGACGCCACAACTCAGCAGAGCACCTCATGGACGACAGACAGACTTCCCCACGCAAGCTCATCCTCATTGCCGCAGTCATCGCCGTGCCGTCGCTTACCGCCGCCCTGATCCTCCTCACCAACCTGGTCTCGGCACCGGCTGACGCACGGTACGCTGACGGAGCGTTCTCGGGCGACCTGCTCGCCAGCACGGTTGAGATCATCCGGGACAGCTACGGGGTGCCGCACATCTACGGGCCGTCGGACGCCAGCGTCGTATTCGGGGCCGCCTACGCGCAGGCGGAAGACAACTGGTGGCAGGTGGAGGACAATTTCATCCGGTCGCTTGGGCGGGCTTCGGAGCTCTATGGAGAAGAGACGCTGCTGGACGACTACCTGGCCCGCGCCCTGGAGATACCGCGCCGTTCGATCGAGGAGTACGAGCGGGCGCCCGAGCACATGAAGACGCTGTACGATGCCTACGCGGAAGGATTCAACTTCTTCCTG
>JBDHIQ010000109.1:0-13408 GCA_039587395.1 Gemmatimonadota bacterium
CGGCTTCAGGTGCCGCTCCGCGCCGATCGCGGCCACCATGGCGTACAGGCTCTTCAGCTTGTCGTTCAGGCGCGCGAGTTCGGCGGTCACGACCGCCAGGTCAGCCATCTTGCCCCTGAATCCGCTCATGATCCTGGTGACCATGGCGGCCGCGATGAACAGCGTCGCCGTGAAGGCGATCAGAGTGGAGGCCAGGTAGACGGGGCGGTCGAGAACGTGAACCGGCTCTCCCTGGAAGGTGACGGGCTCGATCGGCAGCCAGCCCGCGGTCTCACCGAAGAACATCACCCACAGCCCGGCCGCCGCCAGCCCGGCAAACTGGTACGCCGTGGATGTACGGAACTGGATTGCCCCGATGATCACGTGAAACAGGAAGAAGAACACCAGCGGGCTCGATGTTCCTCCGGTGAAGTAGATCAGAAGAAACATCAGGATGTAATCAGCCACGACCTCCAGTTGGGTGACGAACCGGTCCAGCCGCCGGTCTGCCTCCAACCGTTTGCCGTGTCGGCTGAAGATCCAGGCGAACACCGCGTTGTAAACGGGGCTTGTGATCGCGATCAACACGACCGGAGTCGACCGGAACTCGAATCCCATCTCTCGCCCAACGAGTACGCCAGCGATGATCAACGGGGCAACGGCCCAGCGGAGCCGGATCTGCCAGAAGCCCCGGCGGCCCCACAGTTGAGGGAGGCGCTCCTGCTCCGTCGGATCCACAGGCTCGGCGTGCATGGGCGTGTCCATCAAAGAGCCATCATCATCAGCGTAGGGCTCCAGCCAGAGTCTTGCCGTTCTCGACCGGCGGGCGATAGAAGGCGTTCAGCTTCTCGACGATCTCCTCCAGGTCCCTGCCACCGTCCGGTGATTCCGGCAGTTCCGTCCCGGCGTCCGACGATTCCTTTACGGTATCGTATGCGTCCTGTACGCCGTCGATGGCCAGTGCGATCGAGAGCGCGATCCAATCTCGCACCGAATCCTTGTAGTCGGCTACCTCCGGCTTGTAGAGCAGCTCGCCCACCGTGATCTCGCTGATGACCAGCAGCGCGTCACAGACCTCGGATGGCGGGAACCCGCGGGCGAACCGCCGCCGGGCCAGGTCGTGGATGTAGTTCAGGAGCAGCGTCCGGTCGCCGGTGCGAACCGCGGCCATCAACAGCTCGTAGACGATCCCGGTGTACCAGGTCATCTCCTCGGGGCTCATCTGGCCATAGTTCGGAAACCGATCGAGTCGAACCGGCGACTGCAGGTATGCCGCGATCCCGTCGACGATCGCTTCCCGGGCCTCCATCATCGCGTCGTGGATCACCAGCGCCGGCCGCTCGGGGGGCCGTTTCAGGACCCGCTCGTTCCGCACCCGCCACTCGTGCGGGTTGCTCTTCATCTTGGCCAACAGAAACAGGATGCGGCGCAGGATGTGGCGCCGCGGAGTCGGCTCCCACCCGAGCAGCTTCCTGGTGTGCGACGAGTCAACGATCAGCTGTCTATCGGTATAGCGCAGCATCCAGGCGCGCTCGAAGGGTCGCCGTCCGGTCATCCTGCCCACCGCATCGCGGGCAATCACGCCCGGCAGGGCGAGCGTCCTCGGAAACAGGATCGGCTTCAGGGGACGGTCGAAGTGGAACCGGGTGGCGAGATCGAACATGTCCCGCTGCGTAGTCGCCCCGTCCGGGCTGGCGTTGTAGATGCCGCAACGCGGGAGTTCCGGACCGCGGTCCAGGAGCGTGAAGAACAGCCGGTTGAGGTCGCGCGTGTGGATGTAAGGGACCGCCGACAGCCCTTTTCCCCCCAGGATGCGCGCATTCCACTTCCGGGACAGCCATGTGGAAAGGAACACGTAGAGCGGGGCGTACTCGCACCAATCGCTGAACACGGCTGCCAGGCGGACGATGGAACACGTGAACAGCCCACAATAATCACGCACCATCGCCTCGCCTGCCTTCTTGCTTCTGGCGTACGGAAAGCCGGCATCAGGGGGGGTGTCCTCGGTGATGACGCTTCCCGGTTCCGGGAAGCGACAGGCGGCCACGGAACTGGCGAACAGGAAGTGTTTCACCTCCAGCGCGCGTGCCTGTTCCAGGACGTTGCGTGTTCCGCTCACGTTGGTGCGCGCGTACTCCGGCGTCTCCACGTTCTCGAAGTCGTAGTAGGCCGCCAGGTGTATCACTGCGTCCGCCCCGCCGCCGGCCTTGATATTTGCCGTGACCCGCTCGAGAGCTGCAGATAGATTTGGAAGCGGTCCTGGGCCGCCTCCACAAGGCTGCGGCCCACTATCCCGGATGCTCCGGTGACGACAAGAGACGGCAGCCTGCTCACGGCAGGCTCCCGGCGGTGACGGAACCCGTTGCCTCCCTGTGCACGAGCGCGACCACGAGCGCCATCAATCCGTCGCCCCCGGCCGACAGAGGAACGGCCCACGCCGTCTCTCCGAACAACGTGACGGACACGAGGAACACGAAGGCGACGGATTTGGTGAACACCAGGAACGACACGCCGCCGCGCTGCCGGTACTCCAGCAGATATCCGACGGCGACAATGATGTGGAAGACACCCGCCTGGCGCATGAAGAACAGCGGCTCGACGCTACCCCACCCACCGAAGTTCGCCGACCAGGTCGGAGCGAAGAGCAGAAGGATCCCTACCGCCGTGCTGTGCACGACGATGAGCCGGATGAGCCAGAGCTCGACCTCCCGGAGCCGTTCCCGGCCTCCCGCCGGCACGACCACGGCCCGCTACGCCGAGAGCGTGGCTGCCAGTACCGTCAGCAAGTGCTCCCTGGCAAGCGGCTTCTGAAACACCCCCGCCAGGCCGAGCGTCGTGTAGTCCGTCATCATCGACAGGTTGTCTCCGACGGAGCTGAGCATGAAGATCGGGGCCGTGTTGCCGAGAATCTGCAGTTCCCGCGCAAACTCGGTTCCGGTATCCACCTCCTCCATCATGAGGTCCACGATGACGACGTCCGGGTTGACTTCCTTGTAGACTCGCAGGCCCTCCTCGCCGGTGTCGGCGCCCGCGTACTCGTATCCCCCGGATTCCAGAACAATCTCGAGGAAGGCCAAAATGTCGGGGTCATCGTCGATACACAGGATGACGGGCTTATCGTCAGACATGGGTCACCTTCAAGTCAGCCGGTTCAGGAATCACGTCAGCTGGATCGGGATCCGGTGCCGTAAGTCGGATCTCCCGGATTCCGTTCGTGTGTAGTGCCGCCTGGATGAAGGCGACCGCCTCGTCTAGGTTCGCCCGGGCTTGCTCGGACAGCCACTCGCCGAACTCGTCGAACTCGTATCCCCGGATGCCCATGAGCCAGGCCTCCGGCTCGGAGTCGAACAGGTCGCGCACCAGAGCCAGCAGCGCGTCCGGAGCGACACTGTGGGTGCTGAAGCTCACGCCCTGGCCGGCCGGCTCGAGCCGCTGGATCCAGAACGGCTCTCCGCCCGTCCGGTCCGCATCGACGAACACGATCCGGTCATGCCGCGAAACCTCCTCGGCGTATTCGACCTGCAGCTGGTAGTCCGACGCGACCGTAACGCCGGGGAGTGAGCGTGCCTCCAACCGATGCGCCAGCGCCGGTCCGAGGCCGTCGTCCAGCCGCCCGGGGTTCCCCCAGGCGAGAACCAGCGTGGAAGCGCCGTGGCTCACTATCGGGCCTGCCGGTCCACGGTGTTGCCGTTGGCGTCAATCAACGTCACTTCCAGCGGCATCTGACCCAGCGCGTGGGTGGCGCACGACAGGCAGGGGTCGTAAGCGCGGATTCCCACCTCGATGTTGTTGAGCAGCCCTTCCGTGATCTCGGGCACTCCGGAGAGGTGGTCGTCCGCGATCTTCCGCACGGCCCGGTTCATCGGCTCGTTGTTGCACGTGGTGGAGACGATGAGATTGGCCATGGTCACCTGGTCGTTCTCGTCCACCCGGTAATGGTGCGTGAGCGTTCCGCGCGGTGCCTCGATCATCGCCACGTACTCACCCCGCCACTCGCCGGCCGGCGCCACCAGGTCATCGCTCTGCAGGTCCGGATCCTCCAGCAGTTCGTGAATCTTCTCGCACGAATGGAGCAGCTCGATCATCCGGGTCCAGTGGTACGCCATCGTGAGGTTGTTCGGCTTCCCTTCCGTCAGGCTCATGAACTCGACGCGGGCGGCCTCCGCCTCCGGCGTGTCGATGAAGCTGCACACGTTCACCCGCGCCAGCGGCCCGACCCGGAACCAGCCGTCTACCGGGCCCAGCTTCTTGAGAAACGGGAACTTCATGTAGGACCACGGCTTGACGTCCTCGGCGATCACGTCCAGGTAGTCCAGCGGATCCACGCCGTCGATGATCGTCTCTCCCACGGAGTCCAGGACGCGCAGGTTGCCGTGGTACAGATCCATGGCCCCGTCGGCGCGAACGATGGACAGGTGATTGGAGTCGAAGGATCCGAACGGGCCGACGGTGTCCAGGTTGTCCACCGTGTAGTCCTTCGCGATCCCGACCGCCTTGCGGCTCCACTCCATCATGTGTTCGATGTCACCCAGCAGCTCGTCGCGCTCTTCGACGGACAGGTTCTTGTTGATCCCTCCCGGAATGGCGCCGGTGCCATGAACCTTCTTCCCGGCCGTGGCCTTGATGATCTCCTGCCCGTACTTACGCATCATCACGCCCTGAACCGCCAGCTCCGGGTGCTCGGCGATCACGCCGATCACGTTCCGCTTCTCCACCGGGGCGTCGAACCCGAACAACAGGTCGGGGGACGCCAGGTGGAAGAAGTGCAGCGCGTGGGACTGGAACATCTGCCCGTAGTGCATCAGGCGCCGCATCTTCTCGCCCGCCGGGGTGAGCTTCTCCGCACCGGTGATGCCATCCACCGCCTTGGCGGCGCACAGGTGGTGGCTGACGGGGCAGATCCCGCACAGCCGCTGCACCAGGACGGGAAGCTCCCAGTACGGCCTTCCCTGGATGAACCGTTCGAATCCGCGAAACTCCACGATGTGGAGACGCGCTTGCTTCACGTGATTCTCTTCGTCCAGGAGGATCGAAACCTTTCCGTGACCTTCCACACGAGTCACGGGCTCGATTACGATCCTCTTAGTGCTGTTGGCGGACATGGGTCTGTCTATCTCCAGCTCATCGTTTCCGATTCGTATTGGTTTCCGCGGCTTCCAGCCGATACCTCCCCGCTCAGTCGTACTTAATAAGCGCGTAAGGGAGCTCCAGCGCCCTTCCTTCGAGCAGCGCGCTCAGCGCCTCCCATAGCGTATCCGCTGTCGGCGGACAGCCCGGCAGGTGGTAGTCGATCTTCACCACCTCGTGACACGGGTACACCTTGTCGAGAAGGAGCGGGATCTCGTCGTCGTCCGGGATCTTCCCACTGGGGTTATGCACGGTGGGACCGCTCAGGAACGCCTCCTCGAAGCACTCACGGAGCGGCACCATGTTGCGCAGCGCCGGAATGCCGCCGTTGATCGCGCAGTCACCCACGGAGATCAGGACGTTGCACTGCTTCCGGAAATCCTGAAGGACTTTGACGTTTTCCTCGTTGCAGCAGCCGCCCTCTATGAGCCCGATGTCGACGGGTCCCTCGATAGTCTTGATGTCGTTGATGGGCGAGCGGTCAAAATCCACCAGCTCTACCAGCTCCAGGATCCTGTCGTCGATGTCCAGGAAGGACATGTGACAGCCGAAGCAGCCGGCCAGGGATGTCGTCGCCACCTTGGGTTTCACCATGGTTCGCTCCTCACTCCTCCGGTGCCCGCTGTTCGACGTCGGAGCCGATGGGCTCGTGGTCGAACCTGCGCCGGCCCACCGGGACCACATAGCCGACCCGCTTGACCAGCAGCGAGCCGGTCGGGCACGCTTCCACCGCCCGGTCGCGGCCTTCCGCATCCGTGTCCGCCAGCAGTTCCTCGGCGTTCACGGCAATCCGCTTGTCCGGCCCGCGCCCGAAGAACCCGAACACGTTCTTCCCGTCCAGCTCCCGGGACGCGCGGACGCAGCGTGCGCACAGCACGCAGCGGTTCCGGTCCACGAAGATCTCCGGGTGGGAGGCGTCCTAGCCCGGGGCCGTGATTCCGAAGCGATACGCCAGCGCCTGCAGTTCGCACGCGCCGCTCTTCTCGCAGAACATGCAGAAGTGGTTGCCCTCGACGAACAGCATGTCGATCAGGCCACGACGGTGGCGCTGCATTTCCTCGGTGTCGTTCTCGACAATCATCCCGGGAGCCACCGGCTGCGTACAGGCTGACTGTGCCCGGCCGTTCACCCTGACCGTGCAAACGCGGCAGCTTCCGAACGGCGTGAGGTCCTTCATCCAGCAAAGGCGCGGGATGTAAACCCCCGCGGCCTCGGCGGCTTCGAGGATCGTCTGCCTCCGCTCCGCCTCTATCTCTCGTCCGTCTATGGTCAGCTTGATCTTGTCGTTCATGACGTTGCCTGCTCACTGCCAAAGTGGACCGACGCGCGTCCCGTCAGATCCTGGGCTTCACCCAGCGCGGCCTGGATATCGAAGCCGGCCAGTTGTCCATCGACGGGTTCCGTAAGGAGCCCTTCGTAGGTTGGCCGGAAGTTCTTCAGCGTAGAGAGCACGGGGTGAGGCGACGTCTGCCCCAGCCCGCAGCGACTCGTGGTCTTCACCGTCTCGCAGAGCTGTTCCAGGTACTCCAGGTCCGCGGGCTCCCCGAGGCCGGCCCGGATCCGGTCGAGCCGCTCCTTGAGAAGCACATTGCCCACCCGGCAGGGCGTGCAGTAACCGCAGCTCTCGTGGATGAAGAACGCCATGTACTGCGATGCGATCTCCAGCAGGTCCCGGTCCTTGCCGAACACGACCAGTGCTCCGCCCGTGGCCAGGTCGTCGAAGCAGATCGTGCGCTCGAAGTCGTCCGGACCGACCATCTGCCCGCTCGGACCGCCGACCTGCACGGCAACGGGGTCTTCGGCGCCGCACATCTTCAGCACCTCGGACAGCGGGATGCCGAACGGGACCTCGTATACGCCCCGTCGCATGCAGTCCCCCGAGATGCTCAACAGCTTGGTGCCCGTGCTGCCCTGTGACCCCATGGAGGCGAACCAGCCGGATCCCATCTCGAGAATCCGGGCGGCGCAACAGAGCGTCTCCACGTTGTTGACGGAGGTCGGCTTGCCCAGGTAGCCCTCCTGAGCGGGGAAGGGAGGCCGGTTTCTCGGATCGCCGCGGAATCCCTCGCACGAGTTGATGAGGGCCGTTTCCTCGCCGCAGATGTAAGCGCCGGCGCCCATCTGGATCCGGATGTCGAAGTCGAAGCCGTCCTTCCCTGCCACGTTCTTCCCCAGCAGGCCCTTAGCGCGTCGCTCATCCAGTACGTGCTCCAGGAAGTCCCGGAGGTACCGGTACTCGCCGCGCAGGTAGACGATGCCCTGGTCGGCTCCGATGGCGTAGCCGCCGACCGTCATGCCCTCGAACAGCAGGTCTGGTTGCTCGGTCAGGATCACGCGGTCCTTGAACGTTCCGGGCTCACCCTCGTCCGCGTTGCAGATCAGGTAGCGCTGGTCGCCCCCGGCGGCCCGGGTGAACTGCCATTTCATTCCCGTCGGGAAGCCGGCACCTCCGCGGCCTCGCAGCCGTGCCGTCTTTATCTCGCGAATCACCTCGGCCGGGCTCATGGCGAGTGCCTTTTCGAGCGCTGAGCCCGGCTCCATTTTCCCGAACAGGACTTCCCCGGGATGCCGTAGGTGGTTGCTGACGGCCGCCCGGACCAGGTCGTGCTGGTTGTTGCCGTCTCCGTACTCGCGGATCAGGAGCTTCCGCAGGTCCGTCAGGTCCTCCTGTTCCTGCAGCATCTGCACGGCCCGCCGGGCCGCACCTGGCGCTATGTTGGGGATGACCAGGTCGTTGACGAACGCCGAAGGCGCCTGGTCCGACATTCCGATGCAGGAAGCCCATTCCAGCGTGAAGCGCCCGTCCGGCGTCGTCTGGCCGAACCGGATTCCGAGCGCCTCTTCCAGGCTTTCCGCAACCCGCCCGGCGCCCGCCATCATGTCGGGGACGTCGTTGCACAGACGGATCACCACCTGCCCTTTGGCCTCGCTGTCGAGGAAGGAGTAGAAGGAGACGACGCTCTCGACGTCCACCCGGGGGACAGCCAGCGCATCGGCAATCTTGTCGATCGCGGGGCCGTCGACCCGTCCGAAACTGTCCTGGACTCTCAGGACGATATCCAACAAGCGGGAAGGGTCGTTGTCGAAGGCCCGACAGGCTTCTGCGACCGTCCCGTTTCGTGCCGTGCTCATGCTCACCTCGCGGGGTGTGCGGTTCAGCGCGTAAGTGAAGAAACAACACTGGATCTTAGCGCCAAAAACCGGGAATGACACGACCCGGACGAGGGTGCCCACCCGCCCACCTGTAAAGGTGGTGTCGGGGTGTTCAGGGAGGGCCGTACCGGCTCGACTCCCTACGTTCCGAAGGCGCCGATTCCTACGGTCGAAGGGCGCCGACGCCCTACGTGGGAATCCGTAGTCGACCGGTGCGTCTCGCCGGTCGGGCGACCTGCCGGCAGCGTGGCCAGGACGACGGTCAGAAGCTGAGGGTCAGCAGGAAGTTGAACTGGTTGCGGCCCACCCAGCGCTCCCTGGGCAGATCCTGCGGATCCACCCCGAGGCCGATCAACGTCTCGATGTCGGTGCCGACGAAGTCGACACCCAGCTTGTTGGTCAGCCACAGCCACTCTGCCGTGATGCTGACATCGATGCCTCGTGGCAGTGGAGAGAAGCTCTTCACCACGATGAACTCGAAGCCGAGGCCCGCGTGCCAGGTGTTGGGCAGCAGGTTGTCCGGGGGAATGATCTTGGCCTTGCGCACCCACTCCGAGTCGGGGTCCTCCAGGGGCTCGCCGTTGGTCGACACGTTCTCCAGCCGGTACCAGCTGATTCCGTATCCAGCCTTGGCATAGGGCTGTATGGATCCCGTGAGGATGCTGTAGCGCAGGCTTCCCAGGTACTCCCACAGGTTGAGCTCGCCGGTAACGTTGAACGACTGTTCGATATTGCTGAAGTTCGTGGTGAACCCCATCTGCGGACGCGAGTGCTTTACGGTATTCGTGGAAGTGAAATGGCTCCCGATGAAGAACTGGACCTGTATCAACGGTGCCGCGATCGTTTCCACGTAGTCCGTGCTAGTGGTAATAGCCGTAGTCGAATCGGCCCCGTTCTCGATCAGGTGCTCCAGGAGACGGACGATGATCTCATCGGTCTGATCGGCATTGAAGAACAACTCGACGTAGTCGTTCGGGAGGTGATCCACGGTGACGCCCGCGTTCAGACCGACGAACCGGAAGGGGATGGTCTCGGCCGGATAGAGTGTTGGGTCCATGTCGGAGACCAGGAACCGCACCGGAGCAGCAAACAGCCGCCAGATGATGTCGAGGGGCGGGAGCATCGCCAGCGTCGGGAGCGTGAGATTCAGGAACCCCCAGTCGTTGACGAAGTTGTCCTGCAGGCTGAGCGGGAACAGTCGCGGCAGGGCGTGCGCCGCGTACTTTTTGTACTGAACGTTCTCGCCCGAGCGGTTCCATCCCGTGTTGAACGCCGGTCCCACGATGGAGAGATTGCCCGTCTCCGCGTGCGCGACGATCCCCGCTCCCGGCGATTCCGTGGCCGGATAACCCCAGCGCATCGGAAGGATGAGCCACGCCCACTCCTGCCGGACCTCGACATCGGTCATGACGAGGTCGATCACCCGCTCGTAGTCGGGAACGATCTCGACCACGGACGGATCGCCGAGAAAGACTACGCCGCCCCGGTTGAACCGGTTGATCCGACTCACGGCTGACTCGTCGCCTGCAAAGTACTTCTTGTGATCGAAGAAGTTCGTGATGTTCTCGGCCGCACCCAGCGGGCCGATGTCCTTGTAGAGCGCGGGTGTGGGAAACGTGCCGTGCGAGTCCCGGTTGCGGCCTCCCGGTGAGGCCAGAAGTTGGTCGAGACCCTTGTTGTCGGCGCCGATGTAGGCCACCGGGTGCGTGTTGACCCGGGTCTCCTCGAGGTCCTCGTACGCCAGGCCACGCGTGAACTTCCAGAACATCTCTTCGCCGGAGTACTCCGCCACCCGATTCCCGGTCTCCTCCTCCCAATCGGCCCGGGGCTGGTAGACGTTGGGCGAACTGTAGTCGAAGGTGGCCACCTTGGAGTGGAAGTAATACTCGACCCGCTTGATGACGAGCTGGTCATCACCTTCCGACTCCAGATAGTCGCCGTCCAGCAGTCGGAGCAGGTCTTCTTTGGACAGAGCGGGCTGTGTGACCCGGCTCTTTGGCGTCACGATGACGTGGATGTGCTCCCAGTCGCCCTCGTGGTTGTTGCCCCCATCGTTGTAGGGATAGAAGAACCAGTACTGGAGAACCAGCTGGTATCCCTCGGACCCCTGCAGACCCTCGACCTCTTCCAGGAACGGGTGCACGTACGTCTTGAGGAAGCCGCGGTACTGCTCGCGCAGCTTGTTCGTGAACGGATTCTCGAAGTGCTCCTTCCAGCTCAGGGGATCCTGGCCCGGGAAATCAACCCACATGACCCGGAACGGCTTCGACTGGGCCTCGATAGCGGCCGTGCGCTCGGGTGCACTCGCCGGGTTGTCCGGGTGGAAGTCCTCGAGCAACCGCAGCAAGGTGCAGTCATCGGCGGTCGGGTTGCCGGCACTGCAGGGATCGGACGCCACGTTCAGCCAGTCAATGGATTCGAAGCGAGCCAGGTCGAGGCCCATCGCCGTGTTCCAGGTGTCTATGTGCAGCGGCAACGGGCTCCCCCGGCCGAACAGCTTGAAATCCATCGGGATAGCCTCTGTGTTTTGCACCATGAAGGGTGCGAAGCGTACCCCGAGCTCATGGAGGACCTCGGCGCGGTGGTCATCCATCCCGTCTATCGGGTCGATGTCCACGTAGTCGAAGGATGACCGGTCCCCGTAGAGGTGCAGTCGGGCGCTCGCCTCCGTCTGCCGGATGATCCGCGGGTCCTCCAGCGGGACGTAGCGCAGGTACTCCGTGCGCGGGATCTCCTGAGCTTCCGCCCCGGCCGGCCGGCCAAGCAGCCCAAGGACCAGGAACGTCGCGATGCTGCCGAGGGAAAATGCGCAGGTGGAAGCGGAAAGGCGTCGCACTCTGGCCTCCAGTAGCTGTATCGAAGTTGGCGGGCGAGCGCTCTGCTCGTCGCTCTCGGCCGGGATCGTCACAGGGTCTACGATCCAACATGGCCGCTCGAGCAATTGGCCCAACGGCGTGACTGGACGCAATACCGCCCGGCAGGGTACGGCCGACAAAATCATTCTCCGGCCACACCGGCACTGATAGGTTGTGGATCTTATGAACCGACTTGCTGACTGGCTCGATATCCGACCTGACGAAGTGCGCAAGGTGGTGCTTTCCTTCTTCGGCGCCTTCCTGGTCATCTCGTTTCTCATCCTGGGCCGCTCACTGCGTGAAGCCCTTTATCTGACCACGTTTCCAGTCGAGACCCTGCCATACATCACCGCGGCGGTAGCATTGCTCAGCGTGCCGACGGTAGCTGCGTTCGCCCGGTTGATCTCACGGCGGAGCCCGCAAACGGTCCTCAAGGGAGTCATGGTCGTCCTGGCCATCGGGATCGGCGTTGCGGGGTGGGCGACAACCCGCTCTCCGGCAGCCGTGGTTCTGTTCTACCTGCTGGTCGCCCTGGGCGCCTTGCTCCTGACCTCGGGTTTCTGGCTGGTCACGGCCGAACTGTTTCCGGTCCGTGGTGCAAAGCGGCTGTTCGGCCTGATCGGAGCCGGTGGCACTCTCGGCGCGATGGTCACCGGGAACACTCTGGCCGTGGTCGCGGGGAACGTGGGGCTGAGTACGCTTGTCCCGGGCCTGATCGTCATCCTGGGCCTGTTCTTTCTGGTCGAGATGGCGTTGCCGAGGCTGCCGGGCACGGCCGCTCCATCAGGCAAGGACCGGACGGGCGGTCAGGCCTCCGTGTGGCGAGGTCTCGGCGACGCGACGCGATCCCGCCACCTGAGGACCATCGCGCTCATCGTTTTCGTGGCCACGGTGGCAAGCACCCTGATCGACTACCAGTTCAAGGAGCTGGCCCAGGCCAATTTCGCCGCCAGCACAGACCCCGGGGTCTCCCTGGCGGGGTTCTTCGGCGCTTTCTACGGGTGGACGGGCGGTGTGTCGCTGCTCGTGCAGGTGCTGCTTGCCGGGAGGCTCCTGGCGTCGGCCGGTCTGGGCATCACGCTGGCCATTCTCCCGCTCACCCTGCTGCTGGGCTCGGCCGGTCTCCTGTTGATCCCGAGCCTGGTTCTGGCAACCCTGGTGCGAGGCGCCGACAACTCGCTGCGCAAATCTCTGCACCGCGCGGCCCTTGAGGTCCTCTGGGTCCCGATTCCGGACGATATTCGGCGCAAGACGAAGACGTTCATCGACTCCGTGGTCGACGCGGTCGGAGAGGGTACTGGCGCGGCGATCGTGCTCCTCTGGGTGACCATCCCGGGCTTCCCGTCCCGCTACCTGTCCATATTTGTCGCTCTGTTGGCGGTATACTTCCTCTACCTCAGTCGCCGCATGGGGACCACCTACGTGGAGACTGTGACCGACCAGCTCCACGCGGGCCGGGCTGAGGCGGGAGGAGAGGGCGACCAGAGGGACCTGCTCAGCGTCAGCTTCACTCACATCGACATCCGTCCTCTGCTCGAGGAAAGCGGCGTGGCCACCGCTACGACCGAGATCTCGGCGGTGGCGGCCAGGGCAACCGCAGCCATCGAGCAGGCACGGGCCGGAGCCGAAGGCAGCGGCGCGGGAGACGACGCTCACGCGTCCGAATCCGAGCCGGTCGCTGCCACCCCACGGGATGTACTGGTGCTTCTGGGATCCTCACGTTCCAGCCAGGTCCTGGAGGCGCTCACGCAGACGGACACGTGGGACGCCACGCACGTACCCGCGCTTACCCGTTTGCTGGCTCGAGACGCGTTCTATGAACAGGCGGTGGCTATCCTGCGCGGGATCGAAAGGGAGGCGCTTCCGCATCTGACCGCGACGATTCGTGACGATGCCACGGACTTCGTGATCCGCAGGCGCATACCCAGGGTCCTGGCCCGTTATCGTTCAGCTGCGGCCGATGACGCGTTGCTTGATGTCATCACCGCGCCACGCTTTGAAGTCCGCTACCGAGCGACCATCGGACTGGTACGCCGTCGCCGTGCCGCGAGTGAGCTGTCCGCTCGCGACTGGCGGGAGATGGTCTGGGAGGCCGTGCGGTCGGAGCTGGGAAAGGAGCGGCCGGTCTGGGAGCTCCAACGGCTGCTGGACGAGTCGGATCCACCCGACGACGAGCTGGTAGTGGAGCGCGTTGGAGTGCGCGGTGAGCTGAGCCTGGAGCATACATTTCGTCTTCTGAGTCTCGTCCTGGAACCGGAAGCCGTGCGTTCCGCGTTTCACGGGCTCACGCAGGG
>JBDHIQ010000110.1:0-19203 GCA_039587395.1 Gemmatimonadota bacterium
AACAGGACCAGCAGGAGGGCCGGCATGGCGAAGCCCATCAACAGGCTCCGCGGGTCGCGGCGCAGCTGGATGGTCTCCTTGCGGGCAACGGCCCACAGGCGGCGCAGGTTCATCGGCGGCACAAACTCATCGGCACCACGATATCATCGACAGCACACACTCCTGGGCAACACGGTTTCATCAGTCGGTGGGAGCGCCGCCGGCTGCGCGGACGCGCGCGACGAACACATCCTCCAGCGATGGTACAATTCTCTCTAGACCGCGCAGCTCGATGCCGGCGGCGCGCAGGCCGGTCTCGATCGCACTATGCGCCTCCGCCACATCCCGCACCGTGACGTGCAGCGCCCGCCCGAACATAGCCGCGTCCGTGACACCTGCCGTGCGCGCGACGACCTCCAGGGCACGCACGGTGTCCGATGTACGGACTTCCAGAATCGGCACCTCCATTCCTGATCGAAGTCCGGCCGGCGTGTCCAGTGCGATCAGGGCTCCCCGGTTCATGAGAGCCAGCCGGTGGCAGTACTCCGCCTCCTCCATGTAGTGAGTGGTCACGAACACCGTCGTTCCCACGTCGGTGAGGCTGTAGATCAGCTCCCAGAACGCCCGCCTGGAGTTGGGATCCACGCCGGACGTCGGCTCGTCCAGAAACAGGATCGATGGCTCGTGCAGCACTGCGCACCCGAGCGCCAGCCGCTGCTTCCAGCCCAGTGGGAGCTGGCCCGTAAGGCGGGATCTGTGGTCGAGCAGTCCCGCCATCTCGAGCACCCAGTCACGACGCTCCGCGCGGCGTGCCCGGGCTACGCCGTAGAGCCGGGAGAAGAACAGGATGTTCTCCTCCACTGTCAGGTCCGGATAGAGAGAGAACAGCTGCGACATGTAGCCGATAGTGCGGCGAATGGCCTCGCGCTCGGTGTCTATGTCGTGCCCCGCCACACTGGCCGGGCCCAGGAAGCCGAAGATCTCGCGCCGGCTGACTTCAAACGTCACCCGGTCCACTGCCACGAAGTCGCCAAAATGCTTCGACAGCGCCTGGGCCCGCACTGCCGGCCCGGACGAGCCGTGCTGACTCTCAGCCACCGCGCAGCCGCTCTTCTGCGGCCGACTCGGCGCCCGCCGTCCGATCCATGAATACGTCCTCCATCGACGGCGCCAACGGACTCACCTGGGGATCCCGGAAGCCCGCTTCCGACAGGGCGGTTCGTAGAGTGGGGGCCTCGCGAGTCGCGTCCGCCACGACCGCGTGCACCCTGTCGCCGAACACCGCAGACCAGTTCACGGCAGGGTGTCCTGCCAGGTACGCCCGAGCCTCCCGGGCACGGTCCACGCGCACGGCCAGCAACCGGTTGGCCAGGCTGCTCTGCAGTACGCGCGGCTGGTCCAGCGCCAGCAGTCGACCTTCGTACAACAGGGCCACTCGATCCAGACGTTCCGCCTCGTCCATGTAGGCGGTGCTCACGATCACGGTCACCCCCTGGGCCACCATTTCGTGGACGATGAGCCACAGGTCCCGCCGGGAAATGGGATCCACGCCAAACGTAGGTTCATCCAGCAGCAGTAGCTGTGGTTGATGGATGAGGGCGCAGGACAGCCCGAGCTTCTGTTTCATTCCTCCGGACAGCTTCCCGGCGAGGCGGTCCTGAAACGGCTCCAGACCCGAGAAATGAAACAGCCGTTCGAGCCGCGTGGCCCGTTCGGGCTTTGGCACGCTATACAGATCCGCGTAGAAATCCAGGTTCTCCCGGACGGTGAGATCCGTATAGAGCCCGAAGCGCTGAGACATGTACGCCACTTCCGACTTGGCGCCCTCCGGGTCCGAGAGCATGGAGTGGCCCAGAACGATGGCATCGCCGCCCGTGGGTGACAGCACACCGGCAAGCATGCGCAGGGTAGTGGTCTTCCCCGCCCCGTCCGGCCCGACCAGTCCGAACAGCTCACCGCGGTCTACGGAAAGAGTCAGCCCATCCACGGCCGACAGGTCGCCAAACCGGCGGAGGAGCCCGGTCAGTCGTACGGCAGGCTCCGGAGAGCCTGTCACGATTCCTCCAGCGGCAGGCGGACATCCGCCGGCATCCCGGCCTTCAGGTCCTGCGCAGGATCGCCGGTGATCTGCACTTTGACCGCGAATACCAGCTTCACCCGCTCTTCTGTGGTCTGCACGTTCTTCGGCGTGAACTCGGCCTCCGTGGCAATGAAGATCACCTCACCGGGCACCTCGCGCTCGGGATACGTGTCGGAGGTGATGGTGGCCGCGGTTCCCAGCTTGACGGCGCCGATCCGGTCCTGCCGGACGTAAATGCGCACCCAGCGATCGTCCGGATTCGTGATCGTGAGCACCGTCACTCCCGGTGACACGATCTCTCCCGGCTCCGCGTGCCGCACGGTGACGACTCCGGCAAACGGAGCCTTGATGGTCGAGTATTCCATGGCAGCCTCGACCGCCCGCAGCGAGGCCTCCGCTGCCGCTAGCTGGGCGCGCTGGCCTTCGATCCTCTCTCGGCGTGGCCCGCTCTCGAAGAGCTGAACCTGCTGTTCGGCCGTATCCAGCTGCGTCCGGGCCACCTGGTGTGCAAGCGCTGCCTTGTCGAGCGCCTCCTGGCTGATCGCTCCACCTTCGAACAGCACCCGCGCCCGCTCGAGATCCCGGACGGCATCGGCGAACCGTTCGGCGGCCGCGTCCCGGCCGGCCCGTGCCTGGGCAATCTCCTCAGACCGGAAACCGGTCTCAAGCTCCCGAAGCATTGCACGGGCCACGCGGACTTGCGCTTCTGCCTGCGCCTTACGGGCCACTATCTCGGCCTGGTCCAATCGCGCCAGCTCCTGTCCGGGCTCGACCCGGTCGCCTTCTCGGACGGCAATGATCTCTATCCGTCCGGCTGCCTGAAAGCCTAGATGCGCCTCCGTGGCTTCCACGGTGCCGGAAGAGAGAAGGTTGTCGCGATCCGGATCCGGCCTCAGCACGCCGACCCACAGCGCGAGGGCCGCGGCAGCCAGGATCAGAATCAGCAAGGGGATCGGTGGTCGTCGTCTCCCGCTCATCGGTCGATCTCCAGATTGTCGGTCAGCCAACCCGGGCTGAGCTCGCCCAGCACTCTGGCCAACTCCACATGAGCCATCATCTCCAGATGCCGGGTCTCGGCCAGACCGGCCCGAGCCACCAGCAACTCCGCCTCCGCGCGCAGGAAATCCGTCTGCACGCCCGTCCCGGTATCGAGCCGCAGCTGTTCGATCCGTGTGACCTCTTCGAAGCTCGCGACGGCAACTCGCAGACTGGCCACCCGGGCGTTGGCCTCCCGCACGACGGAGTATGCCCGGTCCACCGACTGTGCTATCTGCAGCTCCGCCAGCCGGAGACCCTCGTCCGCCGCACGTAGCTGCGCCGTGGCCCGCTCGGCAGACCTGCTGCGCTTGAGACCGGTGAACACCGGCCACTGAATGGCCAGTCCGACGTCCCACTCGAGTCTGTGGTCCGTGTTCGGACTGCCGTAGTCGATCAACCGGCCTGTCAGACCCAGCTTGGGCCACCAGGAGCTGTTGGCGGCTGATACGGCGGCGGCGGCGGCATCTCTCTGCCGTCGCGAACGCTCGGCCAGCGGATTCGCGACTACCGCTCGCTCCACCAGGTTGGGCAGTGCGAGTGTCGGACCAGCCTCTCTTAGCGTCAGCGGATCCAGGCGCTCGCTTCGCGTGTTCGTCACGGGCGCTTCGATGAGCCGCCCGAGCTCCCGCTCCGCGACATCCAGCGCTATGGCCGCTGCCACACGATCCGCCTGAGAGGATGCCAGTTCGGCTTCCACACGCAGGACTTCCAGGCGAGCTGCCCGTCCCGCGTCCAGCAACTGCTGAACCCGATCAAGCTCGGACCGCAGTGCCACCAGCCGCTGATCATGGGCATCCAGAACCTCCCGCTTGCCCAACACATCCAGGTAGGCGTTGGCGACCCTGGCTGTGACCTCCTGTTCGGATCCCATCACATCCGCCGCGGCCACGCCCTGATCGGCCCGAGCCGTTCGCACACGGGCGGATCGCGCGAATCCATCGAACAGGGTGTAGCTCAGCAGTCCGGAAGCCCGGGTGAGCGTCGGGTCGAAGGGCGGGATCTGCTCCAGCTCGAACGCGTGAATGGGATACACCAACATCGGGTCGGAGAACCGTGTGATGCTGGCGTCCAGCGCAATCGCGGGGAACCAGTCGGCGGTGGCCTGCCCCACTGCGGCCTGCGCTGCATCCGCACCGGCCCGGGCTGCCCGCACGGACGGGTAGCGCGCCAGCCCACGTTCCACAGCGGCGCGCAACGACAGGTAGTCGGTGTTTTCCTGTGCGACCAGGACCGACGGAACGGTCAGCCCGACCAGGAGGCCGGCGGCGATCAGCCTCGCTCCAGACCTCATGCTTCCACCTCCCGTCCACCCCAGTAATGGGCCACGACATCCAGCATGCGACCTGCCGTCTCGCGCAGCGAGATGGTGCCATCGGACAGGACCCAGCGGAGTCCTGTCGAATGCACGACGGCGATGATCAAGTCCGCCACGTCACCGGCGCGGAGCTCTTCCTGTCGGTCCACGTCCACCAGCGCGTCCTGCACCAACTCAATGAGCTTGTCGCGGAAGAGCAATCGTGTTTCCAGCACGTCCTCGCGCACGGCCGGAAGGATTCGGATGGCCTCTCCCGTCATGATGATGAGCGGCCCTCCGCCCGTCTCCTGCACGAAATCGAGAACGTGGAAGACCAGGCCCCTGACCCGCTCCCACGGCGCGCCCGGTCCGTCGAACTCCGCGACCCGGCTCTTGATCGACTGAACCAGATCTCGGAACGCCGAGATCAGAATCTCGTCCTTCGACCTGAAGTGTCGGAACAGGGTCGCTTCGGACACGCCCACCCGGGCGGCCAGTGCCGAAGTGGTCCAGGCGTGCATTCCCTGCTCGGACAGAATCTCCAGGGTGGCCGTGGTAATCTCCCGCCGCCGTTTCCGAGCCGTCTTGTACTGCCGCTTGCGGACGCCTGCTGCCGCGTCCGAGGCTGTCTGCTTGCTTCGTAACTCCCGCATTCGTTTCACCTTACACCCGTTCTGGACACGCGCATACGCGCTGGCCGGGCCCGCTTGCGGACGCGACCCTCAGGCTCATAAGTAAATACTCACTTTGTGTCTGCCCGGCAATGCCAACCGCCCTGCGGAGCGAGCGCTTTCACCCTATGTTGAGGAGTTGGCTCTGCGGCTCCGGGGGCCGTGGAGCTCTGATTGCACGGTTGGTAGGAATGGTCTGATCGGGGGACTCATGGAGCATACCTACGCAGAGCTGCACAAGATGAAGGTGGCCAGTCTGCGCGACATGGCAGAAGAGCTCGGCGACTACGGGCCGCTGCATGGTTTTCGAACCATGCACAAGGAGGAGCTGCTACCTATCCTCTGCGAAGCCCTGGGCATCGAGGCGCACGAGCACCACGAGGTGGTCGGGATCAACAAGAAGCGGGTCAAGAAGGAGATCCGGAAGCTCAAGGTGAAGCGCGACGCGGCGCTTGCGGCCGGAGACAGCAGGGAGCTCAAGATCATTCGCCGCAGGATCCACCGTCTCAAGCACGAGCTGCGCAAACACACGGTTTAGCTGGTCCGCAATCCAGCCCGGCGCGTCGGACGGCGGCGGCTATCCTCCACCGTCGTCCGACGATCCATCATCCTCGGACAGCGAGCGGTAGTACTGCTCCACCAGTTCGCGGTATTCGTCGGGCACTTCCTCCGATCCGGATAGAAACAGTCGGTCAGCTTCGGGACCCACGACCTGTCGCCGCAGCGAGAACTCGAAGTCCTTCAGACCCAGCAGCACCGCGTCCTGCAACCGCTCGATCTCGGCCAGATCCTGGTAGACCCGGGCGTCGTCCAGTTCCCGCAAGCGGGCTATGGCATCGTCCAGCTCGCCGACATCGACCCCCTCGCGGGCCAACTCGTCCCGGAGCTGCTCCGCGTCGGCCCGGCGCTGCCGAAACTCCTGCTGAAACTGCCGCACATCTTCCGCACTGAAGCCGCCCGGCCCTTCGCCTCCGGGTGAGGGCGTAGCACCGGGCTGACCGGTCGGGCGATCGCCACCCTGCCCCTGCTGGCCTTCTTGACCCTCACCTCCCTGGCCACCCTGGCCCTGCTGGCCTTCTTGACCTTCACCACTCTGGCCCTGTTCGCCCTGGCTTGGCTGGCCATCACCGGCGCCTGCTTGCTCCTCGCCGGTCTCGCCGCGCTGGCGGAGACGCTCCTGCAGGGATTCCAGGCCCTGAACCAGATCGCGCGTTTCGTCCAGCTGGCGATCCAGCCGACGCGGGTCGGACTCTCCGAAGGCCTGCTGTGCCGCCTCCAGCCTGTCCCGCACCTCGTCCGCATTGGAGCTGATCTCCTCCTCGAAATTGCGGGCGTACTCACCGGACGGGTCGCCAATGAGCCCACGGGAGTAGAGAATCTTCTCCTTCAGCTTGTTGTCGCGTATCGAGTTGGCCGCACCCTGGAGCTCCTCCGACACGCCGCGCTGCTCACGCCGGCTTTCGCGCGCCATGCGATCCAGGTCGGACTCCAGGCCTGCCACTTCGCCGGCCAGCTGCTGCTTGCGCTCCGCCAGCTCACGCTCGCGCTCCGGTGCCGTGCCCCCGCGCTCGGCCTCCCGGCTCAAGCGGTTCATCTCTTCCGAAATGCTCTCCTGCTTCTCCGCGATGCGCTCGGCGCGCTGGACCGCGTCCTCTACCTCGCGCTCCAGGGCTGCCGCCTGCCGATTCTCGAGCAACCGCCGCGCTTCGCGCAGGCCATCCAGGGCCTCCGATCCCTCGGCCTGCCCGCTCTCGCCCCGCGCCGTGGCTCGCCGCATGGCATCGGCGGCATCCTGCAGCCGGCGTGCGGATTGCTCCAATTCGGGCCGCTCGTCCTGGCGCGCCAGTCGCTCCAACTCGCGTGATAGCTCTTCGGTTTCGTCGATGAGCTGGTTCTGGCTGGCGCGACCGCCGCCCGCACCACCGCTCTGGGCCCGCGCTCTTTCGTTCAGCTGCTGCTGCCGGCGCGCCAGCTCCTGGAGACGCTGCAGCGCCTCATCCACCTGGGCGTCTCTCTCCCGACGCTCTCCGCGCTGCACGCTCTCGTACTGGTTGCGGAGCTTGTCCAGCTCCAGTTCGAACAGGTCCGCCAGCTCTTCCGCCTGCGGGCCGCCACCACCACCTCCACCTCCGCCGCCGCCCTGCTCCATGCTGACCTGGACTTCGCGATACGCCGCCTCGGCCCGCTGCAGGTGTTGCAGCGCCTCCTGTTCCGGCGGGAGCGCATCCTGGCCGCGTTTCTCACCCAGCCGCACCTCAGCCCTCGACATCGCCTCGGCCGCCTGGGGAAGCTCCTCCGCGATGGTCAGGAAAGTGGAATCCGCGGCTACGCCTCGCGCCGCCATCTGCTGCACGATGGACTCTACCTGCTCGCGCAGTCGTCCCTGAAGCAGCGCCAGCGTCGCGTAGTTCTCGGCCGCCTGGTCTCCGTCGTACTCGTCCTCGTCTCGCAGCAGGTTGAACGTGGCCGCCACGATCTGCTTCTGCTGTTCCGAGAGTCCCGAGTTCATTCCGCCGCCCTGACCCTGTCCGGGCGCCTGGCCCTGGTCCGCCTGCCGGAATGTCTGGTCGAACGGCCGGATCTCCAGGAAGTACAGGTCCGACGTCTCCGTCTGGGCGCCGCCCAGGCTGTTCAGATCCGTGGCGCGGGCGTGGTAGGCGATGAAATCTCCGGGCTCCAGCGCCATCTCCTCCAGGAAGAACGTGTGGCCGCGCGATACGTTCTGCTGACCGCCACGCGAGCTGGCGTGAAGCGTGATACTCTGCTCCTCGCCGCCGTTCACGGAGTAGACCAGCTCGACTCGGCCCACGCCGTAGTCGTCCTCCGCCTCCACTTCCGTGAACACTTCCTCGATGGTGCTCACGCGAGTGTCCCGGCCCGGCTCCGTGATCCGCACGGCCGGCGGCTGGTCGTCCAGCGGCTCGATCAGGTAGTCGGGAGAGGCCACCACGAAGCTCCCGGTCGGGCCCTGGAGCTCTACCCGGTAGAATCTCTCCGTCTCGACCCGGATCGTAGCCGTCAGACCGCCTTCGGCCGGGACCAGGTCTATCGCTTGAATCGAGTCTTCGGCCGTGTCGAACACGATCCGCCCGGCCTCGACCGGGAGGGTGGGAGTGATGAGCAGCCCGACCTCGGTCCCGCGCAGAGCCGCGATATCCCCGCCGTCCTCCACCAGCTGCGGCATGAGACCCGTGTACGACGGGAAGCGGTACTCCAGGTCGCCTTCCGCTTCGACCAGGTACTCGGTCGTCTCGCTCACGTCGAAGAGGAGGATCTCGAAGCCGCCGGCTTCCGGGTCGGGAGACATGAGCCAGCGCTCCCAAGCCAGCGCCTGGCCGCGCCGGACCGCGATCTCCACTTCCTGCGTCTCAAAACCCACCGTGGCGGCGGTAATCGCCTGGTCCGCGCCCCGCGCGATCAGGGTGTTGCCGGGCTCCACGTGGATCGAATACGGACTGGCTGCGTCGGCGGATGTCCAGGGCCGCAGCAGCAGCGGGCCGGCGTTCCCGAGAAAGCCGGGGCTCAGGAGCCAGGTAGCCGCGATAGCGGTCAGGGCGCCGGCCAGCCATGCGGAGGAACTGCGCAGGCGGCGACCGTCTACCCTGCGCCCTTCGTCCACATCGCGGACGCGCTGCGCGGCTCGCTCTATCAGACCCCGCGTCAACAGTGGCGAGAAGCCGCGTTCATCCATGGTCTCGTCGCCGGCGGATCCGAGCGCTGACTCGCTGGTCGCGGCCACCGCGCTGAGCACTGAGGACTGGAGCGATGGCTCGTTCTCTTCCAGGTACAGGGCCACCCGCTCGTCGGGCGCACGTCGGAGGAGCGGACGGATGACGAACCACACCACCAGGACCGCCAGCGACAGCCATGAAATGATACGGAACGCCAGAATGGCGCCCGGGTCGAAGCGCAGCCTGTCGATACCGAACGTGGAGAACAGGAACACGACCAGACCAGCCGCCAGCACCACGGCCAGGCCTCTCAGCACGCGGCGGAGTCTCCATCTCCGGCGGACGGAGCGGATGACGCGGGCCAGCTCTTCCCGAGGTTCCGGTCGTCTACTTCGTTTCATCACACTGCCTTTCTCGGCTCACACATCAGGCGGGGCGTGTTGTCGCCCTGGCCCCCGTCCTTCCCGGTCGGCGCGACCGTGACAGACGATTGGAGAGGAACGTCTCGGCCGCCAGCAGGATCCCGGCCCCCAGCATCAGAAACCACCAGAGCTCGCTTCTGGTGTCCGCCTCCTCTACACCGGCGACGCCGGCATCGACCGCGACCTTTTCCGGAGCGGAGTCCTCCTGCCCTTCCAGCATGGCCAGGGTGGCGGCTGCCAGCTCGGCCGGATCCAGTGGAGAGAGATCCGATTCCTCCAGCTCCGGGTTCGCCGCGAACGAAAGGGCCGAACCGCCCCCGTCTCGCGGGCGAAGCTCGTAGAAGCCGGCTTCGTCGATCCCGATTAGCAGCGGCTGGTCCGCCAGCTCGACCAGCTGCCTGTCTCCGGAAGGCGCGGTAAGCACCCACTCTGCCACCTGCGGCCCGGCCGCCTCCCGCAAGGCGCCGCTCGCGCCCCGGGTGTCCGAATCGCCGAAAGCCAGCTCCACCAGGTCGATGACCTGACCGACCCGATACCAGCGCCTGGCTTCCTGGTACCCGGCCACGTGTCGCGCCAACCTCTGCGCGAACGGGAGGAATACAGGCTGCAGCGCCAGGTCGTTCCAGAATCGGTCCAGGGTCGATGTCCAGACGGCCACGACGCCGCTTCCGTACCGTCCTTCGACCAGCGCGATTCTCCCGTCGTCGAAGCGGGCCAAAACGGCGGCTTCCGCGTTCGGACGGAAATCCCTGTAGCGGAGAAAGCGAGCCTGGGAGAAATCACCGCTGCGGGGCTCTCTGAACAGCTCAAACGTCGGGTGATCGAAGTCCAGGTACGAGAGAACCGCCCCCGCGTCGCCTGTCCGATCGATCAGACCGCCTCCGGTCCCCGGCAGCAGATCCGCACCTTCGTTCCACGCGGACGGATCGCTCCGGCTCCCCGCGACCACGATCAGACCGCCACCCGCCTCCACCCAGCTTCTCAGCGCCCGGCCCGCGGCACCCGCCGGAAACACTGCATCGTTCAGGATGACCAGCGACTGGTCCCGCAACTCGTCGGCGCTCAACGAGTTTGGCCGGCGGGTCCGCACTTCCATGGGCGGTTGATCACCGATGGACAGCGCTTCGCGAAGGAACAGCCCCCGGTCGCGCCCCCCGCCCGGTTCCACGATCAGGACCTTGAGCAGCTGGTCCGAGGAGAGCCTCCCCGTCCCGGTGAGTCCGGCAAGGCCAGGCCCGGGAACGACACGCTGGCGGACGCGTGCGGACCCAGGTCCACGGCCCGGGTCGCGATCGCACGCTCTCCCACGACAAGAGATACTTCGACGGCGGCGGCGGGCGCCGGCCCCATGTTCGATACGCGGGCCGTGGCCGTGACGCGCGTCTGGCCGGTGGTGGCTTCCCTCCGGAACGTCAGATCCGTGACGGCCAGGTTGGACGGCTCGGGTTCGGACAGATCCACGGGTCTCAGCAGCGTCCGCTCCGGAAGCTCCACGCTGGACGCGGTGGGCCAGCCGACGCGTTGGAAGTCGCTGATCAGCACGATCTCTCGGTTCGGAAGCTCCGATTCATCCAGTATCCTCCCGGCCAGCCGGAGGGCGGGGTCGAAGCGAGTGATTCCGGAGCCGGGCTGGACCCCGTCCAGGCCTCTCTGAAGCACCAGATGATCTCCGCTGGAGCGTGTGACCGCTTCGGCCCGATCGGCGAAGAAGATGAGCGAAGTCCGATCCTGGGCCGTCAGTTCACCTACGGTCTCACGAGCCGCGGCGAGGGCTCGCTCCCATCGGTCGCCGTATCCCATGCTCAGAGATCGGTCGATCAGCAACACGACCTCCCGCGCTTCGCCCTCCGCCGCGTTCGAGCCCGCCAGGCCGGCGATGAACGGACGTGCGAAGCCGGCGGCCAGGAGTGTGATCGCCAGAATCCGGAGGGCGAGCAGGAGGGGATGCCGGATACGCCGCCGCTGGTTGGTGCGAAACGGCACTCGGTCCAGGAACATCACCGAAGGGAACTGCGTCACCTGGCTCTTTGACCGTTGCGTCAGGTGGATGAGCACCGGCACCGCGATGACGGCCAGTCCCGCCAGAAACAGCGGGGTCAGAAACGACATCAGCGCCCCCTGATCCGTCTTTCGCGGTGCGACAGGAAGTGGAACAACGCATGGTCCAGCGGCCTGGAGGTGTCCAGGAGCGCATAGTCCACTTCGTTCCGGAGCATCTCGCGTGTGAGCTCACGCGTGTGCTCTCCGATCATCTCCAGGTACTCCTCGTGCATCACTTCGGGCGTGACCGGAACCTGCTCTCCCGTCTCCAGATCCTCGAAGCTGCTCGGCGCCTCGAACGGGAAGCGGAGCTCCGCCGGATCCAGTATGTGGAAGACCGCGATGTCGTTTCCCTTGCTGCGCAATCCGTTGACCGCGTCCATTACCCGCCGTGGCTCGTCATACAGGTCGGAGATCAAGACCACGATGCCGCGACGCGTCAGGCTTTCGCCGATCTTTGCCAGTGGAAGGGCCAGCTCGCCCTCCCCCCCGGGACGGATGCGGTCGATGGAGTGAAGCACCAGGTGGCGATGGCGCGCCGAGGGAGGCACTCGATCGATCACGTCCGAATCGAACGACGCGAACCCTACCCGATCCCGTTGTTCCGCAGACATGTAGGCAAGACTGGCCGCTAGAAACCGGCCGTAGTCCAGCTTCGTGATGCCTCCGCTCGCGAAGTCCATGGATCTGGAGACATCCAGCGCGAAGAACACGCTGGCGTTGGTCTCCGCCTCGTACTCCTTGACGTAGAACCGGTCCGTGCGCGCAAACAGACGCCAGTCGATCCGACGGATGTCGTCGCCGGGCATATAGGGACGATGCTCGGCGAAGTCGAGCGAGAAACCAAGGAATGGCGAGCGGTGCAACCCGCTGATGAAGCCCTCGACGACCGTGCGGGCAATCAGCTCGAGATCGTCGATTCGCATCAGCACATCGGGATCGATGAATCGACTCCCCGGTGTGACTCTGGCGGCGGAGGCCTGACGCGGGTGCATGGCGGTCCCGGTCCCTTCCCTACATTCCGGAGCGCGGAGTGTCGACTGTCTCCAGCAGACGGTCAACCAGCTCACCGGTGGCAACCTTCTCCGACTCCGCGTGGAAGTTGGTCAGGATGCGGTGCCTGAACACAGGGTGGGCCAGCGCCCGCACATCTTCGAAGCTGACGTGGTAACGACCCTTCATCAGAGCCCGGGCCTTGCCTCCCAGCACCAGGTACTGGGCGGCGCGCACGCTGGCCCCGTACGCCACGTACTCGCGTATGAAGTCCGGCGCATCCTCGGCATGCGGACGTGTGGCGCGCGCCAGCTGCACGGCGTGCATGGCCACGGAGTGGGAGATGGGCACTTTCCGGACCAGCTGCTGGAAGGCGGCGATGTCCGCACCCGACATCGCGACCTGGGGCCGTTCGCCCTGAATGGCCGTGGTGGCCAGCACGACTTCCAGCTCCTCGTCCTCCGGCAGGTAGCCGATATCGATCTCGAACATGAACCGATCCAGCTGAGCCTCCGGAAGCGGATACGTGCCCTCCAGCTCGATCGGGTTCTGGGTCGCCAGCACGAAGAACGGCTCCTCCAGCCGGTACGTGCGGCCCTGAATCGTGACGCGGTGCTCCTGCATCGCTTCCAGCAGCGCGGCCTGCGTCTTGGGCGGAGTGCGGTTGATCTCGTCGGCCAGCACGATGTTGGCAAACAGCGGTCCCTGCACGAACACCAGCTCGCGTTTCCCCGACTCCGGATTCTCCTGGATGATGTCGGTTCCCGTGATGTCCGACGGCATGAGATCAGGCGTGAACTGGATGCGCGAGAAGTCCAGATCCAGCACGTCGGCCAGGGTCTGAATGAGGAGCGTCTTGGCGAGACCGGGCACACCGACAATCAGGCTGTTGCCGCCGGCAAGCAGCGACAGCAGCACCTGGTCCACTACCTCACCCTGCCCGATGATGACCTTGCCGAGCTCGCTGACCGCCCGGCCGGTGGCCTCCTGCAGTCGGTCCGCCAGCTCCAGGTCATCGGCAGCATCAAGAGTCCCGGTATCCGTGTCTATGTCGAGCACACCCGCATCCGGATTCGAGTTCATCTCCACTCCTGTTCAGTGGGTCATGACGTAAACGATGTAGTTCACGCCTATCTTGTACGCTTCGTTCGAGATCTCGATGGGAATCCAGCCGGCGTCCGACCATTCCCAGTAGTCCCCGATGTCGTTGTTGTAGTTGACCACCATCATGGGTCGGCCCAGCGGGTCGTTATCCTCGAAGATGCCGAAGTACAGGGCCCTGTATCCGCGATAGTTGGGGTGAGCCATGTCCAGCGACTCGATATGGAAGAACGAGTCGAACATGGGGTGCTCCACCTCCAGCGGGATCAGCCGGTGGCCTGGCAGCAACTGCTCCACCACATCCTGGAAGTTGTACCAGTCGGGGCCCGCGAAATCATCCACGATGAGGAAGCCACCCTTGAGCAGGTAGTCTCGCAGATTCTCTTCCTCCGCCGCCGTCATGGTCCAGAAGCCCGGCTCGGACAGGTAGGCAACCGGATACTTGAATAGCTCCGGATCGTCCATGGCCAGGACGTTCCCGCCATCCAGGTACGGCGAGATGGTGGTCACCTCGTCCAGAATCCGGGTGAAGTTGCGCTCGGCCCGCGGATAATCGTGGTCCCACTTGTAGTCGTTGGCGCCCCACCCCATGTCGCTGGGAGTGAACCGGAGGCGGACAAAGGTGAACCGCCCATCGTAGGGCGTATTGATCTCCGAAAAATCCAGCAGCTCGGTCTGGACCCGAAAGCGGCCACCGCCCCGGCGCTGCGGATTCTGCGCCTCCAGGCTCGAGCCCCCCGCCACCAGGCCGGCGAGGCTGAGAATACAGACCATCGACAGAGTTCTCGCGACCCGCCTCACCTTGTTCCTCCTCCGTCGCCCGGCGCCCGCTCGCTGCGCAGCCTGAGCAGCAGATCCTGCGCCTCGGGGTAGTTGGGCGCGATCTCCAGTGCCCGGAGCACGGTGCGCCGCGCAGCGCGCGCGTCTCCCGACCGGTAGTAGGCCATAGCCAGCTGGTAGAACGCGCCGGCGCGATCCACGGGATCCAGGGCCAGCAGCGCCGTTCGCTCCCGAATCTCCAGCTCCGGTCGGTTTAACTCGGCTGCGTGCGTTGCCAGCCGTTCGTGCAGCTCCGCCTCGAACGGCCACACGTAGATGGCTCTCTCCAGCGCGTGGACGGCGGCGGCCTGGTCGGCGACGGACTCGTGGAGCTCGGCCAGTTCGAGGAGCGCCGCGTAGTGATTCTCGTTGATGGCCGTAAACGCTTCGAGCTCCCCGATGGCGTCCTGGACATCGCCGGCCTCCGAGTGCAGGCGCGCCAGGACCAGGTATGGTGAATCAGCGCCCGCATACGAGGGAAACAGGCCCTTGGCGCGTTCCAGGTAGGGTCGCGCCTGCTCCGGGCTGCCAGCCTGGAAGAGCCGGATCCCGTGCGCGAGTTGCCCGGTGAAGTCACCCGGAGCAGGCTCGGAGCTGCCGGCCAGATCGCCGGTTTGTGCTCCCTGCCGCGCTCCGTGGTTGCCCGACGCGGACAGGGCGGCCAGCGGAACGGCAAAGCGGGTGTCCAGGTAGGCGCGGAACCGCCTGTCGAAGGACTCGAGATCAGTACCGAGCGCGCGAGCGAACACCTCATCGCTGCTCAGTCCGTCGCGGTATCCGTTCAACAGCGCCAGAATCGCCCCGTGCCCCTCTTCCTCCTCGATCATTTCACAGACCAGCGACGCCTGGTAGTACGAGTGGATGATCTGTCCCGGGTAGGCCGGCCGGATGAAGCCGTAGTTCAGCTCCGCCACGGATCGCAGCCGGTCTTCCTTGTAGGCCATGAGAAAGTCAGGTGTCGCGTCCGAGCCCCAACCCTGTCTGGCCAGTCTCTCGTCGTAGACCGCCAGGCCTTCCGTCAGCCAGCGCGGAATCCGGTGAGCGGTCGCGGCGAGCGTGAACGCGTGGGACAGCTCGTGCCACAGAGTGGATCCCCAGTTGAACTCGCCCGGCCCTCTGGCCGACGGCGAGTCCATGGCCAGCACGTTGCCGAAGCTGACTCCCAGCGCTCCGAACCCGGCCAGCCCCACCGTCCGCACCGAGAAATCGGCGTGGCGCGAAAACACCTCCAGTCGCACTGGCGTGTCCGGTGGCACGGGGTAGCGGGCCGCGAGCGCGGAAAACGCTTCCTCGGCCAGACCCGGAAGGTAGACTGACAGGATCTCCGACTCCCCGGAGTCCATGAAGAAGCGGAAGCGATCGCTGCGCACCTCGTCGAATCCGACTCCCCGGAGTCCATGAAGAAGCGGAAGCGATCGCTGCGCACCTCGTCGAATCCAGCCAGGTTGTCCAGCAGGTCCAGCGTGTTCTTCACCCACGGATTGAACGGGTCGCCTGCAAACGAGGCCTCCAGGACGGCACGGCCTTCTTCCACTTCTCCTGTCCGTAGGAGGTTGAGCCCGAGCAGACCGTAGGCACTCCACGAGAAGGGATCCTGCTCCACGGCCCGGCGGCCGAAGGTCACGGCATCGCGGTACAGATGGTTGCGGACCGCCACCTCGCCGACGGTGGTGAACAGATCCGCGTACCGGGGATTGATCTCCAGGGCCCGCTGCCGGACGGTTTCATAACCGGTCTGGTCCCCACGCACGTGCAGCGCGGCGGCAAGGATCGAGAGCGCTTCCAGCGAGTTGGGATTCACTTCCAGGGCTCGCTGCGCCTCTTCTTCCGCCCCCCTCGTGTCTCCCAGATCGAGCAATAGCCTGGACAGAAAAGCACGGGCGGCGACGTGGTTGGGGTTGGTCCCCAGGCTGCGCCTGACCAGGTCCAGCGCCTCGGAAGATCCGTCGAACTGGGCCCGCCGCGCCATTCCGAGCAGCGCATCCGCATGGTCAGGGTTGGCCTGAAGCACGTCCTGGAACATCGGCCCCGCATCCAGGCTGTTGTACTTGGCCAGAAACAACTCGCCCAGAAGGACGCGTGGCCGCTGATAACCGGGATCGGCGGCGATGGCCTCGTCGTATACCCTCAGCGCATCCCGCAGAAAATCCGGATCGCGGCCACCCAGGTAGGAGAGCCCGAGGGCAACGGACGTCAGATCGTCAGCCGTGAACCCTTCGAACCGGCGGAGCGCCTCGTCGCGCGCGCCGCGATCATACAGCAACATGGCCTGACCCAGCTCCGCACTCAGTCGATCGGAGGCGCCGCCGCCAACAGCAGCCCGGTACGCCGCCGCTGCCCCTTCCAGGTCGCCGCGCTTGACCAGAACGTCACCCAGGACGCGCTGCAGCTCCGCGGAACCGGCATGTTGCGCCACGGAAGCGCGCGCCGCTTCCTCCGCCTCCTCGTACCGGCCGATGGCGGCCAGGCTGCGCACCAGCCCGCGATCGGCCACCGGGTACGCCTCTCCCTGCCGGACAAGCCGGCGAAAGGCCGACGTCGCCTCCTGGTAACGCCCTGTGCGGAGCGCGACCTCCGCCTCGCGCACGCGCACGCCGGCGTCCTGCCCTGCCGACGTCTGAGCCGGGGCGGCGCGCACCGCCGATAGCAGAACGACCGCCGCCGCGAGCATCACGGTCGGACGGACGCCGGGGCACGTTCCGGAGAAATCGGGGCGCGGAATCACGAGCCGCCCCCTTCCTTCTGGCGGATATCGCGATCCGTCAACGCCAGTTCCACCAGGAGATCCTCGAGGCGGGTCTCGTAGTCATCAGGATCCAGCTGATCCTTCACCGCTCGCAACGCCTCGATCCGCTCCTCCAGGTCTTGCTTGCTGCGATACAGGGCGGCCAGCTCGGGATCGGCCCGAAGGTCCGGGTCACCGCTGGCCACCACCGGGCCAGAGGAAAGGAAGAAGCGCCGGGCCAGGACACCGTCGCCCGAGTCCGCGTCGACGCTGAGACTCCCCTCTCCGTCGCCGTTGTCGTCCAGCAAGGCGTGTTCGGTCTGCAGAAGGTTCTCGGCCTCGTAGGCCCTCTCCACCTCGCGCTGCGCGTAGGCGAAGGCTTCCAGGACAGAGACCCTGCCATCCTTGTCCACGTCGGCCGCGTTCTCCGCATAGGCGGCGACGAAATGGCGGGCAAACCGAGTCTCGTTCCGCTCGCGCGAGGAGCGCGTGGCCGTAACGACCACCCGCTTCTGGCCCGACAGAGCCGCCACGAAGCCGCCGCTGGCGCTGGCCGTGTTCACCACGGCCACCGTCTGGGTGGTGAACGGAGACAACATCACTGCCAGCTGCGAACCGCTGATGTCGGGACCGGGGAGATTGAGCGCGGATTCCTCGCCGCGGGCGCTCCCGTGCCCGATCAACAGCACCAGCACGTTGTCATCCGGCCCGGCCCGGGAAGCCAGTTCCCCCAGGTGCTGCTCGATGTTGTCTCGCGTCGAGCGCGCCGCGATCCGCTCCGGATCCAGGTCGGGGTCCGCCGCCAGGTAGCGAATGTCGGCGCTGGCCACTCCGGAGCCCCGGGCTGCATCCAACATCGCCGTGGCGGATGCGTGAAACGCCTCGCGATAGCGTGGCTCGCCCGCCAGTCCCGAGATCACGACCAGGTGCGTGGTCTGTGCTGCGGCGGGTGAAGCCGTGGTGACTCCCAGCAACGCCATGGCGGCGCCCGCCACCAGCACGGTGGCCGGCAGCCTGGCCCTGCTGCTCTTACGCGGCGTCGCGCCGGCGCGGCTCAAATCAGACCTCGCCAGCGCCGGTATCCCCACTCCACACCCACCAGCCCCAGCAGGAGCAGGAACAGGAACGGCATGTCCCACAGCTCTTTGCGCTCGATCACCGTGTTGCCGGTCTCGGTGTAGCGGATGTCCTCGGGGAGTTGATCGACCTGGTCGATCGTGTAGAATCGCCCACCCGACTCGCCGGCTATGCGCTCGAGCAGCCCACGCCGCATCCCGGCGCCGAACTGCTCGCGTTCCGTCGGTCCTGAATGGAAATAGCTCGTTCCGGTGGAGCGGGCGGCAGCCGAATCGTCCGGTAGTTCCACTCGCACCTGGTACAGCCCCGTCTGATCCGGACGGTATTGCGCCGTATATTCGCCGTCCTGGTCCACGGTCCACTCCATTGGCGCTTCGACATCGAGTCCCGTCGGGTCCGTGATCCGGACGGTCGGCCGCAATCCGTTGACCCGCAGATACCGCTCGTCCTCGACCTGGGCCGTCAGGGTCAGTGACTCGCCCGGATCTATCGACTCCTCAGAACTCTGCACCCGCACCCGTCCGGGTACGTCGGTCACCAGCCAGCGAAGCAACTGCCGCCATAGCGTCTCGTGTGTCGCGTCGTCCACCGGTATGTCCGCGTGCATCTGCCACAGCCAGGAATCCTGCACCGGGAACACGACGGCCCGTCCGCGACCGAACCGCTGGTGAGCCAGTACCACGCGCGCGTCGCCATCCGGTATCGTGCTCCCCGCCAGGAGCGTAACGGCACCAGGCTTCAACTCACTCAGCCGGTTTGCGGAGGTGAGGGGCGGCAGGGCCGACCACTGATCTGCCGACTCCTCATCGCCGTCCGCCACCCGCAGAGCCGGGTGCCGCCGACCCGCCGGCGTGAGCTCGACGGCCACCTCGATCACTTCGTCTTCTGGCGTACCCGGCTCGAGCACCACCGGGAGGGCATCGGCCAGCGGGGTACCGGCGTAGCCACCCTCGGCAAACGCGGATCGGCCGCCCAGAAGCAGGAGCCCACCACCGCGCTGGCTGACGAAATCGGCCATCATCTGCAGCTGGTCGTGCGTGAAGAAGCTGGCCTCCACGCTACCCAGCACCAGTCCGCTGTAGGAGAAGAGCTCCTCACGAGTCGCGGGGAAGCCGCTTGCCAGCTCTTCTTCGGATCGTCTTTGACCGCGCGGCGGAGGAACTTGATTTCGAACCGCGGCTCACCCTCGAAGTAGAGGATCTTCTGGCGCTGATCCCTGACCTCGATGAGCGCCTGCCGGACGTTGTTGGCCGTTACGGCCTCTCCCTCTTCCGGCCGCACCCGGAACGCCAC
>JBDHIQ010000111.1:0-7493 GCA_039587395.1 Gemmatimonadota bacterium
CGATCGAGTGATCGAGTTGATCCGCTCGTCGCGCAACCCTGCGGCCGCGCGCAACAAGCTTCGCTCGGAATTCAAGCTTACCGAGGCGCAGGCCGACGCGATCCTCGCCATGCGACTGGCACAGCTTACCGGACTCGAGCACAAGAAGCTGGAGGACGAGCTGGCGGGGCTGCGGAAGGCCATCGAACGGTTGGGCCACCTTGTGGAAGAAGAGGGGTCACGCAGGAAGTACCTGCGACTTGACCTGAAGCAACTGATTGACGCGTATGGAGATCCGCGTCGCACCGAGATCCTGGACGACGCACAGAAGTACCCGCTTCCCGTGGGGACGGGCGGCGAGGCGACGGTTGTACTGCTCAGCCGACAGGGGTACGTGAAAGCGCAGCCTGCCAGGAGCGGGACCGGCCTGGCTGGAGTGGAGGCGATGACGGCACGGGCAGGCGATTTTGTGAGCCGGGCCGTGTTGTCTCGTGGTTCCGGGCATCTTCTGGTGCTGACGGAAGGGGGGCACGCGTTCGATCTCCCGATCTCCTCGTTGCCGCAGGGAACCCGCAGCTCGCGCGGTCGCAAACTGAGCGATTTCATCAAGCTGGACGAAGGGGAGGAGATCGCTGCCGTGCTGCCCGTCGAGAGCTACGAGGCGGAGCGTGAGCTGGTCATTGTGACCAGCCAGGGGCAGGTGAAGCGTACCCCCCTGGCCGAGTACGCGAACATCCGCTCCGGCGGGATCATCGCAACCGGCCTGGCCGGCTCGGACCGGGTCCTGGCGGCGTTCCTGACCAGGGGCCAGGCGGAGATCTTCATGGCGACGCGCCTCGGACAGTCCATCCGGTTCCGTGAGGAAGAAGTCCGGTCGATGGGCCGCACGGCCAGAGGCGTCAAAGGGATAGACCTGGCCAGGACCGACCTGGTGGTTTCGGCGCTGGCGCCGAGGCGGGACGCGGAGCTGCTCATCGCCACGACCCGCGGCTACGGGAAGCGAGTACCCTTCACGGAAATGAAGCTGCAGGGCCGAGCGGGCAAAGGGATCGGGATTCTCCCTGAGCGAGACAAGGCGGGGCAGTTGATCGGCGTGCTCGAGGTCCTGTCGGACGACCGCGTCATGTGGGAAACGGAGGGCGGCGCGCTCGTGGAGACAGGCGTGAGCAAGGCCCGGGTACGCAGCCGCCGGGGCACCAGCGTGCCCGTCGCCGGGCTGCCCGAGGATGCCCGGAGCTTTGCGAGCGTCCGGCCCGTGCGCACGGCGACACGCGCCGCAGCGGCGGAGTCGGAAGGCACCGCCGGGACCGGCGAGCCGACCGGTTCGGAGGGCGCCGAGTCCGACCCGCAGCCGAGTGGCCCCGCCGGCCGCTTTGCGCAAGCCGAGCTTGAACTGCCCGAAGAGTGAACGACGCGCTCACCCTGAGATCGATCGGAGTATCGGACATGGCAAGATGTCACGCGTCCCATGGGACAGGCTCCCCTCCTCGTCGCTTCCGCGCACCTGGACCGGCGGTCATCGGGCTGCTGACTATGGCGATCGGTGCGCTCACCGCGTCCGGGTGCCAACCGGCCGACCAGGCCGGGGGGGACGGAGATGGCGTAGAACCCGCGGACTCGGCCACGCTGCTGGCTGATCGATTGCTGGAGAGCCTGGGTGGCCGGGATGCCTGGGACCAGACACGGTTCGTGGCTTTCCACTGGATTGTGGCACGGGACGGTGAGGTCCTGCGAGATCGCGCACACGCCTGGGACAGGTTCGACGGCCGATACCGCCTGGAATTCGAGCAGGCCGGCAGCACGCACACCGCCATCTTCAACGTGAACGATGTGCGTTCAGACAGCGTTCTGGGGAAAGTGCCGACCGGCGGCGTCTGGGTGGACGGGCAGCCGCTGACGGATGCTGCGCAGGACAGCGCGCTGGCTCGCGCCTATGGGAGCTTCATCAACGACACGTACTGGCTCCTGATGCCGTTCAAGTGGCGGGATCCAGGAGTCCATCTCGTGCACGAGGGTCGCCGTACTCTGGACGACGGTCGGGAGTATGACGTCGTCAACCTGCGGTTCGATCCCGGCCTGGGCGTCACGGAAGACCAGTACTGGGGCTTTCTGGATCCGGAGACAGGCAAGTTGGCCGCCTGGCAGTATCACCTCCAGGACCAGGAGGAGCCGGGCGCGTTGATCCGGTGGGAAGACTGGCAACCCGTGGGAGCCCTCCAGCTTGCTGCGAAGCGCCGGTGGCCGGATGGGCAGGTCCGTATCTACTTCGAGGGATTGGCCGCCGCGGCGGATGTGCCCGATGGAGCCTTCATTCCGCCGGGCCTCTGAAGTGGATTCCCAAGCGGCCTGACCCGGAACCCGAGCCGTGAATCCGAGGCATGAACCCGGGCCGCGTCACTCGTCCTCGCTGCCCGGGACGGCTGCCTCCATCAGCTCCGCGATGTGCTCGGCTGATCGCATCTCCGTGAGATCGAGGCTGTAGTCGGGCCGCTCCGGCGGGCTCAGTTTCTCGAACAACTCCCGTGCTTCGCGCGGCATGAGCCCCAGCGCCTTGAGGTCGTCCTTCGCCAGAGGAGCGGCATCGGGTTTGACCCTGAGCCCGTCTCCCGACTCCTCCAGGAAGTGGCCGAGCGCGCGTCGCTCGCCGAACGTGAGCCGATCACCGAGTAGATCGTAATCGATCCACGCCTCATAGCTCAGCGGGGCCACCCTTTGCAGCATGCCGGCCATCACCCGGGCGAACTGCTGAATCTCCCACTGGGCGTGCGGATCCACTCGCAGCGTGAGGAAGTGGATCAGGTTATGGAGGTCGATCTTCCAGTACCACTGCGTATACGTCGAAAGTGGGAGGTCGATGCGTGCCAGTTCCCGGGCCACGTCTTCATCGACCAGCCAGCCGTACGTATCGGCGGCCTTCGCGCGCAGTTGCTCCCAGCGCTTGATCGCATCGGCGTACAGCTCTTCCGGCGCGGAAGACACCGCCCTTCCCTGGCGATTGGACGTGCTCTGCAGGGCAAACTGCTCGGCCGGGGGGCGGTAGAAGAGCAGCGGCATGAGGCTGTAGCGGCCACTGTACTCGTTGACGGAATTGTGTGTGACGATTCCGTTCGCCACAAAGTTGTGGTGCGGTCCCTCCACTTCGAGATCGTAGGTCTCCCTTATCCCGACGTATTCGAACTTCAGGATCCGGACCTTTCGCGCCACCGTCATCTTGTTCCAGGCCACTCTCGGTTGAGGGTGAGTCCGTTTCACCTTAACCGGGTGATCTACGAGGCGGCCTGTCAACTCGAGTTCGCGGCCTGCAATCCCCCGGTGACAGGTCGCACATAGCGTTGTGAGGTTGTCTTCGTCGCGTGCCAGACCCTTGTCGGCCCAAACCGGAACGATGTGATGACAGTGGAGCTCAGAGCTGCCTTCCCCGCAGAGCTGACACGTCCAGGAGTTGCGGGCGTGGATCTTGTTGGCGATCTGGGTGGTCCAACGGCCTATGGCCTCGCGCTCGTTTGATGTTCCTCCCTTCCAGAAGTTGGATGCGGCTCCCGACCGCGCCGTCCGGTTGGCCTCCTTCCACTCTTCGCTGAGCTCTCTAGGCCCCAACCTGTAGCGCTTGCCCACATTCCACGGCCTTCTTCCAGCAGACCACCGGTACGGCTTCGAAAGTCCATGCTTGCTGATCCACTTGCGGATCGTGTGGTAAGAAACGCCGCACTCGTCCGCAATGTCGTCGATCCGGCGATCGAGCAAATGGTACTGCTCCCTTAGCCAGGACTCGTCCTGGTACAGAGCCGGGACCTCCAGTTCCATTCCGTTCACGTGGATGTAGTGGTCACCGGAACGCCACTCTGCCCGTCCGTTTCTCTCCTTCAAGCCAACCGCTTCCTTCAGCGTCTGCCAGCCGCCGAGGAAGAAGAAGCGGTGGTCGGCCGTGGCCTCAATCTGCTTTCCGTCCGCCAGAGTCATCCGAAAGACAGGCTTGCGACCGTTTCGATAAACGTCCACCACGCGCGAATGCTGTATCCGAAGATTGTCCTCGTTCATCTGGCGGATCCGCATCTGGCGGACTCGATCGCGGCGGAAGAACGGATTCCGCTGCTTATCCGGTCGTTGCTTGTTCTGCGTGGGCTGGAATCGCTGCCAGATATCCTCGACCGTAAGCTTGTAGAGCTGATTTCCGCGCCTCTCGACTCCACCCGGAAGGTCGAAGTAGACCTCGGTGCCTTCTGCCAAACAGGCCGTGCGATGTCGGATCCACTGCCGGGCCACGAACATCGGCATGGCGCAGTGGAACTTGAACTCGACCATTTCGCTGGGTGTGGTGTGCTTGTGCCGGCGCAGGTAGCGGATCAGGCCACGAGTCTGGCTGACCTTGCGTGTGCCGTAGCCGTAGCTGACGCGGGCCGCCCGCTCGATGTCCTCGTCGCTCCCCATGTAGTCCACCAGAGAGACGAATCCGTGATCGAGGACCGGGAAGTACCCCCCGAGGATCTCCTCGGCGGCTGCGATCGTGGGGCGCTTGGTTTCCATCGGCAGAGCCTGGCATCGGTAATGGGTTCGGAGAATACGGCGGCTACGGCGTGACAATAGGGTGGCGGTTGCGCCGTCGCCAGCAGCCGGCCACCCGTCGGGAAAACCACGGTTCGCGCCGCCGGCCATGTGGCGCAGGGCTGGCGCGCCTCGGTCTTATCGAGCTACTGGCGTCCGTCCACCAGCACTCGGCCGACGGCTTCGCGCCAGCCCGCGTACAGCTCGTCGCGTCGTTCTTCGGTCATGGTGGGGACCCATCTTCGATCGCGCTTCCATGTAGCCGCGACCTGATCCAGGCCGGCGAAGAACCCGGTCTGCAGACCGGCAAGGCTGGCCGCGCCGAGCGCCGTGGTCTCGACCACCTCCGGTCGTTCGACGGGCACTCCCAGGATGTCGGCGAGGAACTGCATGGCCCAATCATTGGCCACCAGACCGCCATCCACGCGGAGCGCCACGGGAGAGCTCGCTCCGTCCGCCTCCATGGCGCCCATCAGGTCGCGAGTCTGGTAGCAGACCGCCTCCAGTGTCGCTCTGGCTATGTGCGCCGTGCTGCTGTCCCTCGTGAGCCCGAGGATGGCACCGCGTGCGGCTGCGTCCCAATAAGGCGCACCCAGGCCAACGAAGGCCGGCACGAGATACACACCGCCGGTGTCCTCGACGCTGCGGGCCAACGCCTCCGTCTCCGCCGCATCCGAAATCACTCCCAGCTTGTCTCGCAGCCACTGGACCGCCGCACCGGCGACGAATATCGATCCTTCGAGCGCATAGGTCGCCTGGCCGTCCAGGCTCCAGGCGATGGTCGTCAGCAGGCGATTCTCGGACTGGACCATCTCGCCCCCGGTGTTGAGTAGCGCGAAGCACCCGGTCCCGTAGGTACTCTTCATCATCCCGGTCTCGAACGCCGCCTGCCCGAACGTCGCCGCCTGCTGATCACCGGCAACACCCAGGATCGGTATCGATCGGCCCAGCAGATGGGAATCGGTCTCCCCGAACGAACCGGATGAGTCGCGCACTTCCGGGAGCAGCACACGCGGGACACCGAAGATCTCGAGCAGTTCCTCGCTCCACTCCCGGCGCTGTATGTCGAACAACATCGTGCGCGCCGCGTTTGTGGCGTCGGTTGCGTGGACCCGCCCACCAGTGAAGCACCAGAGCAACCAGCTGTCGACGGTACCGAAAGCCAGGTCGCCGCGGTCCGCCGCGGCCCGCGCACCGGTTACGTGATCCAGCAGCCAGGCAACCTTCGTGGCGGAGAAGTACGGATCCAGAAGCAGACCCGTCAGACGCTGAACGCGCGGCTCTACTCCTTCCTCGCGCAGAGCGACGCAACGCTCCGCCGTGCGCCGGTCCTGCCACACGATTGCCGGGTGAATCGGCCGGCCCGTCGTCCGCTCCCAGATGACGGTCGTCTCGCGCTGGTTGGTGATCCCGATCGCCTCCACCGAACCCGGATCTACAGCACTCTCCTCAAGCACCGCGCGGCACGTCGCCAGCGTATCCTGCCAGATCTGTTCCGGGTCATGTTCCACCCAACCCGGACGTGGAAAACTCTGTGGGAGTTCGAGTTGCGAGACGGCTGCCGGACGCGCCCGGTGGTCGAACAGAATGGCCCGGCTGGATGTCGTGCCCTGGTCCACTGCCAGGAGGTTGCGATCTGAGGACATGGGTAATGGTTACCCGCTCCGCGCCCCGCATGCCAGAGACGCGTCAGGATCCGCCCGGCTCACGATTCGACGAAGACCGAGCCGGACCCGACCTGTCCGAGCGAGTAGACGCGCACCTCGGTTTCGTAGAGCGCGACCAGGTACCCGTCGGCCACTAACGCCTGCAACAGCCCCCGATGCTCCTGTTGCTCCGAAGATCGCACCAGGATCAGGGCATCCGCCGTGTCTCTCGGCGGAGATAGCGCGATGACTCGATGACTCGGATCCGGATTCAGCCATACCCTGCCCCCCTCGCCCGCGAGCAGGCCTTTGTACGGGATCATCTCCAGCGAGCCGGACCGTGGACCTGTCTTGCTCTGCGAGCGCAGCGCATTCGACTCGTCCACCAGCGCCCGGTGCAGCCACTGCGGGAGCGGCACGGGTTCGATGGCCTCTACGCGAAGAGAGTCCTGGCGGACGATGACCCGCCACAACCGGGCTTCGGCAGGATCGTGATTCTGGAGGAGCCATGCGACTCCGGTTCCATCCGAGGTCATGAGCGCACCTCGAAACCGGAGCCGCTCGATGGCAGGCGCGGACAGCTCCGGCGGCACAGCTCCGGTAGCGAGGAGGCTGGTGTCCGCCCTGGCCTCCAGGGCGGACAGCGGCGATTCGGGATACGGAGTCGGGATCAGCAGCCGCGACCCCGTGAGAACTCCGAATGCAGACACGGGATACGGAGTCCGGTGCTCGGCAAGCACCCTGCCCTGTCTGTCGAAACCCGTCAGGCGAAGGCTGTGTGCGGAGGCCACCCACACCGTGCCGCGGTCGGTCACGTACAGAGCGGAGGCGCCATCCAGTTCGCCGGGTCCCTGGCCCGATCTTCCGATGGTCCCCAACGGCTCCCCGGTCACGGAGAACCGCAGGACCCGATCGGCGAGTCCGTCCAGCACGAACACCTCACCATCGCGAACCGCCAGCCCGGCTCCCCGTTCGATCAGGACCGAGTCGGAAGGTGCCGGAAACCGCGCCACCAGCTGGACCGGGCGAAGCTCCTGTGTCACGGTCCCGTCTGCTCCCATCGCGTCGCCGGAGGGTGCTCCGCAGCCGGTCGTGCCGCACACCAGCAGTGTGAAGATGAGGTGGGCCGTGCTCGCCGGGGCCCGCATCACTCGGCAACTGTCTGCGTCGTCGTGGCACCCCCGACGCTGGCACTGCACTTCAGGTCACTGATGCGACTGAACCGGGCGTTGCCGTTGGCATCCGTGAACGTGTACGCGCACTCGCACAACCAGCACTCCGCGCTGATCTCGGGACCGATCTTGAGAGTACCGAGCGGCGTGGGCA
>JBDHIQ010000006.1:0-35835 GCA_039587395.1 Gemmatimonadota bacterium
TCTTGGCGTTCCCGGTAAGGTGATCCAGATCGATCCCGATCCGCTCGGGATGCACATGGGCAAGGTGAGCTTTGGTGGAATCACCAAGGAGGTCTGCCTGGCCTACACCCCCGAGGTCGAAGTCGGCGAGTACGTCATCGTCCACGTCGGGTTTGCCATCAGCACGGTAGATGAAGAGGAGGCGGCTCGTGTATTCGAGTTTCTCCGCGAGATGAACGAACTCGATGAGCTGGATGTCCCGCAGCCCGCGACTGCACCGTCTGAGGACGCCCCCGGGTCCGGCGAAGTAGCAGCGCCGTGAAGTTCGTCGACGAATACAGGGACGAAGCGGATGCTGTGCGGTTTATCGAGGCCATGCGGGGGCTGCCGACCCGTTCGTGGAACCTCATGGAAATCTGCGGCGGCCAGACGCATACCATCATCAAGTCCGGAATCGACCGGCTACTGCCGCCAGAGATCAACATGGTGCACGGTCCCGGATGCCCCGTGTGCGTCACGCCTCTGGAGCTGATCGACAGGGCGATCGCGATCGCCCGACGCCCCGAGGTCATCTTCACGTCCTTTGGTGACATGCTGCGGGTACCCGGATCCTCGGCCGACCTGCTGAGCGTGAAAGCGGACGGGGGGGACGTGCGGATGGTCTATTCGCCGCTTGACGCCCTCACGCTGGCGCACGCCAACCCGGGCAAGCAGGTGGTGTTCTTCGCGGTAGGCTTCGAGACCACGGCGCCGGCCAACGCGATGGCCGTCTGGCGGGCCGCGCAGGAGGAGGTGGAGAACTTCTCCATCCTGTGCTCGCACGTGCTGGTTCCACCCGCCATGGAGGCACTCCTGGGAGCTCCCGACAACCTGGTGCAGGGCTTCCTTGCCGCTGGGCACGTCTGCTCGGTGATGGGCTATTGGGAGTACGAGCCCATCGCGGAGCGCTACCGCATCCCGATTGTCGTCACCGGATTCGAGCCGCTGGACCTGCTTCAGGGGACGTACATGACCTCCGTAACCCGTGAGGGCAACGTGCCGGCGCAGCAGCTGATGGAGAAGGTGTTCCAGGTGGTCGACAGGCCGTGGCGTGGCATCGGTCCCATCCCCATGAGCGGCTACGCGCTGCGGGCCGAGCTCTCCCGGTTCGATGCGGAACGCCGGTTTGAGGTCGGAGATATCAGCGCCCAGGAGTCACCGGAGTGCATCGCGGGGGAGATTCTCAAGGGGCTGAAAAAGCCGCACGAGTGTTCGGCTTTCGGTACCCGCTGCACGCCCGAGCGCCCGCTCGGCGCACCTATGGTATCGTCGGAAGGCGCCTGTGCCGCGTACTACCACTACGGACGGATAGAGGAGCTGATCTCAAGAGATGCGGCGCAGGCGGCGGAGCGCCATGACTGACCAGCCCGCGCACCCGTCGCTTGCCGGGCTCTCGTGCCCGATCCCGCTGACCGACTACCCCAGCGTGCAGCTGGCCCACGGTGGTGGTGGGCGGCTGTCACAGATGCTCATCGAAGGCCTGTTCCTGGAGGCCTTCGACAATCCGGTCCTGGAGCTGCTCCACGACGGAGCGATCCTCCAGGTAGACGGGGCGCGGCTGGCATTCTCTACCGACTCCTTCGTCATCAGCCCGCTGTTCTTCCCGGGTGGGGACATAGGATCGCTGGCGGTCCACGGAACGGTCAACGACGTCGCGATGTGCGGTGGCCGGCCGGTGGCCATGTCCACAGGGTACATCCTGGAAGAGGGCTTCCCGATGGAGGACCTGTGGCGCATCACGCGCTCGATGGAGGAGGCGTCCAGGGAGGCATCCGTGTCGGTGGTTACCGGCGACACCAAGGTGGTTGACAGGGGAAAGGGTGACGGCGTCTACATCAACACGACCGGCATCGGGGTCATCCCGGCAGGCGTGGAGATCTCGCCGCGCCGTGCCCGGCCCGGCGACCTGGTCGTCCTCAGCGGAGCCATCGCGGTACATGGGATCGCGATCATGTCCGTGCGGGAGGGACTCGAGTTCGAGACACAACTCGAGAGCGACTCCGCCAACCTCTATCCCATGGTAGCGAGCGTTCTGGAACGTGCAGGCGAGCGCGTGCACGTGCTGCGAGATCCCACGAGAGGCGGGGTGGCGAGTGCGCTGAACGAGATTGCCGGGAAGGCCGGCGTCGGCATCCGGCTGGACGAACGCTCGATTCCCATAGGTGAGGAAGTAAGAGGAGCTTGCGAGATCCTGGGCCTCGATCCGCTCTACGTGGCAAACGAAGGCAAATGCCTGGCCATTGTGGATCGCGAGGCCGGGGAGGAAGTGGTGGAAGCGATGCGCGGGCACGCGACCGGCGGGGCAGCGGCAATCGTCGGAGAAATCGTGGAGGAGCACCCGGGGAAAGTTCTGCTGCGCAGCCGCATCGGGGGGATGCGGGTGGTCGACATGCTGAGCGGGGAGCAACTGCCGCGGATCTGCTGAGTTACTGCCGCGGATCAGGGTGCCCCGGCCCCGGGTCCTAGAGCCCCAGCTGTATCGCCGCCCCGCAGGCAATAATCGCGAACCCGGCCATTGCGTGGACGTAACGCTCCAGGTGACCAAGCGGCAGGCGTGACAGTCCGCGCTGGCCGACCAGCACGGCGCCCAGCATGGTCACGACCGTGACCGCGCCAAACACCAGGCTCACGAGCCCTACTCCCACCCAGCTTCGCTCCGCGGCCGGATACATGAGCAGCGGAATCAACGGCTCGCAGGGGCCGAACACGAAGATGGTAAACAGGACCCACGGGACCAACTGACGCGTCCCTCCGGATCCCTGGCCATCCAGGCGCACCGCCACTGCTTCATGAACGTGAACGTGGCCACTGTGGTGGGTGTGTCGGTGCTCGTGGACCGTCCCGTCCCCGTGCGCGTGGACGTGGGTGTGCGGCCTGTTCCTCCAGGCCTGGCGCAGGCCCCACGCCATGTACGCCACGCCGAAGCCGATCAGGAGCCAGCCTGCCACCTGTCCTCGGACGCCCTCGATCCACGTCAGCCCGCCAATGGCCAGTCCCAGCGCGACGCCCACCATCCCGAGGGCGACCGAGCCTGCCACGTGGGCCAGGCCACACGCCGCGGTGATTCCCAGCGTGCGCCGCAGGGACCAACCGCGAGCCCGGCTCATGGCGATGAACGGGAGGTAGTGATCCGGTCCGATCAAGGTATGGATGAACGCGATGGAAGCCGCCGTGGCAGTCAGAATCAGCAGTTCATCGCCCATGGACCGTCCTCTGCGCAGGAGCCTGGAAGGCCGACACCTGAACTATCGCCGCAGATCCTGGCCGGGACGACCGTAGGTCGCGCCCTCCTGGGCCCGGCCGGCCTGGGGTACCACTATCACGGCCGCCGCGGCCGCGAGCAGCGCGACAACGACTGATCTGCTGTTCCACGCAACACTCTTCCTGGCAAACACGCGCATCGTACATCTCCCGGTACGGGTCGGTCACTGTCCTGAGGACGGATGTCAGCGAGTAGGTCTCGTCGGCGGGTGCGCGTGTGCAGGTTTGACGCCCGGCTACGCAGCCCGGGCATGAGGGGGTGCAGGTGTATCTATTTCATTACGTTAGCTACGTTCCTGGCGCGTCCCGCAATCATGGCATAGGGACATTCTGTCGCCGTGAAGGTCGTGGCACGGGGCAGCGGAATCCCGAACCTGCCGGGAATCTCTGGTGTGGAAGCTACCCGGGCCTCTGGCACCCCGAACCGTCAAAGTGCTTGTCTACCGCCTCCATCTGCTCTGCGGCCCGCTCATAGTCGGATGATGCCTGCCCGCTCTCCGGTGCGGCCGCAGCCGGATCCGTGTCCTTCCTCCCGCCGGAGTACGCGACGGACAACCGCAGGAATGCTTCGTCCACGGACTGGTATGCGCCCGTCCATTGTGCGCAGTCTATTCCACCTGGATCATCGCTGGCCTGCAGTATCCGATAGCCGCGAGCGGCCTGACGGAACTCCTCCAGTGCCGCAGAGAACTCCTGAGACGTGGACTGTGCGGTTGCGGGATCACCCGGCGTGGCGAACACCATGGCTGGCGCGACATCGCCGGTAGCTGCGTCTTCCTCGCCCCGTACGACTGCCAGGACACGGCTCGCGACACCGGATGCCACCGAGGTGGCGTCCGCCAACGGCAGCTGGTCGCGAAACGCCCAGCCGCTGCCGATGAGCGCCAACACAGCGGCCGCCGCGATGGCCCGGCGCCGGTATCGCCGGGTGATCTTCCAGGCACGCTGCTCTGCAAGCTCCCGGCTGACCGCCTTCTGGCTCTCCTGCAGAGCCAGGTCCGCATCGCTGAAGGCTCGAACTACCAGTCGGTCCGTCTGGTAGTTCTGCCAACCGACGAACGTGCGAAGCCGGCCATCGGGCAACACGGACTCCTCGTCCGGGAGCTCGTAAAACGCCCGGTAGTCCGATCGGGGGATACGTCCGCCCTCGCTTCTCTGGAAGAGGCCTCCGGCCGGCCGGGCCAGGTCAGCAACCAGCACCAGGGCAACCTGCCAGGGCTCCCTGAAGTGCTTGGCGTGGATCTCCGCCTCGGACTCCGAGAGGGTGAAACCGGACCGGTTGGCCGAGTGATACCAGCCCACTGCGGTCGAGCCGTTGGTTCCCACGCGTGTCATGAGGGATGCGATAGCCGCCTCGAGACGCTGTTGCTCGCTGCTTCCACCGGCTGGCCGTACCGGTCCAATCGCGTCTTCCACCTTCACCCATCGCCGTGCCGTCTCCGGGCACGAGTGAAGCTGGCCTATGAGGAGACCTACTGCCTCGGTGTCGAGATCCGAGGCGATGTGCTCTCGAATGGTCTCGAGAGCCCCCTGCTCGAACACTACCTCATAAGGCGAGTAGTCTTCGCTACCCGCCAGCCACAGCTTCCAGGGCGTCCAGAGAATGGACTCGTTGCCGGGAAACGTCTCGGCCGGAGGGACGAGTTCAAACGGGGAGTTGGTCGAATACGAGACATCCGCGCCGTCGTGCGACGACGCACTACTCCAGGGCATGCTGTCCATCGTTCCCGATCCCTTCATCTTCCGCCACACACCACTCACACAGATACGATGGTCTCCTAAGACTACATCATCAGGCCCGTATGCTCAACAGGGGACCTGACTGTAGCCAGGAGACGGACAGCAAAAACGCTTGTGGGAGTCGGGCGAAGGGAGTGATTACCGGGGTCTCGGGCAACTCGATGCGTCAAAGTGCTGGTCAACCTCATCCATCGAGGTACCCGCCTGTTCGAACTGTCTCGCGACGTCGTCTGCCCCATCCTCCTCGGCCTCCGCGAGCGCGGTGGCCAGGCGCAGGAACGCCTCGTCCACGGAACGATACCTGGAATTGAGGACATTGCACCCGATCAGACCTCTGGCGAACTCGGCCTGCTGCTGCTTGTAGCTCTCGACTTCCTGCTGCAGGATCTCGAACGCGCGAGCAAACGGCGTACTGGACGGTTCTCCCGCGAAGATCGGCTCCTCCGCGATCACCTCCGCGGGTGGCGGGCCAATCACCTCCACGGGTGGCGGGCTGACCCTGCTGGCGGGAATGGCACCGACGGCGGCGGCGGCCGGAGACTGGCTTTCCGGGACGGGGACGGCGCTTGTCGTCTCCTCTTCCGCCGGAGCCTCATCAGCCGAGCTGCGGCTGGACACCCAGATGAGCCCGGCTGCGGCAGCCGTCGCCACGGTGAGCACGATCAGCAGCCAGCCAGGGGACACCCTTACCCGTGGCGGCGACAGGCGGCCAGCGGGCTCGGCCGATGCCGCCGTCACTCGCGAAGGGCGCGCCACCTCTAAAGACTCGTCCGCCGCCGAATCAGAGGGTGCCGTGCCCGCCGAATCAGAGGGTGCCGTGCCCGGAGACGGGTCGGCCGCGGCCGAATCCGCGGACTCGCTACCGGTCTCCGAAGGCGGCGGGCCGGGTGGTCCCAGCGACGAGAGGGTGACATCCACCGCCGACAACTTTCGTTTCAACTCGTGGGCAAAGTACTCCTCCTCTGATAAACCGGATGGCACGCCGGGGGCGAGCCCTGACGAGAGGTCGGGCTTAGGAGTCGACGCGTAGTCCACTCTCTGCTTAAACGGACCCTCGCTGGATCCACCCCGCGGCGCGGACCGCTTTTGCACCCCTGTCACGTGTGCCGGCGTGGTCTCGCCGGCCAGGCTGGCATTCCGGGAGTGGGCGCTCGGAGAGGGTGTGAACGAAGCCGTAACCCCGTCCTCGCCGGCTTGCGAAACCGGGGCTTCTGTCCGGTGGTTCTGCCAACCGACAAAGGTTCTGAGACTGCCGCTGGCCAGGTGGGAGCTTTCGTGAAGCTGCTCGTAGAACGGCCAGTACCCGCTGCGACTGAGTGCGCCATCCGGCGAGCGGAGGAACACTCCTCCGGCCCTTCCCGCGGTCAGCTTGATCAACCCGAGCTGCCACATCTCGGGGAAATGGGCGTTATGAATCACGGACTCGTTCTCGGAGAGATACACGCCGAGCGACGTATGACCGCGGTACCAGCCCACGACTTGCTCACCGGCACTCTCCGTTCGCTGAATCAGCGGGACCGCGATGGCACCGAACTCACCGACCTCGGCATCCTCACCGAATGGCTCTGCAAAAGGTCTGATGCCGGACACATGGACCCAGAGCCGACCCGAAGTCGGACACTTGAAGACGGCACCGACCAGCAGGCCGGCCGCGCCGCCGTTCGGCGAGCCTTCAAGGTGAGCCTCCACGTCCGCAAGGACGCTCTGCGTCACCACCACGTCCAACGGATGAGAGGCCTGAGGTTGGCTCTGAAGCTTGGATGGGACCCAGTGAACGCACGTCTGTGCAGGCAGTGGTTTCACCACTTGCTCCGGAGCCCGTGACTGGCCGTGCGGCACGGCCGCCGTCTCCTCGAAGTCCGCCTGCGTGTAGACTTGCTCGCTCATTCGGGTGCGAGATTGGTCAAAGTTTTCACTACCTGACAACAGTTTCGGCCACTGATTCCATGTTGCCTCCCCTCGTGCCGCCAACGTCTTTCGCTCCAAGGTCAACCATAGCAGGTAGTTATGGCCATCCCCCTGGCGGCGGAAGTCGATCTGGCGGTGAGTCCGCCCTAAGAGGAGTGAGCAAGATCCCTACCCTTCATCCGGGCGGGGATCTTTCAGGCGTGATCGGGAGATCTGATGCTACATAAGGGTGTGGTCTGTGCGCGATTACTCCGAAGCGCAGCCAGCCTGCTTGAAGTGGCGCGTCGCCGCCGTCACCTCGCTGGCGAGACGCTGGTACTCCATCCGATCCGCAGCGGGAAGTCGCGCCCCTACGATGGCGAAGTGCTCCGAGTAGGCAGCAAACGCCTGCGAAATCTGTGTGTGCCCCAGTGCAAGACTTGCACAGTCAATTCGCCCCAACTCGAAGTCCGCACGCCGTTCGTCGTACGCGACGATTTGCCGGGCCACCGCCCGGCCGAGTTGCTGAAGCTGACTGTCGCTGTAGGCAGTGACGCCAGCGGGCCGGATAGCATCAAGATCGGAGGGTGCCCCGCCCAGAATGGCGCGCAGGATCATGACGACCGCAATGAGCACGACGGCTGCGGCTCCAGCGGCCAGCTTCCACTGCTGTCTCAGCAGCTCAGGAACCGCCAAGCGATTTGGGGAAGGCATCACGACTGGGACATTGTAGTCGTAGAACCAGTCCGAGGTCGAGTCGACATGCGCAGCCCTCGGCGCCGGCCTCGCCTCGGGAACAGCGGGTTCGGAGAGCGCGAGGATCTCGTCGATCTGGTTCGCCAGCGAACGAACAGTCGCCTCGCCCGGCAGCTCAGGGTGGGGCGCTTCCTCGGCCTCGAGCAGGAATGGCAGCCCCTCCGGCGCCCGTGACGTAAGCGCCTGGCGCTCGGCGCGTCGGCCTGGACGAGCCGCATCCTCGGGCGACTCCCGTTTCGGGTACTCCGGAACAACCCGCTGGGGCTCGTGCCTGGTCTCCACCGGCTCCGGTGCCGGACCCGCCAACGGTATATCGCTTGGGTCAACGGTTGGTTCCGCCTTTTCTGCACTATAGGGTGCAGGGCCCTTTACGACCTCGAAGAACTCAGCGAGGTCCGGATCTGTCGGATCCAGTCTGGTCCCGGCAGATCGTGAACGCTTCCGCTTTGGAGCGGCCTTCTCTGGCCTGACAGCTTCCCCGACAGTCGGTTCGCTCTCCGGCGGAGTCTCGGAATGGTCGACTGAGCCCTCGATCGGGTTGTAGCCCGAGAGGGGCTGGATGGCTTCGAAAAAGGCCTCGGATCCGCCCTCGTCGGCCTCGAGCGACGGATCTTTCGATTCGACCGATTCCACAGTTGTGTCCAGCTCCGCCGCCGCGGCCGTCACCGCCCCGGGTCCACCGGAAGTCCCCTCATCGGTCCTCTCGTCCCTGGACTCCTCGCTCCCGGATTCTGCCTCATCGGACTCCACGACCGGCGGCCGGGAATCAGGAAGCTCGGGAAGATCAAGAAGCCGCACCCGGTTCTCCGCGGAGTGGTTATCCCAGTCGAGAACGGTCGGTCTGACATCTTCCGTCCAGTCTACGTCGGGGCCGGCCAGCTCATAGAACCCGGTCAAACTCCGGTTGAAGAAGAGCTGCCCTTCCTTCCGGCGGATGAACCCACCGCGATTCCCATTCTGACCTAGAACCAGTACAAGCGCAGACTGCCACGCTTCCGGGAAGAAGGTCTTGTGCAGCTCCAAATCGTGCTGTGAGAGCTGAACGCCCAGCAGGCCGTGGCGGTGATACCAGCCGATAATCTCAGCATCCTGTCCACGCGCCTCTTTCCACGCGGCGTGCCAGGTGTCACGGAACTGTGCTTCGTTCTGGCCTGAGGCAAGCGGGTCAGGAGACTTGAGGGCGCCATCGCCCAGAACGTATGAACTCTTCGTCCACGGGCAGTAATAGAGCCGGCCCACCAGAAACCCGAACGCTTCGTGTTCGGGTGCGGCCGCAAGGTGCTCACGCACTTCCAGGAGAAGCTCCTGTGACATGAAGAGGTCCCAGGAGTTATCTGTCTCGCGCCCGGACGCCGGCTCAGCGTCGGCCGGTTCCCACCGAACCAAGCGCACCAGGGGCTTCGGACGCCGGCGCAACCGTACGAAGGACGGCCATGCGTCCGGTCGCTCCTCGTCCGCATCGTCGGCACGGCGCTCCGGAGGTGCGAGCTTCCTGCTCAGCCACCCGAAGAGTCCAGAGTCAGGTTTTCCGTGCTGAGAAGCCACTTACAGGGTCCGGTTCAGGGTACAGTGCGGCTCACCGGTCAAGGCATCGCCTTATCGGTGGCCTGTAAAGAAACGGCGCCCGGGCGAAAGACGCAAGCCGTGTCGGACGTAACTTGAAGCAACGAAACGAGGTAAGCCCCGAGACGTCCGCTCCGCCCTGCACGCCAGGCACGCCGCGTGCCCCTGAGACAGGTCAACACGCGCGACAGCCAAGTTTCCACGCGCGACGGGCGGTCCAGGAAAACCCGCAGGAGAGGGCGATTGAGCCTCTCTCCTGCGGGTCCGTCCGTGCAGGATACGGCCGCGTTCTGCACGAGCGCGGCAGCAAAGTGCGACGAACGCAAACGGACAGGCTGAGAGGATGATCGAAGCGGTCGCGAGCCGAGAACAGCCGGAGACGCTCCAGAGCGTCGCCGACCTCTCGGACGTGCAGGATTTCCTCACCCTGCTCGCGCGCGCCGTCCAGACGTACCGTACGTACCCGGCAACCAGCCCGCTGTGTGATGCATCGGTCTCCAGGTGCCGCAACGCGCTGGTGTCGCTTCCGGACTTCGATCAACTCGATTTCATGGTGGCCCCCGACCGTCTTCAGTTCGGGCACCGGCCGATCCAGGTCGGTCAGCTTGTTCACGGAGAGCTGGTTCGGCGCCTCTACCTGGCGGACGTGGCCGAGCTGTCAATCGATCGCGAAGTCACAACGCGCGACCTGTCCTGGTTCTGCCGCCAACTGGCTGAACGGACCACGGCCGACAGCGAGGACGAGACCCTCGCGGCCGCCCTTGAGCAACACGGGATCGACAGGATCCGGGTGACCGTGGTGGAACGCATGGAGGTGGTCGACGCCGGGTATCCGGGCGAGACGGAGACGCGGCATATCCAGCAAAGACAGGAGATGCATCGTCGGGCGGAGCAGGAGGGGCAGGTGGCAGGCTACCTGTATCCGATGGACAGGGCGTGGGTGAGAACGGATCCGGGTTGCGGTCTGGACACCGTCGGTCTGGCCGATCTGGCCATCCTGTTCCAGGATCCGTATGGACTGGCAGCCGTGCTGAGCCGTCTGTCCGACGGAGTCCACGCAGCGGAAGCAGATCCCGAAGTCATGCTTGCCGAGAAATTCGGCGAGATCTCTTCGATCGTCGCCTCCCTGGAGCCCCGCGTAGCCGAGAGCCTGTTCCAGAACCTGGCGCATGCGGTGCTGAGCCTCGATTCGGAGAGACGACGCAAGCTGCTCGAACAGACCGTGCTGCCCGGGCTCCTGGAGGGCCGCGTGGACGGCGACGTTCTGCGACATCTCCCGGACGTTCCTCTGGCAGAGGCGCTGGCGCTCCTGCTGGACCTCCAGGTTGCCGCTCCGGAGATGCTCAGTCTGGCGCTTGACCGCCTGGATCTGCCGGACGAGCGTCGAGCATCCGTCACGCACCTCATGGAAGAACACCGGGGTGAAGACGGCCTCCCGTCCACCCCGCCGGCTGCCTCGCACGATCCCGCGGCGCTCCTTCAGAATCCAGATGCGGGCGAGGGCATGGGCCTCCGGGTGGCTCACACCGATCGGAAGGTGTTTCGCGAGTACGCCGCGCTCAACCTCGCCCTGGATCCGGACGCCAAACAGGTGCTGGGCCAGGTACGCACAGAGATAGCCAGAGGAGGAGGGTTGGTCGAGCAACTCCTGTGTCTGGGCAATCTGCTCCGTCTCAGGCCAGATCCGGATCTGGCGGAGTCGATGCTTCTCCGGGTCAGGGAGCTGCTGGAGGAGCTGGTCTCGCAGGAGAACTGGACCCTTACAGTGGATTGGGTAGCCAGATTTCGCACTCTGCTGGACCAGCTTGTCGCTGACCGGCCAGAAGTGGCCGATCTGGGTTTTCAGGCTCTCAGCGATGTCTGTTCAGGTGAGCTCATGGCTCAGCTCACAGTGCTGGTGGAGGACGGGGAAGAGGGCGAGGCGATAGCCGACTCCGTGGTAGCCGCCTTCGGACACACCGTGGTGCCCGGCTTCGCAGCATTCGTCGGCGCGGAGTCAAGCCGCCAACGCCGGCACACCATGGTCCGACTCATGTGCGCCCGAGCGAATCAGATCGGTCCGGCCGTGGCCGCCAACCTGGACCAGGACGACTGGATGGTCACCCGCAACCTCGTGACCGTCCTCGGTCACGCGGGCCCGGGCTTTGAGGACGTGCTCGCCGGTCACCTGCACGGCCCCGAAGAGAAGCTGTCGCGCGAGGTCTTCCAGTCGCTGGCCCGGTGCGCCTCGATCCAGGCGGCTGCGGTGGTCGCCGGCGAGCTGGCGAGCGATGATCCGCTGCAACGCGAGCTGGCGGAGAATGCACTGTGGCGGTTCCCGCGCGCCGTGAGCCGTCGCCAGGTCAGGGCCCTCCTGTCGAAGGGAGATTTTCACATCCGCTACCCCGCAATCGCGCGCAGGCTGCTGCTCCAGGCCACCCGGGGTAGTGCGGGAGAGCTCTGCGATGTGCTGGAGGCCATGCGATCTCTCCGATTTCGGGTGTGGAGCCCCCGGCTCATGCGGCTCGGCCTCACCGCCAACTCTCTCCTGAAGTCCGGATGATGAACGAGCACCAGGACGATGTTCTGGCCGCGGACGGGCACCCTCCGACACCACAGGAGGCCCGGCCTGTTTCTCCCGGAAGAGACGAACCTGAGAATCCGCTGCCCGTGCTGGCCGGGCTCACGGCGCTGGTCCGGCTCCGCAAGCTTTATCCGGCCGGACACCCCGTGGTGGATCAATCACTGGAGGCGCTGCAGGAGGCGCTGAACGGCCACCTGGGAAGAGCGGAGCACCTGCGGATAGACATCATCCGTGGAGATGCACACGTGGAGGGATACCCGTTCCGCATCGAGAGTCAGGAAAACCAGCGTCCCATACGGGAGCTTCGCGAGATGGAGGTGCACAGCCTCCACTTCAGCCGTGGAGTCAGCAAGGAGGAACTGTCCTCGGTCGCAGGGATCCTCTCCGAGATGGGGGAGCGCGGCGTCGCGCCCGGCCCGTTGGCGGAAGAGTTAGCCAGGCGCGGGGTCGAGCGCGTGAACCTCGGCAAGCTCGTTCAGCTGGATACGAGATGGGGCAGGTATGACTGGCCGGATGCACCCGACGGCATCTCCGATCCCGACTATCTGGAATCCCTGTCCCGTGCCGAAGACGCCTTCAGCCCGCTGGTGGAGGGCAAGCCGATGGACGTCACGGCGGTACGCGATCTCCTGCAGCTTCTGACCTCCAAGGTGGTCCAGAGCAGCGCGGCCCTGAGCCAGATTCTGGCCGTGAAGCACTACGAGAACCATACCTACTGTCACTCGGTCAACGTGGCCGTACTGAGCCTGGTCATTGGACGACGCACGGGATTGGACGACGCTTCGCTCTCCGATCTGGCGGAAGCGGCGTTGCTGCATGACGTAGGGAAGATCCGAATCCCGATCGAAGTGCTCAAGAAGCCTGGGGCGCTCAGCAGGCGCGAGCGGCAGCTGATCGAGCGTCATCCAAAATACGGAGCCGAGGTACTGATAACGGTGCCCGGCCTCGCGCCCCTGACGCCCACCGTCGCTCTGGAGCACCATCGAGAAGTGGCTGGCGGTGGCTATCCGGACCTGGAAGGGAACCAGGTGCCTCACATGATGAGCCAGCTGGTCGCCGTGGCCGATACGTACGAGGCACTGACGGGGGCGAGATCCTATCGCGAACCGGCACTTCCGGAGGAAGCGTGTCTGATCCTGGCCCGCATGGCCGGCCAGAAGCTGAACCCGGCCATCGTGAAGGCATTTGTGAGCACTATCAGCTTCTTTCCGCTTGGCACAGTGGTCCGCACGAACCGTGGCGAGATAGGCGTAGTGATAGAAACGGTGTGCGACGAACCGCTTCATCCGCTGATTTCACTGGTGCGCGTCAGCCCGGACGGAGATCCCCCGCTGACCCGAATCGACACGAGTCGCAGGACGACGTCGGGAGACTACGAGCGGCACGTCGTAGAGACGCTGCTCCCTGTCGATCTGGACGTCGGAGAGCACTTCGTCCCTTCGGACGACGACGACCAATCCCTGCGCAGGGTGGGCTAGAAAGCGCTCCGCAGAGGCGGCGCCGGCCAACTGCGCACGTCACGGTGAGCTACAAGTGGCGCCGCCGGTTCAGCAGCGCCTATATTCCCGCCCCCGTGGCCCCGTAGCTCAGGTGGATAGAGCGCGGGATTCCTAATCCCGAGGCCCCAGGTTCGAGTCCTGGCGGGGTCACTTCGCGGTACTGCCTCTGGGCTTCCTGTCGCCTGCCGTTCGTCTTCGCAGGTGAGCGTCCTTCGCGGTCGGACGCGGAGCGTTCGGTATCGTTCAGCTCCCGTAGGCCGACGCGAACTCGACAGCGAACTCCTCCAGGCTGGTCGGCGTGGTGTTTTCGGCTGCCCGCGCCTCCTCCCCGGCCACCAGACCCTGGTTGCAGGCCCAGTACATCTCCATCAGCATTGCGGCCCCGGCCGCCGACAGCCCCATCTGCAACAGACCTTGTTCCGCCTGCTGGTAGGGAAACTGCACATACTGGAGCCCGGGCTTTCCAATCGCCGCACCCAGGATCCGCGTCGCCTCCCCCATGCTGACGTCGCGCGGACCCAGCAGTTCCTGCGTGGTGGTGTCCTCGAAATCGAGAGCGAGCAGCCGAATCGCCGCGTAGGCGCCCACGTCACGCGCGGCGATCATCGAAATGGGGATGTCGGCGGCGATCGGCATGCCGACCAGGCCCGTGCCCCGGATCATCGGAATGACATTGAAGAAGTTCTCCATGAAGTAACCGGCCCGCAGGTGCAGTGCGTGGATGCCGAGCGCGTCCAGGTGACTCTCCAGTTCCCGCAGACCACCGATCGGGCCTGTCCCGGCCGGATGTTGAACGCCGATGCTGCTGAGACTGACCACGTGTCGCACGCCTGCCCGCTCCAGAGCGCCGGCGACAACCGTTCCGACCTCGCTCTGAAACAGCCGGTAGTCCTCCGCATCGAATGACGGAGGGATCATCACATACGCCGCTGCGGCTCCCGCGAAAGCCGAACCCAGGATGTCCGGGTCCGTCACAGAACCGACCACGGCCTCCGCACCCAGCTCGACCAACGGCACAAGACGATCCGCATCGCGTCCCACTGCCCGTACCTTACCGCCCCCGGCCAGGAGACGTCTTACGACCACGCTCCCGGTATTGCCGGTGGCTCCCAGTATGGCATGCATTTCCGTCCTCGTGGTGAGTGACCGAGCCCGTGGACCGTCCGGCCGGGCCGTGCGTATGATACGGCCATGAATCGAGGACGCACGACGCTGCCGACCCTGGTCCTTCTTGCCGCGGCCATGCTGTGGGCCGGCTGCTCCAGAATAGAGGAAGTCCTGGAGTCGATCCAGCCGGATCTCACGCCACACGAGAGCTACAGCGAGGCTCTCAGGCAAGCCGGACTGTCCGAATCTGCCATGGCCGTGGCGTGGGCGGAGTCCGCACGGACCGCGCTTGAAACCGCCGTGGTGGTGGAGACCCCGTACCTCGAGGCGGGCTACTTTGCCGCCGAGAGACCGGAGGCGGTGGCCTACCGGGTGTCTCTCAAGCGGGGCCAGGCGCTGTTCGTCTCCGTGGAGGTGGAGTCCGGCCAACCGGCGCAGGTGTTCCTCGATCTGTTCCGGACTATTCCGGCCGATGACGACGATCCCGTCGAGTACCGGCGGCTCACGGGTGCCGAGTCCGAGGCGAGTCGGTTCGAGTTCGAGCCGTCGCGCGATGGGGAATACGTCATCAGGCTCCAGCCGGAGCTGCTCCGGAGCATTCGCTTCGAGATCACCATTCGGCGGGCCGCATCCCTGGCGTTTCCCGTGCACGACCACGACAGCGGGGCCATTCGAAGCGGGTTTGGAGCCGCCAGGGACGCCGGACGGCGGAGCCACCACGGCGTGGACATCTTCGCGCCCCGGGGCACCCCTGTACTGGCTGTATCGGATGGCGAGGTCGCACGCGTGCGCACGGGCGGTCTGGGTGGAAGGTACATCTGGGTGCGCGATGCAAAACGCGGCCTGTCCCTCTACTACGCCCATCTCGATCGCCAGCTGGTGCGTACGGGTCAGCGGGTCCGTCCGGGAGACACTCTGGGCCTGGTGGGCAACACCGGGAACGCGCGGACCACTCCTCCGCACCTGCACTTTGGCGTGTACCGAAGGGGAGAGGGCCCGATCGATCCCTACGATTTCATCCACCAGCTTCCGCAGGATCCGCCGGGATTGGACGTCGCAGCCGGTGTTCTCGGGGAGTGGTTCCGAACTGCCAGAGACGGCACTCTCCGCTCATCTCATACGGCGCGCGCGGCCGAGCGGGCCGCACTGCCGCGCCACACCATGCTTCGAATCGCGGCGGGTGCCGGCCGCTGGTATCGTGTTCAGTTGCCGGACGGCATGACCGGCTTCGTCATCGGGAATCTCGTAGAGGCCGCAGAAGAGGCGGTCGGGGAGGCGTCCGTAGCTGCCGGGCAGCGCCTGCTGGAAGCCCCTGCCAGCACGGCGCTGGCCGAGGACAATCTGGGGGTCGATGAGACGCTTCCGGTGCTGGGGCGTTTTGCGCAGTACCTTTACGTGCGCAGGGCTGGCGGGCCGACTAGTTGGCTGGAAGCCGGAAGCGGTGTTGCGCAGCCCCGATGAGTTAGTGTGTCGCGACTGAACGACACCTCATCGCCTGACATTGGAGGGCTGCTCCAGCGCATGCGCGCTAATCCTATCTGACGGAACGGTTTGACTCTGGGTGCGGCGTGATTCTTGATACGGTGTGGCGTTTGCACGTCTGCGGAGACCGTCGCGACAGCCTCGCACTGCAGTCGAGACCTCGCGAACCGACAACGGCTTGGAGAGGATTTCCAATTTGGCTGCGTCCCTGATTCGACGCACAGCCCCACTGACGAAGGACGATCACGTCGTCGTCATTGGCGGCGGTCCGGCGGGCCTGACCGCCGCGTACTACCTGGTACAGCGCGGGATCGACGTCACCGTGCTCGAGGCCGAGGATGTTGTGGGCGGCATCTCGCAAACCGCCGAGTACAACGGATTTCGCTTCGACATAGGGGGGCATCGCTTCTTCACGAAGATCGCTCCCGTGCAGGCCATGTGGGATGAGGTACTTGGCGACGAGTTCCTGAGCGTGCCGCGGATGTCCCGCATCTACTACTCGGGCAAATTCTTCGACTATCCGCTGAAACCGATGAACGCGGTCATGGGCCTGGGTCCCTGGCGTGCCGCGCTCATCGTGGCCAGCTACCTGAAAGCGCACTTCCGGCCCAATCCGGTGGAAGACAACTTTGAGCAGTGGGTATCCAACCGGTTTGGCAGACGGTTGTACGAAACCTTCTTCAAGACGTACACGGAGAAGGTCTGGGGCATTCCCTGCACGGAGATCCGGGCGGAGTGGGCGGCACAACGCATCAAGGGGCTGTCGCTGGCCCGGGCTATCCTCTCGGCGGCCTCCCTCAACAAGCGCTCGACCAGCATCAAGACCCTCATCAACGAATTCCGCTATCCGCGGCTTGGTCCCGGGCAGATGTGGGAGCTGACGCGGGACAGGATCATCGAGGCCGGCGGACGGGTCCTGATGCAGCATCGAGCGGCCAGTATCGAGGTGCGCGATGGACGCGCCGTAGCCGTCGTGGCTCAGGGTCCGGAAGGCCAGGTGCGACTGGAGGCCGATCACGTCATCTCCACCATGCCGGTTCGCTCCCTTGTGCGTGCGCTCGAGCCCCGGCCCGAAGCGCCAGTGGCGGCCGCCGCCGAAGGGCTCCGATACCGCGACTTCCTGGTCGTGGCGCTGATGGTGGATCAGCCGGACCTGTTTCCGGACAACTGGATCTACATTCACTCCGCAGGGGTGAAGGTGGGCCGCATCCAGAACTTCGGAAATTGGAGTCGTGATCTCCTGCCGGATGACGCCCAAACCTGTATCGGGATGGAGTATTTCTGCTTCAAGGGGGACGGCCTGTGGTCCAGCCCGGATGAGGACCTTGTCCGGCTGGCCACCCGGGAGCTGGGCCAGTTGGGCCTCGGCAACCCGGAGCGTGTCGTGGACGGTACGGTGGTCCGCATGCCCAAGGCCTACCCGATCTATGACGAGCCGTACAAAGAGCACCTGGTCACCATTCGCGACCACATCGACCCAATCTCCAACCTGCATCCCGTGGGACGAAACGGGATGCACAAGTACAACAACCAGGATCACTCCATGCTCACGGCCATGATGGCGGTCTGGAACATGGAGGGAGCGGAGCACGATATCTGGTCGGTCAACACCGACTTTGAGTATCACGAAGAGCAACGCGTCGAGTCCCGGCCCGATCAGACCGAGGACAGGCAGGCCGAGGAGACCCGCTCGGCCGTGGCAGGTGCGTAGCGTGCGCATTGGCGTCGATGCGTCCAGCTGGGCGAACGCGCGCGGCTACGGCCGCTTCACGAGACAGATCCTCCGCGCCATGGTCCGCGCGGCGCCGAGGGACGAGTTCGTGTTCTTCGTGGATGCGCAGACCGGAGCCCATCTCGATCTCGACGCCGCCAACGCGCACAAGATCACGGTGCCGACATCGGAGGCGCCCATCGAGGCCAGCGCACCCGAGTCCAGCCGGAAGCCGCTGGACATGCTTCGCTTCACGTGTGCCGTGGCGCGGGAAGATCTCGACGTGTTCTTCTCGCCTACGGTCTATACGTACTTCCCCCTGCCGCCGGGGCTCCGCGTGGTCGTGGCCATACACGACACCATCGCGGACCGGTATCCGGAGTTGTGTTTGCCGACGGCTCGCGACCGGTGGTTCTGGCGCATGAAGACGGGCCTGGCCATCCGCCAAGCAAGCCTGATCCTCACCGTTTCGAGGTTCGCGGCCGGCCAGATTGTGGACCTGTTCAGGATCCCCCGCGACAGGATCCGCGTCGCGGGCGAGGCCCCGTCCGAGGCATACCGCCGCAGCGAGTCCGCGGAGTCCATTGCGGACATCGCCAGAAGCGTGGGGCTCCCGCCAGAGGCGGAGTGGTTCGTGTACGTTGGCGGCTTCAACCCGCACAAGAACGTGGACGTGCTGGTCCGGGCGCACGGGTCTCTGGTGCGGGAACGACCGGTGGACGCCCCCTATCTGGTGCTGGTGGGCGATCCCGGGAGCGACGTGTTTCTAGGCGACGAAGATGCCATCGGCCGGGCACTCCGGGAGAGCGGAGGCCAGGAGAGGGTCCTGTGGACCGGTTTCGTGCCCGACGAAGACCTGCGCCACCTCCATTCGGGGGCGCTGGCCCTGGTGCTGCCTTCCGCGGAGGAAGGCTTCGGCCTGCCCGCCGTGGAAGCCGCGGCATGCGGCTGCCCGGTCATCGCGACTACGGAAAGCCCCCTGCCCGAACTGCTGCCGGGCGGCGGGTTGTTCATCCCTCCCGGAAACGAGGCCGCGCTGACTGCCGCGATGCGCTCCCTGCACGGAGACGCCTCCCTGCGGTCCCGTCTGGGAAGCCGGGCCCTGGAAGGCGCGAGGTTGCTGACGTGGGAGAAGGGAGCCCGGTCGGCCCTGGACGCCATCTACGAGGCCGCTGCATGACGCGACCCGTGCGCTTCGCCATGGTGACGACATTCTACCCGCCGTCCAGCTTCGGTGGGGATGCCATCGCCATCCAGCGCCATGCTCGGGCGCTCGTGCGGAGAGGCCACGAAGTTACGGTCATCCACGACGTGGACGTGTACAGGGCGCTGGCCGACGGTCCGGTCGGCCCCGCACCCGTTGCCGAGCCCGACGGAGTCCGAGTTATCGAGTTGGAGAGCCGGCTTGGCGTGATCTCCCCGATCCTGACTCACCAGTTTGGTCGTCCGGTCGTTCACGGTAAGCGGATCCGCCGGATCCTGGATGACGGGGAGTTTGACGTCATTCACCTCAACAACGTCTCCCTTGTCGGCGGGCCCGGGGTGCTGTCGGCCGGCGATGGTGTGAGGGTCTACGAAGCGCACGAGCACTGGCTGGTCTGCCCATCTCACGTACTGTGGCGACACAACAGAGAGGTCTGCACGAGCCGGGAGTGTCTACGCTGCGTGATTCGGCACCGCCGCATACCCCAGCTGTGGCGCCATATGGGGGGCCTGACCCGTGCCCTGGAGCACGTGGATGTGTTCGTCGCCAAGAGCGAGTTCAGCCGCCGGAAGCACGAAGAGTTCGGCTTTCCACGCCCCATGGAGGTTCTCCCCTATTTTCTGGACGATCTGGAGGCCGGGCCGGACTCTCATGCCGGCCAGGCCCGTGCGAACGAGGCCCATGCCAGCCAGGCCGGAGACGGGGCGCGCGGACTTCACGAGAGGCCGTATTTCCTGTTTGCGGGTCGGCTCGAGAAGATCAAGGGGCTGGATGATGTCCTGCCCGTGTTTCGCGAATACGGGGATGCGGATCTCTTGATAGCCGGGGACGGGACGTACGAGGCCACGCTGCGGAGACTGGCGGCGGACTCACCGCGGATCCGCTTTCTGGGCCGCTTGTCCTCGGAGGAACTGCGACGTTACTACGAGGGGGCCATTGCCCTCATCGTCCCGTCCGTCTGTTACGAGACGTTCGGGATCATCATCATCGAGTCGTTCCGCCAGGGCACTCCGGTTCTGGCCCGTGATATCGGGCCGTTTCCGGAGATCATCAAGGCATGTGGCGGAGGGGAGCTGTTCCGGGATGTGGCGGGTCTGGCGGCGGCCATGCGCAGGCTCCAGGAAGATGCGTCGCGTCGCAAGAGCATGTCGACGGCCGCCCTGCAGGGCTTCGCGTCGCTATGGTCGGAGAGCGCCGTGATTCCCCGCTATCTGGATCTGGTAGAGCAGGCTGCCAGGGCCCGCGGACGGACGGAGCTCGCGGAGACGCTTGCCGCCAGCCGGTCCGAGTCCGCTTCGGGCGCCGCGGTTCCGAGAGCCGCGGAGGCGTAGGGCATGAGACGGGAGGCAAAAAGGTGAAGGTCTTCATCACGGGTGGAGCCGGCTTCATAGGCTCTCACCTGGCGGAGCGGATGCTGGCAGACGGACACCAGGTTCTGATTCTGGACAATCTGTCGACCGGCTCCATGTCGAACATCGAGCCGTTCATCGGTCAGGATGGCTTCGACTACCGCATAGGCACGGTGATCGATCCACCGCTGGTGGCGGAACTGGTGGACCGGTGCGATGTCACGGTCCACATGGCCGCGGCGGTCGGTGTCCGCCTGATAGTCGAGCAGCCGGTTCATACGATAGAAACCAACGTCCACGGTACCGAGGTGGTTCTGGACGCCGTCGCCCGGAAGCAGAAGCCGATTCTCCTTGCCTCCACATCGGAGGTGTATGGAAAGAGCCAGCGCGTACCGTTCTCCGAAGAGGATGACCTGGTCATGGGGCCCACGTCCCATTCACGCTGGTCCTACGCCTGCTCCAAGGCGCTGGACGAGTGGTTGGGCCTGGCGTATGTGCGGGAGAAGGGAGTCCCGGTCACGATTGCCCGGCTGTTCAACGTGGTCGGTCCCAGGCAGACGGGTCGCTACGGGATGGTGCTGCCGTCATTTGCCGCACAGGCGGTGGCCGGCGAACCGATCACCGTGTACGGGACCGGCGAGCAATCGCGCTGCTTTGCCCATGTGAACGACGCGGTTGAGGCCATTCAGCGGCTGCTCGCCGACCCATCGACGGTGGGTCAGGTGTTCAACGTCGGCTCGGATCGAGAGGTGACGATCAACCAACTGGCCGAGATGGTTCGAGACGAGGCGGGCAGCAGCTCTCCCATCGTGCACATCCCGTACGACGAGGCCTACGCCGAAGGGTTCGAGGACATGGATCGCCGGGTGCCGGATCTGACAAAGCTTCAGCGAGCTATCGGCTACAAACCGGCCACGCCGCTGGAAGAGGTCGTGGCCGACGTGGTGGCGGAGCAGCGGGCCGCTTTGACCGAAAGCACCGCGGAGGTGTGAAGTTGGGTGAGCGAGCGATCCTCATGTATCATTCCATCGATTCATCGGGATCTGCGATCTCGATCGATGAGACGGCGTTCCGCCGTCATGTGGATTGGCTCGCCTCGGGGGCGGTCACGGTGACGTCGCTGGACCGCCTGCTGAGCACACCATCCGATGACGACGCGGTCGCCGTGACGTTTGACGACGCGTTCGAGAACTTCGGACAAATCGCCTGGCCGTTGCTGCGCGAACGAGGCCTTCCGGTCACGGTGTACGTCGTGACTGGGAAGACGGGATCCACCAGCGACTGGAATCGGTCGCTGGGGCTGCCTGATCTCCCCCTCCTGGACTGGGATGCGCTGGGCCGGCTCGGCGAGGAAGGCGTGGATCTGGGATCGCACACGCAGCGCCACGCCAAGCTTCCGGAGCTGGATGGCGAACGACTGGAGGAGGAGGTCGCCGGATCCGCAGCCGTGATCGAGCAGCGAACCGGCCGGACTCCGACCGCCTTCGCGTATCCGTACGGAGCCGTGGACTATCGATCAGAAGCGGCGGTTCGAGCCGTCTACAAGACGGCGTGCGGCACCCGGCTGGCGATGCTCGAGGACGACCCGCCGACCTTCCAGTTGCCACGGCTGGACAGCTATTACTACAGGCGGCCCGGTCGCCTGGAGGCCTGGGGCAGCGTCCGATTCAAGGGACACCTGGGGCTCCGAAGCGTCGCGCGGTCGCTGCGCGGTAAGCTCGAACCGCGGAGGTTGGCCAGATGAATCATCCAGGTTACTCGGCCGAAGGCGTGACGAGGCGTCCGCACTTGAAGGTCTCCAGTTCCGGGCCTGATGATCACGATCCACCGATGGCGGCTCCCTACCTGTCGGTCATCGTTCCCGCTTACAAGGCCGCCGCGACGCTGGCGCGCGCTCTCTCGGCTCTGGACGAGAGCGAACTGCCCCGGGAAGACTGGGAGCTGATTGTCGTCAACGACGGTGCGGACGACGATACCATAGAGGTAGCCACCCGCTGGGCGGACGCGGTTGTCCGGCTGCCGGGGAAACCGCGCGGACCATCGTATGCACGCAACCGGGGATCGGAAGTCGCTCGCGGCCAGGTTCTGGTGTTCCTTGACGCCGACGTGTGCGCGCACCAGAACACGCTGGGCAAGTTCGCCAGTTTGTTCAGGGGGGACCCGGAACTGGCTGCCGCCTTCGGATCCTACGACGCCTATCCGCCGGCCGGCGGCATCGTGTCAAAGTACCGCAATCTGCTTCATCACTTCGTGCATCAGCGATACTCGGGCGATGCGGAGACCTTCTGGGCCGGGTGCGGAGCGATCCGGGCAGACGTGTTCCACGACGTCGGCCGGTACGACGAGTGGCACTTCGCTCGGCCCCAGATCGAGGACATCGAGCTCGGCAGAAGAATTCGTCTGCGCGGCCACCGGATCAGCCTGCAACCCGAGATCCTGGCGACCCACCTCAAGTCCTGGACTCTCAAGGAAGTCGTCGTCACCGACTTCATGCATCGCGGAGTGCCCTGGACCCGACTGCTCCTGCATGAAGGCAAGGGCGAAGGATCCAGCGCACTCAACCTCAGCCCGATCTATCGAATCAGCGCAGTTCTGCTGGGGCTGGCGGCCCTGCTCACCGTGGGAGCGCTGGTATTCCGCAGCGTCATCCCGCTGGGCCTCGCCGCACTGCTGACGATGATCGTCATAGGATTTCACATGCCGTTCTACTTGACGGTGTGGAAGTACGCCGGGCCGGTCGTGACCCTCGGCGCGGTTCCACTACACCTGTACCACCACTTCGCCAACGGTTTCTCCGCGTTCGCGGGGTGGATCATGTTCAATGTCGTAGGCCCTCCCCAGCCGCCTCCCGACGTGATTGCGTTCGAGGAAGTCGGGCTGGACACGTGGCCACCGGTTCCGTCGCGTCCGAACGAAAGCGTCTGGTATCGACATGGCGAGTGACGAGCGACCGCAGTCCGGAATCCCGCCGGAGTTACTCATTCCGGAGGAGACACTGGAGGACGTGCCTGACCGTCTTCTGCTGGCCTTCGCACCGCTTCACAAGCGGGCCATGGGGACGGCGATCGGACTGGCACTGGGCGTGGTGGTGTTCGGGCTGACGGTGTTTCACGTTGTTGTCCTCGCGGACGACCCGATCGGGATAAGCTTGCTGCGAGAGTACTTCTACGGATACGAGGTATCCTGGAAGGGCGCGTTTCTGGGCTTCTTCTGGGGGTTCGTGGCCGGCTTTGCGGCGGGTTGGTTCGCCGCCTTCATGCGCAATCTCGTCGTCGCGACATCGGTGTGGATAACACGGACGAGAGCGGAGTTGGCCGCCACGAGAGATTTTCTCGACCACATCTAACAACGAAGGACGGAAGGTCGTGAGCCGAGAATCCGAGATCAAGCAGGAGGAGCTGGAGCGAGCCATCCGCAAGCTCAACGAGCGCGCCTGGGGGATAGCCGGTGGCGTGTTGCTGGGTGGAGGGCTGTTCCTTGCCACGATCATCCTCGTCTTGAAAGGCGGGGCGAACGTGGGACAGCACCTCCAGCTCCTGGCCAACTACTTCCCCGGCTATCGGGTCACCGTGCCGGGTAGCTTCGTGGGCTTCGTCTACGGTTTCGTGACGGGCTACGCGATCGGTCGCCTGGTCGGCTTCATCTACAACCGCGGCAGCGGGCGAATCGACTGATCCGCTTCGAAAAGGGATGGGTCTGGGGGCGCTATGGAGACGGGAGGTGGCACGGAGAGGCTGCAAGCCGAATGCGTCGTGTTCTGCCAGCACGTTATCGGCGGGAGGCCCGACGCGGCCGTGCTGGATTGCTACACCGCGGCCCACGAGTCACGAGCCGATCTGTTCACCGCATCCGACCGGTTCGAGAGCGCCCTCCTTCGGTTTGCCAGCCGCGGCGCAGGCCGTGCGCGGCTGGCGGACGCGTACTGCAGCTTCTTCGCTCCGGGATCCGTTCTCCGCCGCAAACTGGCCCTGCTCACGGCGATTCTGGAAAGCACGGGATCGACGTTTGAAGTATTCGAGAAGCCGACGGTTCGCTCGCGCGGGGGCTGGTGGTTGGCGCTTGCCTGGAAGGGCACGGCGTTCGTGTTCGCTCTGCTGGCGGGCGCGGTTGTGCTTGGCCCGCGACACCTGCTTCTGAGCTCGCGAGGCGAGTCTCGGGATTCCGCGACTCCGTCCAAGGCTCTCGGGTAGGCCCGCATGGCGAGCGTAACCGTCGTGGGCTCGGGCGCCAGCGGGGCGCACTTCGCGCAGTCACTTCTCCACAAGGGGCATCGGGTCACGATGATCGACGTGGGCCGGACACCCGACCTGCGTGAGTCGGCGCAGGCGGCGGCCTCCGCCGATGACATGAGCCTGAACGGGCTCAAGCGTTTCCTTCCGGACCCGTTCGACTACTTCATTGGAGCCGACCTGGACGCCCTCACCCTGCCCGGCAGCGAGGGCGAGTTCTACGGCATTCCCCCGCACAAACAGTACATCTTCGAGTCGGCGGAAGAGCTGGCGGTGCACTCCGCCGGGTTCGACCCGCTGTTCTCGCACGCCCGGGGCGGTCTTGCAGAGGCCTGGACGGGCGGCGTCTATCCGCTGACGGATGACGAGCTGGCCGACTTCCCGTTCGGCTATGCCGACATCGAGCCGTACTACTCGGAGGTGGCAAGCCGAATCGGCATCACGGGGGAGAAGGACGATCTATCCCGGTACATGCCGCTCCACGACCACCTTCTGCCACCCCTGGATCTGGACGAGCACTCCACACAGCTGATGAGCCGCTATGGGGTCGTTCGCGAGCGGCTCAATTCGCTGGCGTGCCACCTGGGCCGGTCCCGCGTCGCGACGCTCAGCCGGGATATGGGAGACCGCCGCTCCTGCGAGTACCTGGGCCGGTGCATCTGGGGCTGTCCTATCGGCGCGCTCTACACCCCGTCTATGACCATCGAGGCCTGTCAGCGATTCAATTCGTTCGAGTACCTGGAAGGCCTGTACGTGGAGCGCTTCGGATTCGATGAAGACAGGCGAATCCGAACCGTCACCGTGCGAGAGGTAGACGGAGGGGAGCGCCGCGATCTTCCGGTGGACCACCTGGTGCTGGCGGCGGGGGCGCTGGCCTCGTCGCGCATCTTCCTGGAATCGATGCGGGCGGGGTTGGGAGAGTCGCCCGTGCTCACCGGATTGATGGACAACCGGCAGGTGCTGGTGCCGTTCGTCAACGTCAAGCGGCTGGGAGCAGAATACGACGCCGACAGCTACCAGTATCATCAACTGGCCCTGGGTCTGGAGTGTGATCGGCCGGAGCACTACGTCCATGGCCAGATCACGACTCTCACGACGGCACAGGTACATCCGGTTCTGCAATCTATCCCCATGGACTTCCGCACCGCCGGCTGGGTGTTCCGAAATGCGCGTGCGGCACTGGGGCTGGTCAATCTCAACTTCCACGACTTCCGGAGACCCGACTGTCGGCTGGCGCTGGGTCCGACTTCCGGGGACGGTGAGCCACCGCTGTCGATAGCCTACTCGCCGGATGCCGGCCAGGAGGCCCACGTGTCCCGGGCCCTCAAGCGACTCAAGAAGGCGCTGCGGACGCTGGGTTGCTTCGTGGTCCCCGGTACGGAGCACATCCGACCCATGGGGGCCAGCGTTCACTACTCCGGAACCATCCCGATTTCGGACAAGCCAGAGCCGCTGACCACCTCCAGGGACGGGCTGAGCCGCGACTTCCAGAACCTCACCCTGGTGGACGGCACGACGTTTCCGTTCCTGCCGGCAAAGAACCTGACATTTACCCTGATGGCCAATGCCGCAAGGATCGCGGATCGTGCTTTCTGAACGGATGAGCAGCCAGGAGCCCAGAAGCTGGCGAGGGTTCACACCGCGCGGAATAGCGGCCCGCCTGTTCCTGACCTGCTGGATCGTGTTCTCTCTCCATTTCGCGACGGACATCGTGCGGGAGCACTATCCGGCCCTGGCGCTTGGAGACCACCTGTCGTTCCGCTTGGACGAGTACGCGAACCTGCACCCGGATCTGTTCGAGGTGGAGGGCTACGGCTGGCACATCGGGAACAACCCGGGCGTCTCGATGCTGGCTGCTGTCCCGTACGCTCTGGCTCGACCCGTGACGGATCGGATCGTGGAGCGAGTGCGCGCCCGACGTGCGGCCAGCGGGGAGACCGAGCCTCCCGCGTACGACAGCCCATGGCCCAACGAGCGCGCATTCTTTGCCGAAGCCTGGCGCAGAGGCCTGGACGTGAAGCTCGGTCTGGCCGCCCTGGTGACGCAGGTCCTGCTGATGGCTCCAATCTGCGCGCTCAGCGCCGTGGTGATGTTCTTTCTGATGAGGCGCTTGCTGGGATCGGACAGAGAAGCTCTCTGGATGACCGTTCTGTACGCATTTGCCACCCCCCTGTTCTACCGGGCGGCCTTCCTGAACCACAACATGTTGTTGGGGATCTTCGCGTTCACGGCGTTCGTGGCCATATGGGACCCCGGGGAAAGCGGACGCCTGTCGCGTCGGGCACAGTTCATCCTTGCGGGACTGGCAGGCGGCACCGCGGTGCTCTTCGACTACTCGGGGGTCATCTTCATCGCCGGGCTGTTTCTGTATGCGGTGGCCCGCAACCGGGACACGATGTCGGGGCCGGTGTTCCTCAAGGGCGGCCTGTGGTACGCGCTGGGCGCTCTCGGGCCCATCGCGCTTCTCTGGCTCTACCAGTGGCGAAGCTTCGGCAACCCCTTCCTTCCGGGTCAGCACTGGATGCCGCCCGTGGAGTGGATCGAATTGGGATACCAGGGCTATGGAATGCCCAGCCTGGAACTCCTGCTGGCGCTGGCGTTCGACTACCGGTTCGGCCTTTTCGTGTTCAGTCCGCTACTACTGCTAGGGCTGGCCGCACCGGTGGTCAACCGGGGGACTGGACGCCTGATGCCCGCGCGCGAGATGTGGACCGCGCTGCTCCTGTTTGCAGCCCTGTGGGTGTTCTTTGCGGGTTCCAACTACACGCGGCTCCAGTACAACACGGGCGTTCGCTATATGGCACCCATCGTGCCCTTCCTGTTCGTGACGGCCGCGGTCGTGTTGATCCGCTTCCGGCGGCTCACCATTTACCTGATCGGGGCGCTCTCGGTCTGGCTCATGTGGTGCCTGGCCATGTACCGGGAAGTGGAACGTCCGCTGGGGGCGCTGGATCCCGTGGCGAGGACGCTCGTGGAGGGCTTCAGCCTGCCCGTGCTGCGGACCGTAGAGAAGACGGGTGGTGCCTATGGGGACCTGGCGGCGCTGGGAACTTCTCCGCTGCCGCTGTTTACGCTGGCGGCGGTGCTGGTGGCGGGGATCTGGTTGGTCCGCCGGCCCGGCGCGACCCCGTTGCCGGAAGCAGGCGCTCCCGGCGAGTCTGGCGAAACCGGGTAGGATCATGCGTTGCGCCACCGCCACAGGCGGTTGGAGGCGCCTGGCCGGATCTGAGGAACGCGAGCTGTAACCCTCTATCGTATATACTATTATCGGACACTTGCCAGCAGGTCTGCCCGCGGGTCTGTAACTTGACTCAGGCAGGGGTGGTTTGCGCGTTCAGGCAGGCCCGGGTCCGCGTTCGCTGAACGGCGACACGGTGGGCCGCATGTGAAACGTCTAACTGGGAGCTCAGTCCTGTGTACGTAGGTCCAGAGACACTGATGCCGCTGGCCTCCGCGCTCGCGGCAATCCTAGGTGTCGTGATGCTCTTCTGGCGCAAGACCGTCAGCGCGGCGCGTGCGGGCCGTGACATGGCGTCGCGAGCCATCACGCGAATGCGCGATCGTTCGTGAATTGCCTCCTGCGCGCCTGGCGAGCGCACGACGGTCTTCGCGTCCGTCCCGGGCTTCGCGGTCCGGATTCCCCGCAGCGCCCTGTCCCCGGCCACCTCGATTCGTAACCCGGGTCGTGGCGGTGGGGCGGCTGCCGGAATGGATCCGCTCGGTCCCGCCAGCCTTCCCGGTGCCATGACCTCGACAAACAACAAGATGAGTCGAATGGCAGTACTCGCCATGACGATCATTGCTGTCGGGCTACCGCCTGCCTGGACGGCCAGCGCCCTGGTCGGCGCCGATTCGCCACTCCACGCGGACGTGGTCGCCGGCATCTGGATCTTCAAGGCGACCCTGCTCCTGCACGCCGCAGTTGTCTGGATTCTTCCCCGCTTCCGCCATACGACGGACACCGGAAGCCCGCTGCTGCCCGGGCAAGCGGAACAGGACGAACGGGCCGAGATCCCGTTGCTGCTGGGCATCCTGGTGGCAGCCGTGATTCTGCGGGCCATCCAGCTCAACGCGGGCATGTGGTTCGACGAGCTGCAAACCCTGGTCACCTACGTCAGACTGCCCTTGCCCGAGATCGTGGCCACGTTTGACAGCCAGAACCAGCACCTGCTCTACTCTGTCTCGGCCTGGCTCTCGACCACCCTGCTTGGCGAAGCGGCATGGTCGCTCAGACTGCCGGCGCTGCTGTTTGGCGTGGCCAGCGTGGGAGCCGCCTACTGGTTCGGAACGCTCGTCACCGGTCGCCGGGAGGCACTGCTGGCCGCCGCGATGCTCGCCTTCTCATACCACCACGTCTGGTTCTCCCAGAACGCGCGAGGCTACACGGGCCTTCTGCTGTGGACGCTGGTGGGCTCCGGCTTATTCGTGCAGCTGCTGCGCCGGACCGAGTCGCGGGGTTGGGGACTGCCCATCGCCTACGCAGCGGCGATGACCATGGCCATGTATACGCACGCCACGGCCGCGGTGGTGGTAGCGGCGCACCTGCTGATAGGCTCCTTCCTGGCGGTACGAGCGAGGAAGGCACCCTGGCCGGTGCTGATAGGGATTGGCCTGACCGTGACCTTCACGCTTCAACTCTACGCCGTTGTGCTGCCACAGCTTGTCCACACGCTGACGGCTCCCAACAACGCTGGCGTCACAGTCGTGTGGCAGAATCCGGTCTGGCTGGTCCGGGAGACGCTATCTGGGCTGGCGGCCGGAGTGCCCGGCGGCATGGTGGGGGTGGCGGCGGGTCTGGCCGTTGTGACCGTGGGAGCTATCAGCTACGGGAAGCGGAGTCTGGGTCTTCTGGCTCTGCTGACGGTTCCGGCGGTCATCACGATGCTGGTGATCATTGGGCTCGGGCATAATCTGTGGCCGCGCTTCTTCTTCTTCTCCGCCGGTTTCGCTACGCTGATTGCGGTACGCGGTGTGTTCGTGCTGTTTCGGCTCATTCGGGTGCCGCATCCTCGCGAAATCGCGGCCGCCGCGACGGCGCTGGTGGTCCTCGCAAGCGCCACTACGTTGCCCGGCGCGTGGGGGCCCAAGCAGGACTACGGCGGGGCAGGAGCCTTTGTGGACGAACAGCGGTCCGCGGGCGATGCGGTGGTGGTCGTGGACATGACCAGGCTACCGTATAACGAGTACGAGGAGCGAGGCTGGCTCGAGCCAGCCGGTGTGGCCGAGCTGGCAGCGCTGGAGGACCGGCACCAGCGGACCTGGTTGCTGTACACGTTTCCGACCAGGCTGGCGGCCATCGATCCCGACACGTGGGATCGAGTGCGGACACGGTTCAGCCGCGCCGCCGAATTCCCGGGCTCCGTGCGCGGAGGCGAGGTGGTCGTGATGGTGAGAGAGCGATGACGGACAACACGAAGTTGGACGACTCCCGGCCAGCTGACAGCCACGCCACGGCGGGCCCGGCCGACCCGGGCCAGGCTGTCAGCCGGGTCGAAGAGATCGGAGACGGACCGCTCCTGGAGCTGGAACGCACCGTATCCGTTGTGATACCCGCGTTCAACGAAGCGGGACACGTGGCCGATGAGATACGGTCCGTACAGGCCGTGCTGAGCGACACCGATTGGCGGTTCGAGATCATCGTGGTGGACGACGGATCGACGGATGGAACCGGAGAAGCCGCCGCAGCCGCCGGAGTCCGGGTCCTGCGACACAAGACCAATATGGGCTACGGCGCGGCGCTCAAACGAGGCATCGAGGCCGCAGCGAACGGCTGGATCCTGATCACCGATGCCGATGGTACCTATCCGGCCGCAGCGATCCCGGAGCTTCTGGCCGAGGCCGAGGGCAACGACATGGTGGTGGGCGCCCGGACCGGCCAGGCCGTGAGCGTTCCCCTCATGCGCAGGCCGGCGAAGTGGTTTTTGCGGAAGCTGGCCAGCTACCTGGCCGGTCGGTCTCTCCCTGATCTGAATTCGGGTCTGCGACTGATCCGTCGCGATCTGGTGCGGCGGTACGAGCATCTCCTGCCGCAGGGCTTCTCGTTCACGACCACCATCACGCTGGCCGCGGCGTGTAACGGGCACCCCGTCCAGTACGTGCCGATCGACTACCGTGCCCGGCTTGGCCAGTCGAAGATTCGCGCGTGGCACGCGTACGATTTCACCCTGCTCATCCTGCGGACCATCGTCTTCTTCAACCCGCTGAAAGTGTTCATTCCGCTCGGAACCGTACTGGCGCTGGGCGGATTGGCGAAGTTCGTCTACGACCTCACGCGCAACAACCTGTCGGAGAGCGCGGTGCTGGCGTTCCTGGGTGCGCTGATCATCTGGACCGTAGGACTGCTCGCGGACCAGAACGCTCGCATCGCGACGCACCGGTAGACGGCGAGTACGGTAGACAGGCCATGAAGCTGGCGCTGCGCGTCGGGATCAGCATGGGAGTCCTGGCACTCCTGCTCATCCTCCTGCCCTGGTCCGAGGTTCGCGATGCCGTCAACCGGTTGTCGCTTCCGGTCTGGCTGGGGGTGCTGGCAGGCTTCCTGATCGGCCACCGCCTGGGAGTGGAGAAGTGGCGACTTGTCGTGAACGCCGGCAGGGCGGGCCTGAAGCACGTCGATGCAATTCGCTGCTATGCAGCCGGGCTGTTCGCCAACCTGTGCTTGCCCAGCATCGTCGGCGGCGATGTCCTGCGGGCCGCGCTGGCGGGCCGCGCAACCCGGCGTATGGAAGCGGCGGTGCTGGGCGGGCTGGGTGATCGGCTGAGCGACATCCTGGCGCTGGGCCTGCTGCTGTCGGTGGGTGCCGTGCTTGCCAGGAGCGCGCTGCCGGATTGGGCAGCGACCACAGTAACCATCGTCTTGAGTCTGGGCCTGGGTGGAACCGCCGTGCTGGCCGTGCTGCTTTCGCGGCGTCCGCTCGCCAGCTGGCCGCGGCGTTTTCGGCGGCCCATCGGGAGATCGCTGGTGGCTCTTCGCCGGCTGCTTCGCTCCCCGCGCATCGCGGTTGCCGCCCTGAGCATATCCCTGGTCATCCAGTGCAGCTTCGTATTGCTCAACGCGTGGATTGGACGGTCCATCGGCATCGATCTCCCGCTGGCCGTGTGGTTCCTTGCGTGGCCGCTCGCCAAGATCGCCGGTTTGCTGCCCGTCAGTCTGGGCGGACTCGGGGTCCGCGATGCGACGCTCGGCGCCATCCTGGCGCCCCTCGGCATCCCGATGGCGACCGGCGTGGTCGCGTCGCTGATCTGGCAGTCGGTGCTGATTGCCGGTGGGCTCGTGGCGGGTGGCGTGTGGTGGCTGCTGGGCCAGCGAGCCGGCGCCGGCGGGGAGCGACGTGCGACTCGTCAGCCGACCCCGGCGGACGTCCGTCGCGGGGAAGCGCGATCATGACGGACAGGCACATCGCAGTGCTCGGAGCGGGTCCGGCGGGTCTGGGAGCCGCCTTCCGGCTGCGCCGCGCCGGCGCCGCCCGGGTCAGCGTGCTGGAGCAGCAACCCCGCGTCGGGGGAAACGCCGGCAGCTTCGATCTGGATGGGGTCCACGTCGATCTTGGCAGCCACCGGCTGCACCCCGCATGTCATCCCGGCATCCTGGACGATATCCGGGAGCTACTGGGCGAGGAACTGCTGGAGCGTCCCCGGCATGGTCGCATCCGGTTGCGCGGCCGGTGGATTCACTTTCCGCTGAAACCGCATGACCTGCTGCTGCGCCTGGACCGGCGATTTGCCATTGGCGTAGCCCGGGACATGGCTCTTGGCGTGCTGCCGCGAGGCGACCAGGAGCTTGCCGACTTTGCCTCCGTGCTCAGAGCCAGGCTGGGTGAGACCATCTGCGAGCACTTCTATTTTCCCTACGCCCGCAAGATCTGGGGTCTCGAGCCGGAGGAACTGTCCGCGGAGCAGGCGCACCGCCGGGTGGCGGCCAACTCCTTTGGCAAGCTGATCCGCAAGGTTGCCGGACAGCTTCCCGGGGTGAAGCCGGTGGGTTTCCGGCACTTCTTCTATCCGCGCCACGGCTTTGGAGCCATCTCCGAGGCATACGGGAAGGCCGCCACAGAGGCGGGAGCCGAGCTCCATCTGGGCCAGACGGTAACCCGCCTCGAGTTGCCCGCCCAACCGGGCGATCCATGGACTGTGGAGATCACTTCGGCCGCCGAGCCACCCGCTGGCGCGGCCGCCGGGGCTGCCGCTGCCACGGGTGAGCGCCGAAGCCTGACCGCCGACTACGTGTGGTCTACGATCCCGATCAGCGTGCTGGCCCGTATCGTCAGCCCCGCCCCGCCGGCTGAGGTCCAGGCAGCCATGGAGGCTATTCGGTACCGGTCCATGATCCTGGTCTACCTGACGCTGGACGTCGAGCGCTTCTCCGAATACGACGCCCATTACTTCCCGGGTGCCGAGGTGTCGATCACCCGCATGTCCGAACCGAAGAACTACTCCGCCTCCAGCGAGCCGGCTGGCCGCACCGTGCTGTGCGCCGAATTGCCCTGTTCTCCGGAGGATGAGGCGTGGTCCATGTCGGACCAAGATCTGGGGAAGCGGGTAGCGGCCGATCTGGAGAGAGTGGACATTCCGTTGCCCGTGGTTCCGTCAGGCGTCCATGTGAGGAAGCTGCGCTACGCCTATCCGATCTATAACTGCGGGTACGAGCGCCATTTCCGGGTCCTGGATGAGTGGGCCCGCGGCCTGCCGGGCCTGCTGTCGTTCGGCCGCCAGGGTCTCTTTGCCCACGACAACACGCACCATGCCCTCTACATGGCGTATCGTGCGTCGGACTGCCTGACGCCGGCCGGGTTCGACGAATCGCGTTGGGCGGAGTATCGCGAGGAGTTCAAGGGCCACGTAGTTGAGGACTGATCGCATCGGCACGGTAGTTGCGCCATTGCATGACAGCCGGGCCAGGTGCGCCCAGCGGTCAAATGCGGCCAGGCCGGGTGCTGCCCGGGCCGGATACTGCCAGAAGGAGCAGGAATGGACGTAGTCAAGCGCATACGGCGACACACGCGGATTACCAGGCAGAATTACGAAGAGCTGCCGAGCCCGCCGTTTCTGGTGCTCTTCATCAATTCTATCTGCAACATGAAGTGCGATCACTGCTTCTACTGGCGTAGCCTCAACCAGAAGGACGACCTGACCAGGGAAGAGCTGTTCGAGCTGTCCCGCTCCCTGGGCCGCATCGAGAATCTCAACCTGTCGGGCGGCGAGCCGTTCATTCGCAAGGACTTTGCCGAGGTCTGCCGGCAGTTCATCCGGCACAACCAGGTCAAGGAGATCTACGTCCCGTCCAACGGCTATTTCACGGACTGGACGGTGGAAAAAGTGGCCGACGTGCTCCAGGAGCCGGATCTGGGACTGTTCGTGGTGGAGCTGTCGCTGGACGGCATGCCCGAGTTCCACGACACGTTCCGCGTCGCGAAGAACGCCTTCAAGAAAGCCATGGAGACGTACGACGCGCTGGTCGAGCTGCAGAAGACGGACCCGCGCCTCAGGATCCACGCCATCTCGACCGCCACGGACATCAACATGGACGAGATCAAGCGGCTGACGACCTATCTGTACGAGCGCTGCCCGAAGATGGACCACCACAACCTGGCCATCATTCGTGGAGATCGTAAGGATCCGTCCTTGCAGGGGCCGGCACTGGCCCAATACGAAGCTCTCTACGAGTACATCCAGCGTCTGTGGGCGCCGCGTGAGGAGGGCCGGTACGGAGCCATCGTCGAGCCCATGCTCCAGTGGGGCAAGGTCAAGACCATCAAGGAGAACAAGCAGGTGATCCCGTGTCGGGCCGGGAAGCTCAGCGCCGTCGTGTACGCCAACGGCGATGTGGGCGTCTGCGAGATCCACGAACCACTCGGCAACCTGCGCGAGAAACCGTTCTGGGAGATCTGGAAGTCGGCCGAGGCAGACAAGCTGCGCACCTGCGTCGCCAACAAGGAATGCCACTGCACCACGGAGGTGTTCATGTGGTCGTCCATCGTGCACCAGCCGCCGCAGCTGGCGCGGGCCGTGGTCGCCAGCAAGGCGTGGCGGCGGGCCAGTCCGCTCCCGGACGCCGAGCGCGTGCAGGTGGCGATCGGGCCCGACGGGCTTCCCGTGCCCGAAGTGCGGCCGGAGGACGGTGCGGATCCCGCGCCGCCGGATGCCGGCGACAACTCCAACCTGGTCCAGGTCCAGCGCACCCAGAGCTCGGGCTGAGTCACCGGGAGCATCGCGAGCGATGCCGGGCAGCGACAACGTAACCGTAGCCGTCGTAGGTATCTGCGGGCCGGAACACCTGGAACGGTGTCTCGGCGCGCTGGACGAACAGCGCGGCGCCCCCCCGTTCGAGACCCTGGTGGTGTACGATCCTCACCTCATCGGGATGGAGGCTGTCCGCGGTGCCCGTTCGGCCGTTCGGTTCGTCGCCAACCAGGGACAGCGAACGCCGCTGGAGCTGGCGGCCCGGGCCGTTGCGGAGGCGGACGGGGACCTGATTCTCCTCACCGAAGACCACTGCGTTCCCGGACCGGACTGGGTCAAAGAGCTATGCAGCAGCCAGGCTGCCGGACGCGCCGCGGTGGGTGGTCTGGTCCACGCGGCGCCCGGGATGTCGGCCGTGGACTGGGCGTTCTACTACGTCGACTTCTTCCGCTACTCCCCACCCGCTGAGGAATCCCGGGCACCGAGCCTTACCGTGTGCAACGTGGCGTACAGACGGGACCACCTGGCCGCCGTGCGCGGCCTGTGGGGCGAGATCTTCCACGAGACGGCCATCAACGACGCGCTCCGGCAGCGGTTTGGCGCGCTGTGGCTCCACCCCTCGGCGGAGGTCACGATGCGGCGCCACGTGCGGCTGGCCGACGCGGTGAAAGAGCGGTACGCGTTCGGCCGCCTGTTCGGCTGCACGCGGCTCGAGTTCGTCGGCCCGGCCAGGCGGTTGGCCTACGCGCTGCTGGCGCCCATGCTTCCCGTGCTGCTCCTTGGTCGCATGGCTCGCAAGGCGTTCCAGAGCCGAACCTCAAGCCGCCGCTTCATGCGCTCACTTCCCGCGCTGATCCTGCTCGTTGTAGCCTGGTCCTGGGGCGAGTGGCTAGGATACCTGACGGCCCGCCGGCCAGCATCGGAGCTGGTAGCTCCCGAGATCATGGGGTCGGCACAACGCTGAGTCCGACAGGGAATCCAAGGAGCCGTCGTTTTGACATACCGTGATCTGGATTTGCGGCTGATCGAGGCGTTGCTGGAGGATGGCAGGCGCTCCGTGCGGAAGCTCGCGGAAGTTCTCAAAGTGTCTCCCAGCACGGTGAGCCACCGGCTGAACGATCTGACGGACCGCGGGGTCATCTCCCGGTTCAAGCCGGTGATCGACTACAGCCGGCTTGGCTACGGACTGATAGCCGTGACCAGGATCAAGGCGCGTGGCGAGTCCCTGCCTGCCATTGTCAGTGCGCTCGCCTCCGACCCTCGCTTGACTCACGTGTACGAGATCAC
>JBDHIQ010000007.1:0-48061 GCA_039587395.1 Gemmatimonadota bacterium
GCCTTCCAAGCTGAAGGTCGCCGGTTCGAGACCGGTCGCCCGCTTCCAGAACCGATAGCACGAGAGCCCCGTCACGGCGGGGCTCTTTGCGTTTCCAACTGTAAGCTGTTGGACGTCTGTCAGAGAAGCGGCAACGGGGACGGTAACAGAGCCCGACTTGCCAGGGACAGCAGGGGCGGCTCAGGTGGAGCCGCCCCGAGACCGATGTTCCTTACGGACACTGCGGCTCAGAATCTCTGCTTCCCAGCCTCTACTGGCGAACAAAAACGACCACCTCGGTCGCCGATACCTCGGCAGCATCCGAGAGCGTAAAGTCGAAACTCGCGTCAGTGTCAGTCAGCGTGAGGACGTTGCCCTCCAACGTCACCGTCCAGTTCCGCACGCTGCGTGAGGCTTCGACGGGGCGCGACGTCAACGTGCTACCCACGAGGGTCAACTGGGCGTCCCACTCGTCGTCCACGGGCCCAAAGATGAACCAGGTTCTCGCGCCGCCACCCGACAGCACGGTAACGCGGGTCTCACCTCCATTTGCAATGAGGTCGTAGGTCTCTCCCGCATCGCTGTTGTTGGTGAACATGTGGGACGATGCGGTCCAGCTGCCGACCAGGTTGTCGATCGTGATCCCCTGCGTGTCGTTCCCGTCGTTCCCGTCGTCTCCAGGCGCCGTCACCTGCTCAGACTCCGAGCAGGCCGCAACCGCGAACAACACGAAACAAGTTGTGATGAGACGCTTCATTACGACTCCTTTGGGAAGGGTCTGGTGCGCTATCTCCAAGCGCACACTTCTTGGACTGCGGTGATATCTATTGGCAGGAGCAAGCAACCCCAGTGATTCTTGAATCGCTTGAGAGTATGGACGGTGGGTTTCTTGTCAAGTTTTTGCAGGGGGGCCTCAGCACGTGGTTGGTCCGCAGCACAAGCGGCCACAGCGTGCTATCGACGTTGCAAGTTACGGCTTACACATGCTGGCAAAAGACGCTGCGCGCAAGAAAGACACCTCGTGAATCATTTCACAAGCGCACCGGCCCAGCACGACGGGATGATCCAACTTCGATGCCTCGTTAGCGGGCCCCCCGACGTTCTCCCGGTAGGTCCGTGTCCTCGACACCAAGCGATCTGATGGCGACCGAGGCCAGTCTCAGGCTTCGCAGAAAGTCGGTCAACGAGCCGGCTGTCGAGGAGGCGGTCAAGTATGTCCGCACGAAGGGCATTGGCCTTATCGTACGCACCCCGTGGAACAAGAAGGGCAAGCGCCGAGCGGTTGAAGGAGGCGTGGGCGTCGTCTACTAGACATCCGCGGCGCCACTGCCGCATGTGCGTATAGATATTGTAGAATATATAATTGACATAACATCAACAGACAGCTAGGCTAAGCCGCCAGACTATCTAGATTCCGATACCGGAGGCCACCCTTGGCCAGCGAAATAGGAGAAAGGAAACGCGATGAGTCACTCCCTGCCCAACCTTCCGTATGCCTATGCCGACCTGGAGCCGCACATCGATGCGCGCACGATGGAGATTCACCACACGAAGCATCACCAGGCCTACATCAACAACCTGAACGTTGCCCTGGAGGGACACCCGGAGCTGCAGGACCTCTCAGCGCTCGAGCTGCTGCTGAGCCTGGACTCGATTCCTGACAGCATTCGCACGGCCGTCCGCAACAACGGCGGCGGCCACGTCAACCATTCGCTGTTCTGGACGAACCTGAGCCCGAACGGCGGGGGCACCCCGGGCGGCCTGCTCGGGGAGGCGATCGACGCTTCGTTCGGCTCGTTCGTCGAGTTTCACAAGCAGTTCAGCGCCGCGGCCGGGACCCGGTTTGGGAGTGGCTGGGCGTGGCTATGCGCTGCCTCGGACGGCCTGATCGTCACGTCGACCGCGAACCAGGACAATCCGATCTTTACGGACGGTGTGGTGCCAATCCTCGGGCTCGATGTGTGGGAGCACGCCTACTACCTCCACTACCAGAACCGGCGTCCGGACTACATCGAGGCATTCTGGAACCTGGTGGATTGGGACGAGGTAGAAGGCCGCCTGGTGCTCGTGCGCACGAAGGAGGCGTTCGACGAGCTCGGCGCCTGGGCCAGGAGCCAGTGGAACGAGCTCAGGGACGCGCTCAAGAAGCTCACGGACTGACGGCTCCCCAACGACTAATCCCACAATCCCACGAACTCCTGGAGGGAACGAGTATGAGGTTCAGCAAATACATCGCCGTTCTGACCGGTCTGCTGGCGGCGCTGGTGTTCGCGCTGCCCGCCGCCGCGCAGGACGGACCCAACATCCTGGTGGTGTGGGGAGATGATATCGGTCAGTCCAACATCAGCGCCTACACCATGGGCGTGATGGGATACCGGACACCGAACATCGATCGCATCGCGAACGAGGGCATGATCTTCACCGACTACTACGGTGAGCAAAGCTGTACCGCAGGACGCTCGTCGTTCATCATGGGTCAGAGCGTCTTCCGGACGGGCCTCTCGAAGGTGGGGCTTCCGGGCGCCGATCTGGGCATGCAGGTGGAGGATCCGACCATCGCCGTCGTCCTGAAGGAGCTTGGATACGCGACCGGACAGTTCGGGAAGAACCACCTTGGCGACAAGGACGAGATGCTTCCGACGAACCACGGGTTCGACGAGTTCTTCGGCAACCTGTACCACCTGAACGCTGAGGAAGAGCCGGAGCTCGAGGACTATCCGGCAGACCTGATCACGTCAGACGGCCGGACCTTCCAGGAGCGGTACGGACCGCGCGGCGTGATTCACAGCTGGGCCAACGCAGACGGCACCCAGCGAGTCGAGGACACGGGCCCCCTGACGAAGAAGCGCATGGAAACGGTGGATGACGAGACCTCCGATGCCGCCGTCCGTTTCATCCGCGACGCACACGAGCGCGGGGAGCCATTCTTCGTGTGGTGGAGCGGCACGCGCATGCACTTCCGCACACACGTGAAGGAAGAGCTACGTGGGATCTCCGGCCAGGATGAGTACTCCGACGGCATGGTCGAGCACGACATGCACATCGGGAAGTTCCTCGATCTGCTGGACGAGCTGGGCATCGCGGACAACACGATCGTGTTCTACAGCACCGACAACGGCCCGCACTACAACACGTGGCCGGACGCCGCGTCCACCCCGTTCAGGGGCGAGAAGAACACGAACTGGGAAGGCGGCTGGCGAGTGCCGGCCATGGTGCGGTGGCCGGGTCAGATTCCGGCCGGGTCAGTGACCAACGAAATCGTACACCACATGGACTGGTTCCCCACGTTCGCCGCCGCGGCCGGCAAGTCGGACGTCAAGGAAGACCTGCTGGACGGCTGGCAGTCAACTGCGCTAGACCGGTCCTATCGCGTACACCTGGACGGATACGACATCCTGCCGCTCCTGACCGGACAGACCGACGCCAGTCCCCGCGAAGAGATCTTCTATTTCTCGGACGACGGTGACCTGACCGCGCTGCGCTGGAACGACTGGAAGCTGATCTTCATGGAGCAGAAGGCCCAGGGGACCTTCCGGGTCTGGATGGAGCCGTTCGTGCCGCTCCGAGCTCCTCTGATGTTCAACCTGCGCCGCGATCCGTATGAGCGTGCCGAGACTACGTCGAACACGTACTTCGACTGGGTCCTCGACCACGTCTTCTTCATGGTTCCCGCGCAGACCTATGTCGCACGGTTCCTGGCCACCTTCCAGGAGTATCCGCCGCGCCAGAAGGCGGCGAGCTTCAGCCTGGATCAGGTGATGGAGAAGCTGGCGCCACCGGGTGGTTGATGGACTTTCAACGGACCGGTCTCGCTGGCGATTGAGACCCGGCAGTTCTTATAGCACGAGAGCCCCGCCACGGCGGGGCTCTCGGCATGGCTGATTCCCCTGAAACAGCGTGTCCGTCAGCGGCGCGGTAACAAGGACGGTAACAAGCTTGAGGTGTGCGACCGCTCGCCGCCGGTCATTTGAGCGGTGGCGACCATCATGGACCCCACGCTTAAACGAACAGGCGAAGTGCCAGATACGGGGTCAGGTTGAAGATCACCCAGAGAAGTTTGAAGTGCGCCAGGATGTTGTAGTGGGCGGTGGCGACGCCCTCCTCGCTTAGATCGAACATCTTTCCGTGCATCCGCCGCATCCAATTGTCCCCGACGTTCAGGAAGAACCACCAGAGAATCAGTATCACCAGGTTGATCAGTGTGCACCATGCTAGAAACGACGTGAAGATCTCCATAGTCTGGTCCTCCGGCTAGGAGTGCGGCGTTACAGGTCTCGGCTCTGGAACGAAGCTACGGCGGTGAACTGGCAACGCTAGATGCAGCAAAATCGACAGTAGTCGCACGCTGCCTCAGCGTGAAGGGATGTCGAGGCCAGCCCAATCGGTCAGGGACCTGCGGTGGACCGTCTGCCTTGAGTGCCGCCAGCTCTATCGGCCTGATACTCTGGTCCAGGCGGAAAGAGTTGTCCGGGTTCGCGATTGGGAACACCTCCCGACAGACAGAATGGGACTCTACTATCGCCCACCCCGGCCTGAGCCGAGGTTACGGAAGAACCGACACATACGAAGTTGCCACTCAATGACACGAACGATGGAGCCTGGATGAACACGCCCGCACTATTTGATCTGACTGGCAGCGTTGCTGTGGTGACCGGCGGCAATGGAGGAATCGGCCGCAGCATAGCGCTCGGTATGGCCCAGGCCGGAGCTGCTGTCGCCGTGTTTGGACGAAGCGATGAGAAGAACCAGCGGGTACTCGCGGAGCTGAAGACAATCGGCGTTCCCTCCCTTGCTATGCAGGTGGACGTGACCGACCGTGCCGGGCTGGAGCCCGCGCTGGAGAAGGTCGAGAGCCAGCTGGGTAGCGTAGGCATCCTGGTGAACAATGCCGGCAACGTGTCGCTGAGCGGCGGCGTGCTGCAGGAAACGCCCGAGGATTGGGACAGCGTCATCGAGACACAACTCAATGCAGTGTTCCTTCTCTCGAAGCTCGCCGCCGGATCGATGGTCAGACAGAACGGCGGGAAGATCATCAACATCGGCAGCATGTACTCGTACTTTGGATCCGGACTTATCCCCTCCTACAGTGCAGCCAAGGGAGCCATCGTCCAGCTAACCAAATCAATGGCCATTGAGCTTGCGCCCCACAATATTCAGGTCAATGCCATCGCTCCCGGGTGGATCGAAACGGACATGACAGCACCCGTGAAGACGATGCCCTTGAACGATGAAATTCTGGCACGAACCCCTGCCGGCCGCTGGGGTCAGGCTGAGGAGGTTGCGGGAACGGCTGTCTATCTGGCCTCGAAGGCGTCGGGCTTTGTCACCGGAACGACGATTCGCGTAGATGGCGGTTATGCTATCCGCTGAGAGCCTGCACACTACATGATGAAGCAGCTTAGCGCTGTGACTTTTCCGTGACGACACGGGCGAAGGTAGAATGTCTCCACCCAGGCTGATCCGCGAGATCCACCGCCGTTCTCTATGGCAGGTGTTGGGCGTGTACCTGGCCTGCAGCTGGATCGTCATCCAGGTGGTGGCGACGTTCGTCGAGCAGCTCCTCCTGCCTGGTTGGGTGTTTCCGGGTGCACTGATCCTCCTCGCCCTCGGCCTTCCGATCGTGCTCGTGACCGCGTTCCTGCAGCGCGGTTTCCATTCGGATTCGGCGGAAGCAGCAACGGGTTCTGCCCGGCTCTTCACCTGGCGCAATGCCATCGCGGGTGGAGTGGGCGTCTTCGCGTTGTGGGGGGTCATCGCCGCCGTGTGGATGGCCATGGGCGGCACGCCAGGAGGTCTGGACGCGGAAGACGGAGTTCTCAGCATCGCGGTGCTTCCGTTCGTGAACTCGAGCCCCGATGCCGACTACGAGTATTTCAGTGACGGGATCGCCGAGGAGCTTATCTCCGCCATTGGGCAGATGCCGGGTGTCCACGTAGCGGCTCGAACATCCACCTGGCAGTTCAAGGGCTCCAACCTCCCGGCGCAGCAGATAGCCGACTCCATCTCCGTGTCATCCGTCCTTGCCGGCAGTGTGCGCCGGAGGGGTGAAGATGTCCGCATATCCGCAGAGCTGGTTAACGGAACGGACGGTGAGCTGCTGTGGTCCAACCAGTTCGAAGTGACCGTGGACGACCTGTTCGAAGCCGAGACTCAGATTGCCACCGCCATCGCGGATGCACTGCAGATTCGGCTAACAGCCGATGAGGTAGCGCAAGCAGGCCGCCAACCGCGCAATGCCCAGGCGTACGACCACTATCTCCGAGGTCGCTACAGCCTCGCGCTCCGCACCATCCCGGGGATCCAGGAAGCGATCGGGCACTTCAGCGATGCCATCGCCGCAGACAGCATGTACGCGCTCGGTTGGGCGGGACTCGGAGAGGCCTGGATGCTGGGTGCCGTGTGGGAGATGCCGGGTTCGGCTCTGGAAATCTATTCCGCGTCCATGCGCGCAACAGACCGGGCGATCGAAATCGATTTTGACCTGGCGCAACCCCACGCAGTGCACGGCTTCCTCCTCTTCGCTGCAGGTCGCTGGGAAGAAGCGGAGACCTCCCTCGTGAGAGCGCTCGAGATCGAGCCCGAGCACACCGACGCGCTGCAATGGCTTGCGCATCTCTACTCACGGCTCGATCGCTACGACGAAGCCGAAGCTTTGATCGAGCGCGCGCTTCGCCACGAACCGTTCTCTCGCGGGATCGCCAGTGGAGCTGCGGCTGCGTACGAGGTGTTTCGACCCGAGGAGGCGCTTGCATATGGGTATCGTCTGATCGAGTTGGGCCACACGCAGGCTGGTGTCCGGTACATATGGGAGGGACTGGTCTACGACAGTCGCCTGGACGAGGCGCTGCCGCACGCGCAACAGTGGATCCGCGGTCTGGGCGGATCGGAAGAGCAGATTGAGGAGAGGCTCGCGTGGCTGGATCGCCTCTTCGAGGCGTTCCGCGAGTACCAGGAGACAGGCGGTCTAGTGGAAGTGCCACGGGCGCCGCTCGGCAGCTTTGCGGTGGACATCCAATTCATGGGCGGCCGGGCGGATCGTGGTTTCGAGATGATTGACCAGCTCTTCGCACAGGACCATGTCGCTCTCCTCGGGATATTTATGCGGCGCCCGATCTTCGAGTTCAGGGAGGACCCACGCTACAATGAGCTGAGGAGACGCACGCAGGAGCGGTTCGGGAGTTGAGGCCACGGTCCCTACTACGAGGAATGGCGGCAACGAGTCACGATCGATCACCCACCGAAGAACGAGGAGTGAGGTGCGCGCACGTTCACCGTGCAGGACCCATCGGACAATACGATCTTCGTGATCGGGCCGATCACGTGAGCCCGCGGCGTGCTTCTGGGTTGCTAGTCTTTGGACCACTCCTTCTCGTGGCGGGTCTCGCAACAAGCCTGTGGGCCCAGTCCGGGCTGGAACTGGCGGGCCGGGCAGAAGAGGCCGAGGCGCGTGGAGACTACGCGTCGGCCGCCGAGCTGTTTCTCGAAGCCCACGTCCTCATGCCGACCAAGCCCGAACTTCTGTACCTGGCCGCACGCAACCTCGCTCGCACCGGAGAAGCGGAGCGCGCGGTGCAGCTTCTGGCAAGGGCACTCGACGAACAGTTGCTGATTGCCGATCCCCTGTCTCGTGACACGGCTTTCCAGAGACTGGCAGCCGATCCAGGATTCCGGCGGTTGCTGGAAAGGGCCCGGCAGCGAGAGCTGGAGATCGACCGTCCGCTGCGCGATGAGCTCCTTGAGCTGGCTGAAGCGGACGGCGCGTTCACGGAGCGGCTCGTGCGCATCCTGCGGGAATCGGGATATGACTCCGTGCGTGTCGACACGGTAGAGCTCGGCGAACTCCGCGAGGGAATCACCCCGGTGCGAGCGCGGTTCGCGGAGATCGTCCGGGAGCGAGGCTGGCCCGGCTTCACCCTTGTGGGAAGGCAGGGCGCCACGGCGGCATGGCAGCTCGCGCAACACGCCGACGCCGAGCTCCAGCGGGAAGTGCTCCCTCTGCTGGAGGAGGCAGCACTAGAGGGAGAGGCGTCTATGAGGCTGTGGGCGTATCTGCTCGACCGGGTGCGAGTGGGACGAGGGGAGAAGCAGCTCTACGGAACCCAGGTCAAGTGGTCGGCCGAGGAGGGTCGTTGGGTGCCGCACCCGATCGAAGACCCCGATGGGCTGGAGGCACGGCGCGCCGAGATCGGACTCGAGCCCATGGAAGACTACCTCAGGATGACGACCGAGATGTACGGCGAAGTCCCTCCGCCGTGAACCCTCGACTTCAGGGCCGGTCCCTGTCTCCGGACGCCTAACCCGCTTCGTCCATGCTCAGCACGAACGGCCGGCGCTTCACGTCCTCTGTACACGACGTATCCACCGCGTCCGGATCCGCCGTGGCCAGGAAGGTCGTGTACATGCGGGCGGCGCAGCCCGGTCCGGCAACGAGCCCGCCAAGGCCGTGTCCGCCGAACGGAACGATGACGACCCGTGCGTTCCCGAGCCGGCTGGCTGCGGTCTGAGCACTGGAGGGTGGCGTCACGGGGTCATTCTCGCCCGTGACCAGAAGCACCGGGACGTCGGATTCGACCTCCTCGCCGAAGCCGTCTGGTAGACGGCCCAGCGGCCAGCCCTCGCACCCTTCGATGTGTGGACGCGCACGATGGTCGGACAGGAAGGTGCCCTGGCCCGCCTCGTACACGGCGTCCGGATGGACGCGCGCGACGTCCTCCGTGCAACTGACCGCGAAGTACATCCCCTCGGCGATCCCCTGCCTCAGGCCCGCATTGCGCCGGAGCTGAAACTCCGCGAACGGACGGTAGTCGCCCGTGGTCGCGGCGTGGTGCAGGAAGAGCGGTATTCGACGCGCCGGCTCCGGGCTGTACAGCATGGCGCGCAGCGACTCCGCGAAGTCCGCCGCGCGCAGAGTGACGGTGACGAGCTCGTCACTGCGTGGATCGCTTACCTGGATCTCCCGTGGTCCGTCTTCCTCCATGACGCGGACGGCCTCGCGGTAGTCGTCCGCCAGCGCCGGAAACGCCTCTGCGCACGCGGGATCCTCCGCGCAGTCCTCCAGCACAGCCTCCAGCGCCGCCTCCGCATACTCGGCAAACCGGTCGGGCATGGGGTCGCTCAGTGCGGTGGCCCCACTGAGGAGGGCAGTACGCACGTGCTCGCCGTGCCTCCTGATGTAGACCAGCGCCGCCCGCGTACCGTAAGAGCCGCCGGACAGGTTGATCTTCTCGTAGCCCAGGGCATCCCGGAGGTCGTCCAGGTCGTCCATCGCGTACGGCGTCAGGTAGAGGCGAAGATCCGCCCGTTTCTCCAGTTCCGCGCGGCATGCCCGGACGGCCTCGGCGTCCATGGTCGGCATGAAAGCCTGGAGCGGCGCGGTCATGTCGGGCCCGCAGTAAAGCCCATTCGACTTGCCCGTGCCCCTCTGATCCACCAGCAGGATGTCTCTACCCATGCGGAGAGGCTGGCGGCTCATCCCCCTGGCGCTCCCGGTGGCGTCCTGACCCGGGCCACCCATCAGGAACACCAGCGGATCATCCACCGGATTCTCGCCCGAGGCTTCGAGTATCACCACGTTCAGGTCGATGGTCCGGCCGGATCGGACATCCCGATTCTCCCACACCGTGAACGTGCCACACTTCGCGGGCGGCTGGATCTCCTCGTCCGTGCACGGTTCCAGCCGGAGTTCTCCCGCTGTCAGCTCGGCCTGCCCGCTGGCCGGCGAATCGGCAACCACCGCAAACACCGCCGCCAGAGTCATTGCGATAACCGCCCGCGCCATGACTTCCTCCAGTGTCTCGCCCTGACTCTCGCTACGTCAGGCTGGTTGTTCTTCCGGCACGATGGACCAGTGCCCATGGACGATGCGCCACGCTCCATCCATCTGACGGAAGACTTCGGTCGTGCTCCAGGTTGGCCCGGTGGGTCCGTCGTTATCGTACTGACGCAACAGGAAGGTGAGCACGGCCGTCTCGCCGAGCATCTGAAGAATGGGCTCGATCACCTCGAACCGAGGGAGGTCGATGTTGCCCTGGAGCGGTGCGTAGCGTTCGTGCAGTTGCTCGCGCCGGGTCAAGCGACCGACCCCGAGCGGATCGAAGTACGTGAACTCGTCGGCGAACCGCCCGGCATACGGCCCTGTGTCGCCTGAATACCAGCTGTCTAGGGCGTCGTGTAGCTCAGCGAGAAGGGTGTCGTGGACTTCCTGGTGTTCCAGAGCGCTCACAGTAGCTCCTCCTACCTGCGGGTTCACGGGGCGCGTTGGCAAGCTCATTCTATTGCGCACTCAGGTTCCAGGCGACCTGTGATTCACCCGACGTCTGCACCACTCAGCAGGGCAAATCTCCGCCCGACGCGAGTATGCCCGGTCCAGAATGTTGCCACCCGACAAGCTTGCTCCCACCTTGGCTCCGCTCCCATACTGAGCCTCCATGACTCAGTCTGTCCTCATCGTCGACGACGATCCACGGATTCGCGAATCGCTCTCCGAGGCCCTGATGAGCGATGGCTGGCAGGTCCAGCTGGCCGAGAGTGGTGAGCAAGCTCTCGGGGTCCTGTCCGACGCCGATCCGTCCGTTGTCCTCTCCGACATTCGAATGCCGGGCATGAGCGGCCTCGAGCTCCTCTCCTTGCTGCGGGAGCGGGCTCCGGACGTGGATGTCGTTCTGATGACGGCCTACGAGGACCTGCCCACCATCGCCGCGGCCATGCGGGAGGGTGCGGCCGACTTCATGGTGAAGCCGGTTCGTCTGCGGCAGTTGAGGCGCGTCCTCGAACGGGTTCAGGAAGACAGGGAAGCCAGGACCAGAGCGAGGCCATCGAGTGGATCGGCTCCCGCGCAGGACGCAGCGGGAGGTGTTAAGCTGGTGGGCCGCGATCCTCGGATGATCGAGATCTACAAGATGGTGGGTCGGGTAGCCGGCACGCGGACCAACGTCATCATTCGCGGGGAAAGCGGCACGGGAAAGGAGCTGATCGCTCAAGGAATTCACGAGGCCTCCCCCTGGAGGGGCGAGCCCTTTGTAGCGGTGAACTCCACGGCCCTTCCGGCGACCCTCCTCGAGTCTGAACTCTTCGGTCACGTGCGAGGTTCGTTCACCGGGGCAACCTCCGATCGGAAGGGTCGGTTCGCCCTGGCAGGAAGGGGTACCATCTTCCTCGACGAAATCGGCGACACGCCTCTCGATTTCCAGGCGAAGCTCCTGCGAGTGCTGCAAGAGCACGAGTACTATCCCGTGGGCGCCGAACGTCCGGAACGCACCGATGCCAGGGTCATTGGCGCCACCCACCGGAACCTCGAGGCCTTGGTGGAAACCGGGGATTTCCGGGAGGATCTCTACTACCGGCTTCGAGTGGTGGAAATTCGAGTGCCACCCCTTCGGGAACGAATGGAGGATCTGCCGGACCTGGCGCAACATCTCCTGGAAAAACAGGCCTCCCTCGTGGGCGGAAGGAGAAAGATCCTCACGTCCGACTCCCTGCGCACCCTCATGATGCACGAGTGGCCCGGCAACGTTCGGGAGCTGGAGAATTGCCTGACCCGGGCGACGGTGCTTTCCGAAAGCGATGTCATCCGGCCCGATCACCTGGATTTGAACCCTCCAGAAGAGGAGGGAAAGGCCGTCGGGACTCTGGATTCCGCCGTGAAGAGCCACGTGGCGAGGGCCCTGGAGACCACGGGAGGAAACAAGCTACGAGCAGCCGAGATGCTGGGGGTTTCCCGCCCGCGGATTGATCGCCTCGTCGAGAAACATGGGCTGACGGATCTGGTGAACCGGCTCAGGGCCAGGAGGCGCGCAGGTGAGGAGCCCTGAACGAAGGGAGGGCAGTTCCCTTACCCTGTCCTTCCGAACCCGGATCCTCTTCATCGTGCTGGCCCTGGGGACCATCCCTCCTCTCCTCCTCGGCCTATGGCTCACCCGTTCCGGGACTCGTACGAGCCAGGCTCTGGTCGTCTCCCAGGTCGAAGAGGTGCTGCAGGAGACCGTCCCCACCATCATCTCCCGCTGGATTGGGCTTCGATCCCAGTTGCTGGATCTGACGGACACGCCGGTCGTCCAGACAGCGCTGGGCGCACCCATGGCGATGGGTGAAGGGCCGGGTGAAGCCGGAATGGAGCTCGACGCAGGGCCAGAGGGCGTGGTGTCCGTCCGGTTCCAGGCGGTGGAAGGTGACCCGGTGTCTCCAAGCCCCCTTTCGCTTCCCGAGATCCCGCCCATGGGGACGGGTCCCACCATCCTGGCCGAGCTCGACGTCTATTCGCGGATCGACGGCCAGTACCTCGGAATCATGTTTGCGGAGATCGAGCCCAGGAGCCTTCTGCCTGAGTCGGCCCTGATGCCCTCCGGGGGCGTTTTCGGGCTGTTCGATGCCACCACGGGCGAGTCCCTCTTGCCCAGGGCCTTCGATCGGCCGTTGCTTGCAGATGACCGGTTCGTCTGGGGAGGGGAGGAGTGGCTCGCCCGCCGGTCAGTCCTGGCCGAGCCAGGCATCACCGTGGCGGTGGCGGCCCCCCTGACGCCGTTCATCCGTCCATTCGAGGAAACCGCCGGCCAGGCCACGCTCCTCCTCCTCACCGTGGCAGTCCTCGGTTTGTCGGTGGCGGTCCTCGTGACTCGAAGGCTGACCCGGTCCATGCAGGCCCTGGCCGATGCCGCCGAGGCCGTGGCGGGTGGGGACCTGGAGCGGACGATCGATGTCCAGGGTCGGGACGAGGTCGGCCGTGCGGCGAGAGCCTTCAATGCGATGACCGAGAGCCTCAGGAGGACCCTCGCCGAACTGTCCAGCCGCGAGTCCCTGGCGGCCATGGGGGAGTTCGCGGCCTCTCTGGCCCATGAGGTGCGCAATCCTCTCACCGCGATTCGCATCGACCTGGAGCGGGTGGAGGAGGGCATGCCACAGGATTCCGAACTGAAAATGCCTCAGGAAAGAGCCCTCAGGGAAATCGGGAGACTGGAAGAGACGGTCTCCCGCGCCCTTTCAGGGGTGCGAGGGGAAATCCAGCCGGGCCTGGTGGATCTTCGGGTCGCACTTCGGGCTGCTGCGGAATCGGCGGCCCCATCCTTCCTGGACAGTCAGTCGGAACTGGAGCCCCTGAACCTGCCGGAGCCCCTCGAGGCACAGGGTGACGCCGGTGCCCTCGAACAGCTCTTCCTGAACCTTCTCACCAACGCCGCCCAGGCCATGGATCCGGGCGGGAAGGCTTTCGTGAAGACGGCTGTCTCCGTGGAGGGGATTCAAATCGATGTGGTGGACGAGGGCCGAGGGATCCCGGAGGAGATTTTAGAACGCGTCTTCGAGCCCCTTTATACCACCCGGGCGGACGGAACGGGACTGGGACTGACTATCGCCAGGCGCATCGCAACGGCACACGGAGCGACGCTGACCCTCTCCCCGCGGCCGGAGGGGGGCACGGTAGCCACGCTCCTTCTTCCCCGCCGGAAGGAGCTTCGGCTGTAACGGTCTTCCCGGAAGTGCAACGGCCTATTGCACTGCTTCGAGCACACCGCGGGTGGAAGCTTGCCGTAACTGATTCTCGAACATTGATTTGCAGTAAGTCATGGTCGGTTGGCCCAGCCCCTGCCGGGTTGTCACGGCAGCGAAGGCGGCTCCCGCTGCTTCGACCCGCTGGGATGCCGGGATTGAACAGTCGGCCACGGAGGTAAAGACATGCGACGGTTCACGATTCTCCTGACCGCCGGGGGCGCCGGGCTCCTGGTCCTTGCCCTGGGGCTTTCGGATGCTCGCTCGTCCGGGGCGGCGGATGGTATCGCTCCCCCCCTCCAACAGGAGGCCTATCAAACCCGACGCCTGAACACCCTCGCTGCCTGGCCCTGGGACATCTCCCCCGACGGTCGGCACGTCACGATCATCGACTGGGGCACCGGGGATCTGGCCCTCATGGACCTGGTCAGCGGCGAGGTCTCCCGCGTAACGGACAAGGGGTCGTGGGAGGAATCAAACGAGTGGTCGGGTGGGGGGAAGTTCTCCCCGGACGGGCGCTGGATCGCGCATGCATACGTCTCGGAAGCCTGTCTGCGGGAGGCGAACGCGGAGGGGGTGGTCTCGGACGCGCTGTTCGTGGAAGTCCGAGTACTCGACCGGATGAATCCGGGCGATTCACGAATTCTCCTGCCCTGCACGCCGGACCGGCTCGGCGCGATCTTTCCAGCCGACTGGAGTCCGGATGGAGAGAAGATCCTGCTTGGCCTTCGCGGCCGCCAGGATTCGGCCCGCTTTGCCCTGCTGAGCGTAGCCGATGGGACGCTAATGGAGGTCGGCAGCGCGCCCGACGGCGCAGACATACGCTTCGCCCGGTTCAGCCCCAACGGCCGGCACATCGTCTACTCGGCGCCGAGCGAGGGCGAGGGACAGTGGGATGTGTTCTACCTCCCCCTGGACGGCGGCGGTCCCGGCACTCTCATCAGCCGGCCGGGGCGCGATCAGGTGCTGGGTTGGGAAAAGGACGGCGATGCCCTGGTCTTCCAGAGCGAGGACGGCCTTTCGTCTGGCGTGTTCCGGGTTCCGGTGCGAGACAACGTCGTGCCCACCGGGGAACCGGAGAGGGTACGGTCCGGTCTGTGGAGAGTGAGCTCGCTGGGCAGCACGGACGAAGGCTTCGCCTACCTGACCACGGTCGGCCAGGCCCAGGTTCATACCGCGACCCTGGACCTGGAGAGCCGACGTCTCACTTCACCCCCGGCCCCGGTAGAAGACCCGTCTCTCGGGCAGAGCGGGCAGGCAGCCTCCCGACGGCCGGTGGCTGGCGTATGTGAGGACGCCCACGGGATCGGCGCCGAGTAGACGAGGGGGAGGACCCCGGTTGGTAATCAGAAGTGTCGAGGGCGGAGAGGCCCGGGAGCTTCAGCTCCCCCTGACAGAAGTCGGGAATCTATGGTGGAAGCCGGAAAGCACCCGGCTCCTGGCCCTGGGCGTCCACGGGGATCACGGCCAGGGTCTGTACGAAATCGACCTGGAGACCGGCGAAACCAGGACCGTTCTCACCTCCGACGACAAGTGGCTCGGGAGAGTGACCACGGCGTCCATGTCTGCGGATGCCCGGACCTTCGTGATCGCCAAGGCAGCGGAGGAGAGAGACCGGGTCACGGCCTATGATCTGGAAACCGGGGAGGCGTACCAGGTTCCGGCCAGCGCAAGCAATCCGGATCGCCTCTTCGTCATCACTGCCGATGTGTCTCCCGACGGTGCGATCTTGGCTTACACCGCCGGGTCCGAGGACGGGGAAGAGGTCTGGATGGTCCCGTTGAGTGGTGGAGAGGCCAAGAGACTGTACAGTCCTTCCGGCGCCTGGGGGCTTCGAAGCATCGAATGGATCCCCGACGGCTCCGCCTTCCTGGTGGTAGCCGCCGACTTCTCTTCCATGACGCCGGATGCCAACCCGGTGGAGCGGCGGCTCCTCCGCTTCTCCAGGGACGGAGGGGAGGTGGAGGATCTCATGGAGGCATCCTTCCGCGCTGGGCGGTTCCACCCGGACGGAAGCTGGATCGCCTTCTCAGCGTGGCTCATGGGTGGGGGTGGCTGAACCGAGGTTCCCCATCCATAGTTGCATGCAGGATTGCAGCGGGGGGAGCCCCACGCGGTCTCCCCCCGTGGCTTAGTCCTGAGGGTCTCTGGCTGCATCAATGCGGTTCGGCTGGAGTCAAACCACGCGGTAGAAGCGGCGACTTCGGGGCTATCGCGTGTTCCTCTTCACCCACATGAGCGAGCTGTGGATTGACGAACACCCGGTGGATGAGGCCGGTGAGCACTGAAGGCCGCGAAGGCCCCTCGCGGGTCGCTGACGAGGACTGAGCTTCCGCGCATCGGCCAGTTTGCTTGCACTCGAGACCCCACTCGGGGAAATTAGGCCCCCATTCTGTCGTGCCCCGCTGGCTGTTCCCCGAGACGGAAGGATGTACCATGAGCGCCTGCACCTGCCACGTGGATCTCAAGGAGGTTGTCCACACCGGTTCCTACATCGGTGACGATTGGAGGTACGCGATCACGATCGACGGGACAGAGAGGTCGATCGACGATCAGGGAGCCGGTGAGACCAGGGACCGCACGACCTTCGACGATCCGCTTCGCTGGACGACAAACGGTAACCGGTGCGGCGATTCCATGGAGATCGAGATCGAGGTAACGGCAACGGAAAAGGACGTCGTATTTGACGACCAGGGGTCGTCGAAGCGCTCGATTCTGGTGTCCTGTCCCGGCCCCGACGAAGGGTCCCGAACGTACGCGGGCGAGCAGCTCGTCGTACGCGTGGAGGAACGCCCCCTGCGGAACGCGATGGTTCACTGGGTGACCTTCATCTTCGATCTCGAGACGGTGTGTGAGGGAGGCTGAAGCCCCGCTCGCGCTCCGCCGAGCACGAGCGGCCAATTCGCATGCTCCGCCAGCAGTGAGTTAGCTTCTTCCGCCGTGACCCGCCCCGCGAAGTGCAACCGGGAGGCACGATGGCTCCACACACGCGGTTGATCCAGGAGATCCACAAGCGGTCGTTGTGGCAGGTGCTGGGCCTGTACGTAGCCGGCAGCTGGATCGTGATCCAGGTGGTAGCCACCTTCGTCGAGCAGCTGTTTCTCCCGGTCTGGGTCTTCCAGGGCACCCTGGTCCTCCTCGCGATCGGGCTTCCGATTCTCCTCACCACGGCGTTCTACCAGAAGGGGCTCCGGACCCGCCCCGAGGCGGTCCGGTCCGGTTGGCGAAGCCTGTTCACATGGCGCAGGGCCCTGGCCGGCGGAGTGCTGGCCTTCGCGCTGCTTGGAGTCGGGACCGCGGCGTGGCTGTCGGCTCGGACGCTCGGGATCGGCCCCGCTGCCACGCTCGTTTCGAAGGGTGCGCTGGAAGATCAGGCGGTGGTCGTGCTGGCGGACTTCCATGCAGCCGACTCCACGCTGGCCCGAGCTGCCACCGAGGCGTTCCGGGTCGACCTGTCACAGTCCCGGGTGGTCCGCCTTCCGGCGGATCAGTCCATCACGGCGGCCTTGCGGCGCATGCAGCGCCCGTCGGGGGGGCTCGATGCCGAAACGGCCCGCGAGCTCGCCGTCCGGGAAGGTTGGCCCGCTGTCGCGTCCGGCGAAATCAATCCCCTGGGCGAGGGCTTCGTGCTTACGGCCCAGCTCCAGGCAGCGGAGACCGGCGAGATCCTGGCATCCCGCCGGGTAGACGCTCGAGATGACGGCGAACTCATGGAAGCGCTCAACCGGCTGTCCCGGGGCCTACGCGAGCGAATCGGGGAATCGCTGGGAGGACTTCGCTCGGACCCACCTCTTGAGCAGGTGACGACGGGGAGCCTGGCCGCGTTCCAGACGTACTCTCAGGCGCGAGCCGCGGACCTCGCTGGCGAACACGAGAGGGCTATCGTCCTGGCTCGGGAAGCGCTCGAAATCGACCCGGAGTTCGCGATGGCATGGCGGCTCCTGGCAACCGTTCTCGGACGACCCGGCTCTCGGGCCGATTCGGAGGTGATCGAAGCGCTAGTTAGGGCGTTCGACCTGCGGGAGCGGCTTACGGATCGCGAGAGGTATCTGGTCGAGGGCGACTACTACCGGGAAGTTCTCGAGGACCGGGTCCGGGCCACGGCGGCCTACGAGAACCTCCTGGCGCGGTACCCGCGCGATCTCGGAGGTCTCATCAACCTGAGCCTGGAGCGAGATCACGCGCGCGACTGGGAGGGAGGGGTTGAGCTGGTCGAGCGGGCACTCGCGGTGGATTCGACCATCTACCAGTCCTATGGCATGCTCACCATCTTCCGAGTCAATCTCGGCCAGCTCGACAGCGCGTGGGAGACCATCGAGCGCCTGCGCCGAAACCTGCCGGGCCACCCCGCGATCGTAGGGGTATCGACCACCGCGGCTGTTGCGGGGGGAGACCTGGAGTTTGCCCTGGCGCTGGTCGAGGACACCGCCACTGCATATCCGATGGGCCCGGTGTGGACCGCGGAGAGGAGGATGCGGCTGGGAGGAGCGATGGGCCGTCTGGAGGACGCCGGGCGTCATCGACGCGATCTGCAGGATCTCTTTGAACAGCAGGGGCGCATGGCCGATGCATTCCGCACTGCACTGGGCGAGGCGATGCAGGAGGCTATCGTCCGCCGGAATCCGGCCGCCGCCCTGCGGGTGATCGATGAAAGCCTGGATCGATATCCCCTGGAGGAGATGGCCCCGGCAGATCGCCCCTACATCATGGCCGGCGGTCCGCCCCTCGTCGTGGCGCTCTCACTGGCGGGCGATGCGGGACGAGCGCGGGAGATGTTGGAGAGGTATCAGCGCGAGGTTCCGAGGGAAGAGATCGAGGAGGTGGACATGAGCCGGGCGCTCGCGCATGTCCTGATCTCGGAAGGTCGGCCCGACGCGGCGCTGGAGGAGCTCAGGGGGGCCACAAACAACTGCGTGTATTGCGATCTCGTGGCGTTTGCGCGCGCGTATGATGCAGCGGGACCGCCCGATTCGGCAGCCGTGGCATGGGCGCGGCTCACGGAGGTGCCGTGGTTCGGCAAGCTGACCTGGGATCAGTTCTGGTTGGGCCCCGCCCTTGAGAGAGCGGCCGAGCTGTACGACGAGCTGGGCGATCTGGAGAACGCGGCGAAGTACTATGCTCGGCTCGTGGAAGTCTGGGCCGAGGCAGATGCGGATCTCCAGCCCCGGGTGCGGGTCGCGCAGACACGTCTCGAGCAGATCCTGGAGGAGGAACGTTGAGAACGGGTTGTAGGAACGTCACTCGAAGCTCGATCTTCGGAATCGTCTGTCTGCTCACGGCCGCCGCGTGCGGCGGCGGGACCACGCAGCCGCCGCCACCTCCACCCCCGCCACCCCCACCCCCGCCGCCTCCCCCGGCGGTCGGAGCGCGCCTGCAGCTGGAGCCGGGCGAGATCGCCGTGCTGAGCGATGCCGCCTCCCTTCGCGCGTTCGTGATCGAAGGGGCTGCCGACGCCCGGGAATACCAGGTGATCGTCATGAGCGGCAGCCAGGTCGAAGGCGCCGTTACCCCGCTCAAGTTCACCGCGACGGCAACAGGAGCGGGGGCGAGCGTGGCCCCGAACTCGGCCATCGATCTCTCGAACAGCTTGCGGCCGGAATCCTGGCGCGGGCCCTTCGCCACGGGCGGGCTCTACGGGGCCCGGGACCGGGACGGCCACATGGAGTTCATGATCGAGGCCGAGCGGGAATTGGCCCGGGTCGGTGCGCGGGTCTCGCGCAAGGCACCGCGTGCCCGAAGTCCGGACGCCAGGCCAAATGCGAACGTCACAGGCTTCACGGCCTCCGCGGTCCCGACCGTCGGCGAGATGTTGACGTTTACCTCTGCGCGCCAGCCCGACGGCTCGCCTTCCTGCGACAACGGCACCGAGCTTCAGGGGCGGGTCATGTCGGTCGGAGCACACTTCGTCATCGTGGAAGAGCCGGCCGTAGCCGGGCACCTGCTTGAGACCGACTACGACGACATCAACGCCGATCTGGACGCGTTCGTGGCGGCGGTCGGCGAAGCGTATTTTGGAGAGCCGGCCGACCTGGACGGGAACCAGCGAGTCATCGCCTTCTTCAACGGAGAGCCGAACCGTCGGGGCGTCCCTTATGGCGGATTCTTCAGCCCGTACGACCTGGCCGATCCAGCCGACTGCGCCAACAGCAACGAGGCCGAGATCCTCTGGCTGTCCGGTCCCGACCCGGACGGAGAACTCGGGCCAGAGCCAGCCTCTGCCGCCCGAACGAAGGTCTTCGCGCCCAGCCTGATCGCGCACGAGTACCAGCACCTGTTGAACGCAGAGCAACGCGTGGTTCTCGGCAGTGGCCTCTGGAACAGCGGACACTTCGAGGAATCGTGGCTCAACGAGGGAATGTCCCACGTGGCCGAGGAGGTGTCTGGCCTCTACAGAATTGGCGCCTCAACCCGCTCCAACTATGGTTATTCGGAGATCGACGCCCTGATCACAGAGCCAGCTGTTTTCGCCACTTTCATAGGTTACAACTTCTTCCAGGCCGTCGAGTACCTTGGGGCGCCGGCTGCGGTACCGGCGCTTACGACCGGGTCACTGATGACCGGAGCACTCGCAGCACGTGGCTGGGGGTACTTGTTCCTGCGCTGGCTGGCCGATCGCTACGCCGTCGCCTCACCCCCTGGCATCGTTCCGGGAAGCGCGGAGGACGCGCTGTTCCGCGAGTTGTCGCGTGGAGGAAACTCACATCTCAAGGGGGTTGGCAACATCCTTCACGCTATCAACGTGGTGAGCGGCGAGAGCCCGACCTGGGATGACGTCCTCGCGCAGTACTTTGCGGCGCCCGCGGTAGACGACGCGCACGCGGCACTCTCCGAAGACGTGCAGTTCCGGACGTGGGATCTCCCCCGTCTGTACGCGGAGCTGGAGGATAACCCGAACTTCTCGGGCGAGTATCCCCTGGCTCGAGTGGACATCCCGGTCGGCCCGAGCGCCAGCTCGACCCTGACCTTCGACCTCGGCGCCTCCACGGCGCAGTACTTCCGCTTCCACTCGGATGGAGCGAGCCCCGACATGCGGGCGGAGCTGACCTCGCTGTCGGGAGCAGACGCTCCCAGCGGTGCCCGAGCGCGCGTGATCGTCGTGCGAACGCGCTGACATCAAGACTGTGCAGGAGCCAGAGTCGGCAGTACGAGGGTCTACCGGCTGTCCCTTCGCGGGTAGTAATGTCTTGCGACAACGGTCCGACACGAACTCCCCGGAGATCGCCCATGCGCCGACTGTGGTTTTTTGCTCTGCTGGCCTTCCCGGCCGCTGGATTGCACGCACAGACCACCGAGTTGGAGTTGATCGACTCGGCTCAGGAATCCTGCACCGCTCTTGGAGGAGAGTTCTCGACGTCCCCGAGAGCTGTGACCCGGCAGGACCTCGACGGGGATGGAGACGAGGACATTCTTGTCGACGAAAGCGGTTTTACGTGCTCGGCCTCTGCCACTCTGTTCACTCCTCTCGGTGGCGCCCAGCTGCACGCGATCGTTGGAGACCGCCACGATGTCTGGATGGCGCAGGCCTGGCGCCTGATCGAATGGGGCGACGATACGATCCTGCTGATGGCCCTGCACGGCACGCAGTGCCACGGGTATGGTTATCAACACTGTTATGAGGCGGTCACATGGAGCGACGGCATCCCGATGAGCGTGCGCGCTAATCCAGAGAGAATCAACCGCTCTTTGCCCTGACTAACCGCCGACCTAGCTTCCTGCTGGGGCCAACCCTGCCCGCAACACGTCCGAACCCTTCCGGAGGCCGGAAGTGGGGTCAGTCTTCCAGCGCATGAAAGAGCGGAAGTTCTTCCAGTGGGCGCTCGCCTACCTGGCGGGTGCGTTCGTGGTGTTCCAGCTACTGGATGCGCTGGCGGAGCCCCTGGGCCTCTCGCTGGCGGTTCAGCAGGTCATCCTGGCCGTGGTCGCTCTCGGCTTCGCACTCACGTTGGTGTTGGCCTGGTACCACGGAGAGAAAGGCCGCCAGCGGGCAAGCGGTCCCGAACTGCTCATGATGGCGGCGCTGCTGGTGATCGCGGGTGCCGCGATCTGGTTTGTCCGGGGCCGTGACGCGGCGACGACCACGCCTCCCCAGTCCGGTGTCTCTCTCACCGTCGCCGACCTTGCTGCGGCCCCCTCGATCGCCGTCCTCCCATTCGAGGACATGAGTCCCACGGGGGACCAGGACTACCTCGGCGACGGGATCGCAGAGGAGATCCTGAACGCGCTCACGAAAGTGGGAGGGCTCAAGGTGGCCGCCCGCACCTCGAGCTTCTCATTCCGGGACAAAGGGGCGACGGTCCGGGAGATTGGCCAACAGCTGGGTGTCAAAGCGATCCTGGAAGGGAGCGTCCAGACCGAGGGCACCCGGATCCGGATCACGGCCCAACTCATCGACGCAGCGGACGGATTCCACATCTGGTCCGAGAGCTATGACCGCAATCTGGAGAGCGTGTTTGCCCTTCAGGACGAGATCGCGCGACGCATCGTCAGGTCCCTCAGAGAGGAACTGCTGGGTGACGTCAGCGGTCCGCTGGTTACCGAGGCCACCGCGGACCTCGAGGCCTACCGTCTGTACCTGGAGGCGCGGAAGTTCGGGGCCAGACAGACAGGAGAGGACCTACAGCGCTCCATCGAGCTGTTTGAAGCTGCGATTGAGCGAGACTCGACATTCGCGGAAGCCTACGCGGGACTCTCCAGCACCTACCTGGCAGCTGGGCTGTTCGGCTACATGCCGGTGACCGACGTACTGCCGGTGGCGACGGAGATGGCAGAACGAGCGTTGGCCTTGAACGAGAATCTCGCGGAGGTCCACGCGGCCCTGATGCTGATTCACTACGCCGAGTTCCGCTGGGCGGAGGCGGAACGTAGCGTGAACCGGGCGCTCGAACTGAAGCCGGCTTACGCGCAGGCACATGGCCTGCGAGGTCTGCTCTTCGCTGTAGCCGGTCAACTGGAGGAGAGCCTGGAAGCCTGGGAGTGGGCCTACACTCTCGATCCGCTCTCTACCTGGACCGTGGCCAACTACGGAACGCATCTCTCCATGGCGCGAGACTACGAATCGTCCGAGGCACGCCTGCTGGAAGCACTCGAACTCGATCCGAATTACTGGCTGACCTATGGTTCGCTGATCGGCCTCTACCTGGAGACCGGAAGGCCGCAACAGGCCGTAGAGATGACCGAGAGAATGGCTTCCCTGGACGCCCCGACTTTCGAGCTGGAGGCAACGCAAGCCTACATGACCGCGTGGTTCTATGTGGCGTTCGGCGAGCGGGAGACGGCACTGGAGTTCCTGGATACGGCGACCGGCCTGCTGGTCGAGTCTGACAGGCGGGGCACGCATGCGCTCTCCATGGCCCGCGTGTACGCGTTGCTCGGAGAGACCGAATCTGCGCTCGAGTGGCTTGAGAGGCAGACGGATTGGGCCTGGCCGCACGCGCCTTCCCTCCATTGGGATCCCGCGTTCGAGGCCATCCGCGAAGAACCGCGCTTTCAGGCGGTCGTGGAGAGCAAGCAGAGAGCCTGGGGGCTGCGGTAGGGTCCGCCCGGCGGACCCTCAGTTCCACGAACGTCTGGTAGCACGCTGCAGCCTTCTGCGGCTCACCGGCCGCGGGGCGATGGTGTTGTAATCAGTTTGGTGAGTCTGCGCCGCCCTACGCCAGGTGCACACTCCACCAGTCGGCCGCTCGCTCCGCGGTCCACGGCGCATCCAGGCGGATTTGCTCGAGCTGCCGGGCCAGCTGTTCACACGTTTGCGGCCGATCCGCCGGGTTCTTCGACAGGCAGGCCAGGATGAGCTCATCCAGGTCGGCCGGAATCGGCGTCTCGAAATACGTGCTGGGTGGCAAAGGGGCGGTATTCGCATGTGCCACGATCGTGGCCACCACCGTGTCCTCCTCGAACACGGCACGCCCCGTCAGCAGCTTGAAGGCCACACAGGCGAGGCCGTAAATGTCGGCCCTTCCGTCCACCTCTTCCTTGCCCATCGCGATCTCCGGTGCCAGGTACGCCGGGGTTCCTGCAAGCAAGCCCGCCCTGGTCAGCGCGGTTTCGCCTTCCTCGAACGCTGTGTGCTTCACCAGCCCGAAGTCCAGGATCTTCACAAAGTCGGGCTCCAACGCGTACTGGCACAGGTAGAGGTTGGCCGGTTTCACATCTCTGTGGATCAGGTCTCTCTGGTGCGCTTCCCCCAGGGACAGGCAAGCCTGCCTCAGGACGTGCACAACTCGCTCCGGTGGAAGTGGCCCAAAGCGCTCCACGAACGTTTCGAGGTCGATCCCGTCCAGCAGCTCCATCACGTAGTAGAAGGTGCCGTCCTCACTGATCCCGAAGTCGTACAATTCCACGGTGTGCGGAGACTGAAGCGAGGCGGTAGCCTGGGCCTCCTGTTCGAACCTGGCCAGCGCGGTTTCCATACCGCCCGGTTCCTGGCTCAGGGTGTCGCCACGAATCAGTTTGATCGCGGCCGGTCGCGCGAGCATGTTGTGGCTCGCCCTCCAGACCTCTCCCATGCCGCCCCGCCCGATGAGCTCCAGCAGGTGATAGCTGCCCAACTCCTGGGCTCGCCGAACGTCCCTTCCGAGTCCGTAGATGACGCGCGCGGCCACGTAGGACATCACAACGACCAGGGCGTAGGGAAGGACGAACACGAAGAAGAACTGGGACGCTTCCAGCGCGGGCGCGTCACCGATCCGGACAAGCAGTGCCACCGTGAGCGGAACGGCTGAGCCCGATAATAGAAGGGCTATGAGTGCGTGCCGCGGTCGGGCGGGGACGATGACGGAGAAGAACATCATCCAGAGTGCCGTGGTGGACAGCCCGACAAGGTCTCCCGTGATTTGCCCGGCCTCCACACCGGAGAACGTTCCCCAGTACTCCGAGAGAGTAATGCCGAAGCTGATGACTACCTGGTAGGCGAGCCCGACGGTGATCAAGGCTGCCGGGGACAACCCGGCAGTTCTGATCAGACCGAGGACTGCCAGCGAAGCCAGGACCATGGCCACACCCGGGCCGTACTGGAGCGGGTCCGAGAACTCTCGTGCCAGCTCTCCCTCGATCGCGTTCACTCCGAGCCAGGCGACCGAGAGGATGGCCACCAGCAACCAGCAAACGATCTGGAGACGCTTTGAGGCTTTGCTCAAAAGGTAGGAGGGGAGTCCCGTAGCGGCGCGAGCGTGTGTGTTCGCCAGGCGCGGCGGCCCCTCGCCTCGGGTCAAGAGCAACTCGTGCGGAACGCTCATGCTGGTGAACTCACGGGATTGGGTGAGGCTGCTCCCACGTCATGCCACGCCATCCAATCTGGACGCGGACAACGGCGCACACAAATGAGTCTTGCTTGCCCCGGCCTAGCTCCCGGTTAGTTTTGGACCGCAGGGACACCACCGCGCCCCGTCTCCGACACTCTAGCTGAAGGGGATTTGCACTTGCCGTCCCTCCTCCAGAGGCTCAAACAGCGCAAGCTCGTGCAGTGGGCCGTTTTCGCGTGGCCAACAGGAGACTGCGAGTGTCAGCACTCCTCCAGAGCTTGAGACACAGAAAGCTGGTCCAGTGGGGGCTGGCTTATCTGGCCGGTGGGTGGCTTGTCCTGGAAGCTTTCGGCTTCATAGCCGAGAACTTCGGTTGGCCAGGCGGGTTGGTGCGTGTCGCCACCGTGCTTCTGGGGTTCGGCTTCTTCGCCACGCTGATCCTCGCCTGGTACCATGGCGAGAAGGGAGCCCAGAGAGTCTCCGGGAGTGAGTTACTCCTGCTGACGGGTTTGAGTGTGGCGGCAGTGACCAGCGTTCTGTTCATGGACTGGGGTCCGGCAGAGCTGACAGAGACCTCCGCAGCCAGTCCGGCGGCCACCTTCCGCGCCGGCTGGATAGCCGTTCTGCCGTTCACCAACGTGAGCGGAGATCCCGACAACGAGTACTTCAGCGAGGGGCTGACCTACGAGATCACGTCCGCACTGGAGCGCATCGGAGATCTGCGCGTCATCTCGCCCGGCTCCTCCATGTCCTACAAGGAGAGGGGCGGCCGGACGCTCTCCGACATTGGCCGAGACCTGGGTGTGAAGCTGCTCCTGGACGGCGGTCTGCGAGTTTCCGGAGGTCAGATGCGGCTGAACGCCCAGCTTGTTGATGCCGAGACAGGTGAGCAGGTCTGGTCCGACAGCTACGACCGGGAGCTTTCGACGGACGAGATCTTTGCCCTGCAGGGCGACATCGCGGATCAGATCGCTACGGCACTGCAGGCGGAGGAATCTATTTCAAGCGACCGCTCCGCCGGCCCTCCGACTGACAATCTAGACGCGTACAACGCATACCTGCGAGGGCGTTACTTCTTCACGCAGGCCAGCCCCGGCTACATGGAGCGCAGTATCGAGGAATACGAACGCGCCCTGGACCTGGATCCGGGGTTTGCGCTTGCCTATGCCGCACTGGCCGAATCCTGGCTGACCTACGCCCACTACGGGCAACCTCCTCACGAAGTATTCCCGGAGGGGCTGCGAAGGGCGCGGCAGGCCCTCGCCCTGGACAGCACGCTCGCGGATGCGCAAACCACGCTGGCCGACTCCAAGTTCCACTACGAATGGGACTGGGAGGAAGCCGAACGGGGCTTCCTGCTGGCGCTGGAGCTGGGCTCTACGCACTCCACTCCTCACTCCTGGTACGGCGGACTCCTGCTCGCGCTCGGAAGGTTCGACGAGGCGCTGGAGAGCATCACGAGGGCAAGAGAAATGGATCCGGTCGCCGTAAGTCCGCGTGCATTCGAGGCCTGGGTCCTCTACATGACAGGGCGATGGAACGATGCCATCAATGCGGCCCAGTCCACACTCGATCTGAACCCCAACGTGGCGGGTGTACTGGAGACAGTGGGGTTATCGCGTCTTGGCCTTGGGGAGGTCGACGAAGCGATCATGGCGCTTCGTCGCGCGGTCGAGCTGGGTGGCCGGAGGCACACCCCGTCTCTTGCCATGGCCCTCGTAGCTGCGGGCAATCCGGATGAAGCCCGGTCCATCCTGTCCGAGCTCGAAGCCGCCGCCGCCGAGACCTACGTTCCTCCGTACTGGCTGGCCAACGTCCACGCTGCCCTCGGTGACAGGGAGGCAGCGCTGGACCAGTTGGAAGCGGCCATGGACACAAGAGATGCAGAGCTTACCTGGCTGAATGTCGACCCGGCCCTGGAGAGCCTGCGGCAGGAGCCGAGGTTCCAGCGGATTGTCCGGGAGATGGGGCTGGAGCCGCAGGGCCCGGGCACTGTCTGACATGTCGTCACTCTTGGTGCGGCTGAGGCAACTCGAGCTTGTCCAGTGGAGCTTCGCCTACCGCCGGCCGCTGGCTCTTCCTGGGATCCTTTGCCTTCGTCGCCACGCTTTGGGAAGGCTGAACTCCGGGCGGTGTACATGACTTAGCCCAGGACTTGCAGAATGGCGTTGCCAACAGCAAGCTCACCATGGGAGGTGTGATATGTCTCTGAAGACATCGCATACCCCGAGTGGATTAGCTCTTCTGATCGCCATCGGTGCCTTCTCGCTTCTTGCTGGTTGCAGGGATTCGCAAGAGGCCATGGTAGGCCCGCCGTCGGGGAATGATCAGTTCGCGACCGAAGCTCACGGCAGCCACTCGCTAGACGTCAGGCTGCGCAGCCTGCTGACCACGAAATCCGAGGATCACAGCCTCGAGTTCTTCTTGTTGCCCAAGTCGACACACCTGCGAGACATCCCGCAGGACCCCAAGAATCCACTGACGCCTCCAAAGATCCACCTGGGCAAGCTGCTTTACCACGAAACCGCGCTCGCGATTGACAATGTCCGTCCAGAAGGCCGAGAGGCCTACTCATGCGCATCATGTCATCACGCGCAGGGCGGCTTCGCAGCCAATCTGGCGCAGGGGATTGGGGAGGGCGGGATCGGTTTCGGAGCCCTGGGAGAAGGTCGCTTGTTTGACCCCGCCTATGACTCCGGTCCGAACGCACCGGACTGCCAACCGATACGAACCCCGACTTCACTCAACACGGCGTATCAGGAGCTCATGCTGTGGAATGGCCAGTTCGGAGGTGTTGGAGACAACCTGACCACAGAAGGCCAATGGACGGAAGGCACTCCGCTCGAATCGAACTTCCTCGGGATGCACGGATTGGAAACCCAGGCGCACGCCGGACTCGAAGTGCATCGCATGGGCCGGATCGAGTGGTCGCGTGTGGCGAAAATTCCTCAGTACAGAGGCCTGTTCAGGAGTGCGTTTCCAGGGGATCCGCAGCCGGTCCATCGGCTCAACGCCGCTCTGGCCATTGCCGCGTACGAGCGGTCGTTGTTGGCCAACAAGGCCCCGTTTCAGCGATGGCTCCGCGGGAACAAGAGGGCCATGACCAGCCAGCAGAAGCGAGGCGCGCTCGTGTTCTTCGGTGATGCGGGCTGCGCCAACTGCCACACTGGCCCGGCACTGAATTCAATGACCTTTCACGCGCTCGGTATGAACGACCTCGACGGGGCATGGGAAATTGCCCGGGTCAACCTCGATCCCTTCGACGGCAGCGTGCCGGACAACACCCGTCGTGGACGAGGAGGTTTCACGGGCCGCGCGGAAGACGACTACAAGTTCAAGACGCCTCAACTGTACAACCTGATCGACAGCCCCTACTACGGTCACGGCGGTTCTTTCTCAAGCTTGCACGAGGTGGTCGTCTACATGAACGCCGGTGTTGCAGAGAACGCTGCCGTGCCCGAATCGCAGCTTGCCGAGGAGTTTCGACCGCTCGGATTGACCGAAAGGGACATTCACGACCTGGCCGCGTTCTTGGAGTTGGGCCTCTATGACGAAGATCTGGCGCGCTACGTACCGCGTCGACTTCCGTCCGGGAACTGCTTTCCGGTGAACGACGAGCAGGCACGCAGCGATCTCGGCTGTGACACGAGGGGAGGCCGGCCGGCTCCGGGACTACCCGGATCATGAAGAGGGCCGGATGCCTCTCTCGCTGCCCTTGGATGCGTCCGAGGCCTGCCGGCTTAGGAGCCGTCTAATCCCTACCGCACCTATCCCCCAGCCTACTGGCCAGAAATGAGCAACACAGAGCTCACCATTACCAGCACGATCGCCGACCGGCCGAACACGGTTCGGTTCACGCTCAATCAGACAATCGCCGGCGAACGAAGCCGGAGCTACGCGGACGCGGAATCGGCCGCAGACGACCCCCTGGCCAGGCACCTGTTCGAGATTGACGGCGTCCGCTCCGTCCTCGTGCGCGAGAACATGATCGTGGTCACGAAGGCCCAGGACGCGGAATGGCCGGAGCTACTCGCCGGGATGGAAATGGCAATCCGGGAGGAATTTGCCATGGCGGGCAGGAGACACCGCCTGGTTCCGCACGGGCATCCGCCGGGATCGGGCGAACGGCGACAGATGCCAACCGGGGTCCGCGTCCGCGTGCCGTCCGAGCTGAGAATGATAGTCGGCTGGCTGCTGGCGGCGCTGTCCGTGGCCCAGCTGTTCTGGATCTTCCCGACATGGGATACGAGCAGACGGGAACCGTTGCTCGTCAGGCTGGCGATGACCCTCGCCCTGCTGCTGTTCTGGCTGATGTTCACCGAGAAGAAGCAGAAGGTGGAATGAGGGGTGGTCCGCGCGCGGCGGCTGCTTCGGGCACCGCTAACCAGGTGTTTCTGAGCAGGCCCGGATCTGCGTAGGAGCCTGCTTCAGCCTTCCGCCACCGGTCATGGCGTCACTGCCGACAGGATCTCTTTGCGGACCAGGTTCGTGATCTTCGTCCGTTGTGCCGACATACCCTCGCTGTCGCTGTAGTCGGCAGCGGTCACGACCACCATGTCCAGTTCGGGGACGATGTAGATGTGCTGTCCGCCGTAGCCGGACGTATACGTCACGTCGTAACCGGCCATCCGGTTGAACCACCACTGGTACCCGTAGCGTACCGTTCCACCCACCGTCAGTCTGGGCTGCGTGGACTCGGCCACCCACGCCTCGGAGATGACGCGCTCGCCCTCCCACCGGCCCCGCTGCAGAAAGAGCTGCCCGAACTTGGCCATGTCGCGCGGCAGCACGTACAGGGAGCCGTGAGTCCCCACGTGCTTCCACCCGTTGACACGCGGCCACCAGAACTGCGTGACCCCTAGCGGGGCGAACAGGTGCTGTTGTGCGTAGATGTCGGCTGCCAGTCCGGTAGTGTTCTGGAGGATCACACCCATCGTGAGTGGACAGCCGCTGTTGTAGTACCACACGGTACCAGGAGCCGCGACGACCGGCTTCGCGAGCATGTAGGCCACGTAGTCGGGCACCCGGTGACCGACGATGTTGTCGTTGTTCGGATCGAGTGTCGGAACCGTCGTTTCGTTCCACTCCAGCCCCGCCGCCATCATCAAGCAATGCTGTACGGTGATCTTCGCCTTGTGTTCGTCGTTCAAACCGGCGTACTGAGGGAGGTAGTCGAACAGCGGATCGTGGACGCTGCCAATCTCCCCCCGATCGATCGCGATTCCGACCACCGCCGACGTGAAGCTCTTCGTTGTCGACTGCACGTGCTGCATCGAGTCTCTGGTGAACCCGTTGAAGTACTCGTCGAACACCAGCTTCCCGTTACGAACGATGAGAAGCGCGTGCAGGAACTCGTAACCGTCGCCGGAAGCCCGGTCCATCATGTCGGCCAGGAGGTCCGGGTCGATTCTCCGTGAACCGGGCGTGGCTGTCTGCCAGCCGTCATCCAGAGTCTCCGGGGCCACGTCGGCCCAGCGAACGACGAGCCGGAGGTGTCGGTCGGCGGTCCACCCCTGGTCATCCGTGGCGACCAGACGAAGACGATGGTTCCCGATATCGGCCTCCCGCGTGATCCACGTCAGTTCGTAGGGGCTCGTCGAGTCCACCGCTGTAGCGCCATCATCGACATAGAGCTCGACCCTCGTGACGGAGCCATCCAGGTCGGCAGCGGAGACTGCGATCCGGACCGTGTCACCGCGTGGGACAACGGTTCCCTGGGTGGGGGAGGCGATGATGATGGAAGGCGGAAGGTTCTCGGGTTCCGTGGATGAGGAGCAACTCCAGACCGGCAGCGCTGCTGCCAGTAATAATCCGAATACTCCGACGTTCCTCATGCCCGGGCCCCTCTGGCATGTCCGCGGCTCACCTCATGGAACTCATACGATTTCCAATGCGGGAACGTGCCATCCAGCGAGGCAGACATGCGGGGCGGTTTCGGCTATGATTCAGCACCGCCCGCCCGCTACTTCCGTGTCAGGAACGAGTGCAGGAGCGGGATCTGGTCTCTTCGCTCCCGTTTCGTGGGAGGCGGATACATGAAGCGCTCCCAGGTTACATAGCCGTGGAGAAGCCTCGTCCGCAGCTCCAATTCCTCTCCTTCGAATCCGAGATCCCGGAACGCCTGACTGACAAACTCGAGACGCCCCCGGACCACCTGGTGATACTTCCTCGCTACGCTCGGGTCGTGCAGCGCCCAGGCCCGAATGGAGAGATCGAGTTCGTTCAGATCGTGCGACAGGACCATTTCCATGATTCGCTGGAGCCGATCCGCGGGCGGAAGTTTCTGGACTTCGGGATTGCCGCGAACCACATCCGTGTACTCCCTGGACCAGTAGTCCAGGAGCTGCTTGAGGAGATCCTGTCGGTCCTGAAAGTGCCAGTAGAAGCCGCTCTTCGAAATCCCGATGCGTCGAGCCAGTCTCTCGACTCGGATCGCTTCGAATCCCTCGTCCCTGAGAACTTCCAATGCGGCTTCGAGCCAGTCGGCCTTGCTGATTCGTTTCTTCATGTCGATGTCAGAAGATCTTGCTTCGATGTCTCTTGGACGGTAGCGTACACTACTGTACGGCGTCGTCTAGCAGAACCGGGTCGCGGAACGCGTCGAGCAGCGACGCGTTCGCCACTATAGCACCGCGGCCCGGAATCCGCTTCCCGGCCGCTCCAGCACCGGAGCGAGAACCTCTTCAGGAGGGTCCTATGCTGTCACGCGCCACGAGGACGATTGTCGCCCTGGCCATCCTGGGAACCGCCTTCTGGTACACCCCCGCCTTCGGCCAGGACCCGGACATCAAGCGCACCATCGAAGGCATCGTAGAGGCGATCAACTCCGGCGATGTGGCCGGGTTCGTCTCCTTCTACAGCGATGATGCGATCCGCATGCCGCCGGGCGAGCAGCCTGTTGCCGGCGCCGAGGCCATACAGATAGCGATGACCGAGTTTGCGGCCGAGACCGAGATGAACCTCCGGATTCCGGCCATCGGCACCGTGATGGATGGGGATCTGGCTGTTGCCTGGGTCTATCCGTACACGTTCCTCACGAGAGCCAAATCCGGTGGCCAGCCGCTGGTCGAGCAGGGCAAATGGGTCGTCATCCTGCAGAAGCGCTCCGGTGAGTGGAAAGTTATCAGCGACATGTGGAACAGGATCGAAGAGGAAGGCTCGTAACGGTCGGTCAACCAGCCGCCCCGAGTCCATGAACCGCGCGGTCTGAGGTCCAAGGAGAAGCCGCGAACCACGCCAGCCCCGAAGGGAGAAGTACGATGAAGATCCGCTCGACCGCTGTCACCGGCCTGGTAATTCTGGTGGTTGCCTCGCTCGCCTACCAGCTCGGACGCACGGACGAGCGCACGGGAGTTGACCGGGTGCCGGTTCCGACCCTCTACGCGGCAGATGCCAATACCTACATCGGATTGGATGCGGGCACCGCCCTGCCCCAGGAGCGACAGACGATCACGGCGACCGGCACCGTCGAAGACCGCGACGTCTACTATCCCGGGACCGAGGCATTGGCCCCGGATGAGATGCGCGTGACGGCCTGCGGGACCGGGATGCCGAATGCCCGCCCGAAACAGGCCGCTGCGTGCTGGCTCGTAGAGCTCGGGAACGGAGACAAGTTCCTGTTCGATATCGGTACAGGCTCGGCCGAGCGCATCTCCGCGCTCAAGATCCCCTACGACTTTCTGGACAAGGTGTTCATCGGGCACCTCCACTCCGACCACTTCGGCGATCTGGATGCCCTGTGGGTTGGGGGGGTGGTCGGAAACCGGGTCACGCCGCTCCGCGTGTGGGGGCCCAGCAGTGAAAGCCACGAGTACGGAACGGCGTACGCGCTCGAGCACCTGGAAGAGAGCCTCAAGTGGGACGTAGACACGAGGTTCGGAAACACCGATACGCGAGGCCTCTTCCTGGAAGTGACCGAGTTCGACTACCGGGGAATCAACGAGATCATCTATCAGGAAAATGGGGTCACGATCCGGACGATCCCGGCGATTCACATCTATGACGGCCCGGTGAGCTTCATCCTCGAGTGGAATGGGCTCAAGTTCGCGTACTCCAGCGACACGTTCCCCAACAAGTGGTGGATGGAGTACACGAAGGACTCGGACATCGCCATCCACGAGGCGTTCATCACACCCGAGGCGTTAGTGGAGAAGCAGAAGTTCACGCCCGCTGCCGCACTCAACGTGGGAACGCAGATCCACACCTCGCCGGCCCAGTTCGGCAAGGTGATGGCGGAAGTGAATCCTCGGTTGGCTGTGGCGTACCACTTCTTCAACGATTGGGACACGTCACCCGGCGTGCTGCGCGACATCCGCCGCTCGTACGACGGCCCGCTGGCACTCGCGGTGGACTACATGGTCTTCAACATCACCGAGGATGAAATGAAGGTCCGAATGGCCGCGGTGGACGAGGACATCTGGCCCATGCCATCTGCGCTCGGCAACGTGCCGCCCGATCCGTCACTGCAGCGCACCCAGTTCTCGGAGATGATGCTCGGGGGCCGCGTGGTCCACACGGAAATCCTCGAGGAGATCTACGGCGAGATCAACGACATGTACGGGACGAACATCCCGGTGCCGGGGGGCGGCAACTAGGCAGGAGGCACCACCGGTACGGCCGCGAATCCTGAGGCGGATTGTAACATGAGCAGTAGATGCTCGTTCGGCGCGGCGGCTCTGTCCGCCGCGCTGCTTGCCGGTTGCTCCGGAGCGGCGCCCCCGGAGCCCATGGATCCAGGCGAAATCGCGCCCGAGGTCACGGAGCAAACGCCCGACCGATTCTACGCGGATACGACGGCAATCGGGCCGGTCGATGACGGCTGGCTGGCCAGCTTCGAGGATCCGTACCTGGATGAGCTGGTGGCCGAGGCGCTGCGCAACAACTTCAGCCTACGCGGCGCCGCGGCGCAGCTGGAAGCGGCCGCGGCCGTTGCACGCCAGGCCGACAAGCGACTGGAGCCGATCGTTTCCCTGGCGCTCGGGGGCTCGGAGACCACGGGATCCAGTCCGCTCCCAACGTCCGGAGTCTCGCTCGATGTGAGCTGGGAGCTGGACATATGGGGCAGGATCGCGGCCGGCCAGGCGGCGGCCCTGGCTGATTTTCAGACCGCGGCCGCGACGTTCGAGTTCGCGCGACAGTCTCTGGCGGCCCAGACAGCCAAGGCGTACTTCCTGGCCACGGAAGCGTGGCTGCAGCTCCAGATCGCCGACACCACGGCGGCCAACTTCCGTGGCATTCGGGGGCTCGTCGAAGACCGGCTGGCGGAAGGACAGGCATCTCAGCAAGACCTGCGCCTCTCGAGCGCGGACGAAGCGAGTGCCGAGGACGCCGTCCGCGCCGCGCAGGGGGCCTACGACGATGCGAAGCGCAGCCTGGAGATCCTCCTGGGGCGCTACCCGTCGGCGCAGATCGAAATACCCCGAGCGTTCATTCCCGTACCCGGGCCGGTGCCTGCCGGACTCCCGTCCGAGTTGCTACAGCGCCGACCCGATGTGATCGCGGCGGAGCGAACGGTGGCAGCTGCATTCGCCCGGCTCGATGAGGCGGAAGCGGCAAAACTTCCACGGCTCTCGCTGACCAGTTCGGTGGGGACCGCCACAGATGATTTCCTCGAGGCGCTAAATCCCGCCAACGCGGTATTCAGCATCGGCGCCAATCTCGTGGCTCCGATCCTGGACCAGGGCGGACGCGAGCTACAGGTCGAGATCGCAACCGCTGAGCAGGAAGCGGCAGTCGCGGACTACGGCCAGGTAGGACTGCGAGCGTTCCAGGAAGTGGAGTCCGCGCTCCAGCAGGAGCAGCTGCTTGCCGAGCGTGAATCCTTCCTGCAGAGCGCGTTCGCCGACAATGCCGAGGCCGTTCGTCTCGCCGGGGTCCAGTACGAGGTGGGTGCGATCGATCTGTTGGGCTTGCTGCAAATCCAGGCTCGCGAGTTCCAGTCGCAGTCGACCCTGATTCGAGTCCAGAGCACCCGGCTGGCGAACCGCGTAAACCTGCACCTCGCGCTGGGCGGTAGCTTCGAGATGGCGGACCCGGAGCCGTAACGAACAGCTGCCGACAGCGCCCAGGAACGCGGTGCCGGAATCATGAGACGGGGCAGCCCGCGCACGTCGCAGCTGGTGCACACAAGACTGAAGGAGTGGTGCTATGGTCATCATGACCACGCTCTACCTGATCCTCGTCTGGCTGATCTTCTTCAAGCTGAAGCTCCTTCCGTTCAACAAGTTCTGGAAAATGGTGGTGCTCGTGATCGGTATCATCATCGTGAACGTGTTCCTGAGCGGCCTCGGTACCCTGACTCCACCGAGCAGCCAAGCGACGGTGAGCGGCTGGATCACGGAGATCGCTCCGCAGGTGAGCGGCCGTGTGGTGTCCGTGCCGGTCCGGCCCAACGAACCGTTGGAACCGGGCGACACGCTCTTCCAGATCGATCCCCTCCCGTACCAGTACCGGGTGGACCAGCTCACGGCGACGCTGGTGCAAACCGAGGCCGCGGTGGCCCAGCTCAAGGAGAGCTACGACGCTGCCCGCGCCAACGTCGGAGCGATCGAAGAACAGCTGGCGTTGACCCGGCTGAGGCTCGGCCAGCAGGAGCGGCTGGTCGCAACCGGGGCGGGAAATCGGCAGACACTCGAGCAGTACCAATCCAACGAGGCGCAACAGATAGAGCAACTGCGGGCGGCACGGGCCAACCAGAACTCCGCCTACCTTTCGCTTACGGCGGAGGTGGGCGACGAACAGTCTCAGGTCGCGCAGGTGCTCGCGCAGCTCGAATCCGCCCAGTACGACCTGGCGCAGACGACGGTTCGGGCTCCGACCGCGGGAGCGGTCACCATGTTGGCGCTGCGCCCGGGCATGCTGGCCACGTCCCAGCGAGCGGTCGCGACGTTCGTCCACAGTGACACGCTGTTCGTTGCGGCGCTGTTTCCGCAGAAGGCGCTCGAGAACATCGAAGCGGGCCAGACGGCGAAGATGAACTTCCCGGCACTGCCCGGGCGGATCTTCGAGGGGACCGTGATCGGTCCGCCGATGGCAATCGGCGAAGCCCAGTTCTTCGCGTCGGGCCAGCTGCACTGGACTCAGGAGTGGCGGATGACCCGGCAATACCCGGTCATGCTCACTCTTCCCCCGGATTTCCCGGAGGAACTGCGAAAGCTGGGGCTGGCCGCGTCGGTCAGGATCCATACGGATCAGGCAGGCGTCGTCGGCATCGTCGCCCTCGTCCTCCAATGGATCCAGACTTCACTGGACTACATCATCTGAGCGAGGGAGACTGACCATGTTCATGACACCCGTCGCGTTCATTATCCTGCTGCTCCTCGGTCTTCTCGCCATCTACCTGTACGTGGTGATAGCCCGCTTTCCGGGTCAGAAAGCGCGCGAGCGCGGACATCCTCAGGCGGACGCCATCAATGTCCTGGGGTGGATCGGACCGTTTCTGGGTGTCGTCGGGTGGGTGGTCGCGCTCATCTGGGCCCACACGAATCCGCCACGCGTGGTGGTGGTGGCCCGCGACGCGTCGGCAGCGGAGGTGGGGGAGGCGGTGGAAGAGGCACTTGAGGCCAACGAAGAGTCACGGTAAGTCTCTTATATGTAATCGGTAACGAGCGCAGGTTCGCCGATTCGCAAACGAGTCCCAACGAGAGGAGGAACTCGATGTCCCGCACTACACTGATCGGGCTGATCGCGGTCCTGGCCATCGCGATCGGCCTCGGATACGTCATCGGCCGAAGCGCCCCGGACGGCGACGCCGTCGCCCAGGACAACCGCGCCACGCAGGGCAATCCAGATCGCGAGGTCTACTTCCCCAACACGGAGGCGCTGGCACCGGACGAGATGCGGATCATCTCGTGCGGAACCGGGATGCCGTCGGCCCGTGAGAGCCAGGCCGCGTCGTGCTTCCTCGTCGAGCTCGGGAACGGCGACAAGTTCATCTTCGACGGGGGAACTGGCTCCGACGCCAGGATCGGGAGCCTCGAGATCCCGTACGATCTGCTGGACAAGATCTTCATCAGCCACCTGCACACGGACCACTGGGGCTCCTTCCCCGCTTACTTCGTCGGCGGGTGGGTGGCAGGCCGCTCCGTACCACTTCGTGTCTGGGGTCCCAGCGGCGACACGCCGGAGCGCGGCACCCGCTACGCGCTCGAGAACCTGCGGCGCGCGTACACATGGGACATCGACGGCCGCGCCGGCCGTCTGCCGCCGACCGGCGGACAGCTCGAGATCAACGAGTTCGACTACAAGGGCATGAACGAGATCGTGTACCAGGAGAACGGCGTCACGATTCGTTCGTTCCCCCAGATCCACGCGATCGACGGATCGGTCGGCTATACCATGGAGTGGAACGGCCTCAAGTTCGTGTACGGCGGCGACAGCTACCCCTCACGAACGTTCATCGATGCCGCACAGGGCGCCGACGTGGCAATCCACGAGTGCATGATGGCCGCCGAGGATTGGATCGAGAAGTACAAGTTCCCGCCGGCCCAGGCGCTGGAGGTGGGAACCCAGATCCATACGACGCCCGAGGCATTCGGAAAGCTCATGTCTCTGGTCCGGCCCCGCATGGCCATCGCCTTCCACTTCTTCAACGACTTCGACACGATCGGCGGCGTGATGGAGGGTGTGCAGTCCACCTACGACGGACCGGTCACGTATGCCCGGGACTACCTGGTTTGGAACGTCACGGCGGACGAGATCCAGGTCCGCGACGTGTTCGTGAACGAAGACGCGTGGCCGCAGGCCGGCGTCTATCCGGTGCCCCAGTTCGACCGCAGCCTCGCCATCAATCCGTCCAACGAGATCCAGAGCATGGCGTACGACGTGACGGACGTGGACCAGGCCATCTACGACCGCATCAACGCCATGTACGGCACGGACATCGAAATGCGGATGAAGGCGTTCTTCGAGGCGCAGCAGGAGGGCGGCAACTAGGGGGCGTACCAAGGTCAGGGGCAGGAGCGCCCGAAGGATCAGGACGATTGGCACAACGTGATGAGGTGACGGCGATGAAGAAACTGAGCGTAGTGCTGATCGCGGCGCTCCTGTCCGTGTTTCCTAGCGAAGGCCTTCTGGCCCAGGAGCACGAGTCCGAGGAAGCAGGCCACGAGGCCGCCCACGAGTTTCACGCCAACCACGTGGCCGTGTTCCTGGGCGCCACGACCAAAGTAGGCGATTCGGAAGACTCGGAGACCGCCTTCACGTTCGGCGTCGACTACGAGCGGCGCATCTCCAGGTTGTTAGGGATCGGCCTCGCCCTGGACTGGGCTGTCAGCGAGCACGAGCGCGATTTTCTGTTCCTGGTGCCCCTTGTCGTGCACCCGGCCGGAGGACTGAAGCTGCTGGCAGCACCGGGTCTGGAACTCGGGACGGAAGTGGCGCACGAGGGCGAGGCCGGAGCCGAATCAGAGGCGGAAAGCACGGAGACCCACAGCTACTTTGCGTTCCGGTTCGGGGCCGAGTACCAGTTCGACCTCGGACGCTTCTCGATCGCGCCGGCCCTGTATCTGGACCTGATCGCGGAGAGCCGCAATGCGTGGGTGTACGGCCTGGTGCTCGGATACGGGTTCTGAGCGAGCCGGCGGACCCATGTGTTCCGGTCTGCTCGGGAGGCGTCCTTTACTGGCCGCACCCGTCGCCTTTCTGCTCCTGCTGGTGGCACTTTCACCCCTGGGATTGCTCGCGCAGGAGGGTGAAGGGGAGGCCGAACAGGAGAGCGAAGTCAGTCCGCAGATCTGGGTGGACTACAATCCGGCGAAGCGGCTGACTGAGCGCTGGGAGCTCTATGGAGATGCCGGTCTCCGGACCGAGCTCCAGTCAGGCGGGTGGTTCAGGATCGTCGTACGCCCCAGCGTCCGCTATTCACTCAGCAATATCTGGCGGCTGGCCGGCGGTCTGGGCGGCCTCTATACCGTCAACACCGACTCGCTCGTCGCGAATCGCTTCGAGCTGCGGCCGTGGCAGGGAGTCCGCCTCAACTGGCCGAACTGGAAGCTCCCGTTCGACCACTTCCTACGCCTCGAGGAGCGCTTTGAGTGGAACACGCGAAGCGGGGAGTTGGACGCGTCACTTCGGTTGAGGTACAGGCTCAGAGTCTCCTACCGGTGGGACTCATTCATCCGCGAGGACCGGCACTGGCAGGCGCACGCAAGCGCCGAGCTGTTCGGCAGGCTTGCTGGTCAGGACGGCCAGTTCAAGGAGCAGGCTCGGCTGGGTCTCGGGATCGAACGCAGTTTTTCGCGAAGAGCGCGAATTCGCGTCGAGATCATATGGCAAAAAGTGGATGAACTGTTCGCAGGACCGGTTAACGACATCTACCTGCGGGTCCGGGTGTTCCACAACTGGGACTAGCTGCCGGCGCTCGGCTCCTGCCGAGGCTACGGAGTCGGGAAGGGTGGCTGCTTCAACCCTGACCATGTCGCCAAACCTTCGTGTCGGCGTCACACCACCTGTAGATCGAGTGTCCGCATTCGAGTACGGCATCCCAGGATCGAACGTGGCCGCGATAGAGGGTCGAGGAGTGTGGGGGCGCAGCTCTATGAACCGCCTAGACTTATCCTCCGTAATCCATTTGGCACACGGCGTGCCTTGTTGCATTCGTGCAAGCCAACGAGATACTACGTGAGGGACCCCATCGATGCGCTGCGCGCGGACTGAGCCCTATTTCACGGCCTGGGCTTCCTACCGGCTCCCGCTTGTACGAGAGGTAAGCCGACGCGACATTTGCGGCGTGATGTTCGACCGGTGCCTATTCTGCGATCGACCCTTCACCACCCGCAGACCCGAAAACGGTCTGTCAACAAGCTCACGCATCGCTTTCGACCCTGATCGAAGGCGGATCTGGACGCTCTGTCCTTCATGCCACGGCTGGAACCTGTGGCCGGAGGAAGACCGCTCGGGCGTTCTGGATGCCCTGGAAAGAACGGCTTGCTTCCGCGCACGACTCCTCTACCAGACAGACAACATCGCTCTTCTGGAAGCCGACGGCGTAGAGCTGATCCGGGTGGGCCGCGCACGCAGGCAGGAGGAGGCGTGGTGGCGCTATGGTAGATTGCTGGGTCGGCGACACGAGGCCTACGGAAATGCGCTCTCCAGGGTCGGCGCGAAGGCCTACCTGGCCGTGTCCAGCGTGGGATTGAGCTTCGGGCTCGATCGGATCACGGGGGATTTCAGGTCCAGCTACGATAGATATACCGACGTCCTCCGCTGGCGCCGTTTCGGCCGAACGGCATGGAGCGGGCGCGCGCCGTGTCCCAACTGTTGCAGTGTGCTGATAAGGCTCTTCTTCTTCAAGTCAGACGCCCTCATTCTGCTCCCGGAGGAGAACGGAGGCTTCAACGTCGGGATGCCGTGCAGCCGGTGCGATCCATGGACCGTGGAGAAGCTGCACTTCTTTGACGGGGCTATGGGCGAGCGCGTGCTGCGCCGGGTTCTGGCATACCAGAACATCAAGGGCGCATCCAACCGAGAGCTGGACCGGGCCGTTGGAGCCATCGATGCGGCGGGCTCGCCGCGGGAATTCGTACGCCGGGTGAGCGCCGAACCGACACCGCTTCACGATCTGGACAAGTCGTCCAGGCTGGCGCTCGAGATATCGGTTAACGAAGCGGCGGAGCGACGGCAACTGGCCAGAGCTGCCGTTGGGCTGGAAGCGGGCTGGCGCCGGGCAGAAGAGCTGGCGGCCATTATCGACGGGGAGCTGTAACTACCAGATCTTCCAGGCTGAGATGCTCCGCGGCGCGTAGTCAAACACCACGGCCGCAGTGTCCACCACCACGCGCACCCAGGCCACGTCCGGCGATCCCATCACCTGCATCCGCGTGAGGTTCTCCAGCACCTGTCCCGCACGCCCGCGTGGAACCCACGCGGAACGCGTCGTCGTCGCCGTGAGCCCGAAAGCCCATTGGCTGCGCCTTGTACTGACAGCGGAGTCCCGGGCAGCACGGGCTGCCCTCACAGCGTTGGAAAATGAGGAGAACACAATGCGCTATAGATTCTTAGGCGCTTTCAGCCTGGCCATGATGACGGTTGTGACTGCCTGTGAGAGTGGAGAGCAGTCGGCGGCGGACATGAACTACGCGAGTGCGGATGCCGGGGCGAGCGCAGTAACCGAGGCCTCCGGTGCCGCTCTCGGAACAGTTCAGCTCCCCAATTCATGCAGCGCGGGTGCCGCCATCCATCTCGAGCGCGGACTCGCCTTGCTTCACAACATGACGTACGAAGAAGCACGCTCGAACTTCGCCTCGGCTGCAGAATCCGATCCCGACTGCGCGATGGCGTACTGGGGGCAAGCGATGACCCTCGTGCACCCGCTGTGGTCCGATCCGCCCGATGAAGCCGAGTTCGAGCACGGAAAGGCCCTGCTGGAGAAGGCCCGAGCCAAAGCCGCCGACGATCGCGAATCTGCTTACGTGGCCGCACTGGCCGGGTACTACGACAAGGGTCGTGGCGAGACCGAGAAACCCAACCTGATAGGCTTCGAACAGGGCTGGCAGACGTTTCATGAGGCCTACCCCGACGACCCGGAGGGGGCCGCCTTCTACGCTCTCGCGCAGCTCAGCACGGTGGACGCGTCGGACAAGACGTTCAGCAAGCAGCGGGTAGCGGGCGCACTGGCAGAGCGGGTACTGGCCCAGGTGCCGGATCATCCGGGGGCACACCACTACATCATCCACGCATACGACAATCCAGCACTCTCGGAGTACGCGGAAGATGTGGCCCGCAGCTACAGCGACGTGGCGCCTGACATCCCGCATGCGCTTCACATGCCGACGCACACGTTCACGCGGTTGGGCCTGTGGAAGGAGTCCATCGACTGGAACCGCCGTTCCGCGGATGCGGCGCTCAAGCGTCCGGTGGGCGACCAGATTTCGCTCCACTATTTCCACGCATTGGACTACCTGGCCTACGCGTTTCTGCAGCGGGCGCAGGACCAGAAAGCGAGCGCGGTGCTGGCCGAATTGCAGGCCGTGGAGCCTCCGTATCAGCCGCATATCGCCAGCGCCTACACATTCGCCGCGCTGCCGGCCCGACTGAGGCTGGAGCGACACCTGTGGGACGAGGCGGCCGCGCTCCCGACCCGGGCTCCGGACAGCTATCCGTGGGACACCGCCCCCGCGGCGGAGGCCATCACGTACTTCGCCCGCGCACTGGGCGCCGCCAGGAGCGGCGGGTTCGATCAGGCGCGCGAGGACCTGGCCATGCTGGCCACGATCCAGGAGGACCTGGCAAGCAAGGGCTCGGTCTGGGCCAAACCGGCGCAGATTCAGCGTCTGTCAGCCCTGGCGTGGCTCGCGTTCGAAGAAGGGTCCACGGACGAGGCGCTGACGACCATGCGAGCCGCGGCACAGATGGAGGCGGGCACGGAGAAACACCCGGTTACGCCGGGCGAGGTGCTTCCGGCCCGGGAGCTACTGGCTGACATGCTGCTGGAGCTTGGCCGATACAGCGAGGCGCTCGCCGAGTACGAGGCTGCGCTGGACCGCAGCCCGAACCGGTTCAACAGCCTGTTCGGAGCCGGTCGCGCGGCCGAATTGGGTGGCGATACGGAGCCGGCTGTGCGCTACTACTCACTGCTCCTGGAAGTGGCCGAGAAAGCCGACACCGACCGCGTGCGGCTGCAGCACGCCAGGGAGTACGTCAGGACTAACGGCAGCGCCGGAGGGTAGGATTGGCGCTTTGCTGAACGCATCCAGCGGTCGGTGCATGTGCAGATCGTGAATGTGACTTACAATCTGCACAGACCGGGTCACTTCACTCGATATTCACCGTGATGTGACGCCACTGTCCCTGACGGAAGCGAATGACGCTGAGTGCGCTGCGGGTCATGTGCCCCAGCAGAATGGCCATCCAGATGTGGTGGGACTGCAGGCCCCAGAAGGTCTGGATGACCCAGCACAGCCCGAGCGGCACCACCACCTGCGAGATGAGCGAGATATACAGCGGACTTCGCGTGTCGCCCGTTCCCTGGAGGCCGCCCGTGTACACCAGCGCCGTGGTGATGAACAGACCGGACACGCTGAGGAACGCCAGCAGCTGCACACCGAGCTCCAGCACCACAGGATCGTCCATTCCAAAAACACCGAGCAGCACGCGCGGAATGAGCAGGAACATCAGCCCCACCCCCACCGCGACACCCAGTCCGATTCTGGAGGCCACGCGCACTGCGTGCACGGTGCGATCGGGTTTACCGGCTCCCAGGTTCTGGCCGGCCACCGCCGCCGTCGCTCCCATCAGTCCCACCGAAGTCCAGGTGATGAGCGAAAACAACTCCGTGTATCCCACCGCGTAGGCAGCCTGCGCCTCCGCGCTCTCCCGGAGTGATCCGATGAACCGGAGGAGGAGTACGCCACCGATGTTCATCGCCACGCCCTGCACACCGGCCGGCAACCCGAACCGGAACAGCTCGCGAATGATGCCCCAGTCCGGCCGGAAGCTCATTCCGCGATTGAGCACAATCACCCAGCGGCCGGAGAACAGGGAGACCGTGGCGTACAGGGTCATGACGGCACCGGCGATCACCGTGCCCATGGCCGCGCCGGTGGTGCCGAAAGCGGGGATCGGCCCAAGACCCCTGATCAGGATCACGTTCAGCACGATGTTGAGGATGGTGATGGCGATCCCGAGACGCAGTGGAGTCCTGGCATCGCCGGCCGACCGCAACGCGCCGCCAAGCATGAAGAACACCATCATGCCAAAGCTGAATACGAACATGATGCGGAGGTACGGCAGCGCCTCGGTCTGCACTTCCGGAGCGGCGTTCACCACGTTGAGAAGCGCCGGCGCGACGAAGTAACCCACCGGCGCCAGAATGCCGACGGACAGCACGGCAGCGGTCAGGAACGCCTGATGGACCGTGCGGTTGACCTTGTCCGGCTCATTGGCGCCCGCAAACCGTGCGACAAGCACGCCCATCCCGGTGAACAGCGATGCGATGAACACCATCACCACGAGGAATATCTGCCAGGATACTCCGATGGCGGCGTTTCCGGTAAAGCCGACGAAGTTGCCGACCATCACGTGATCGACAATTCCCTGCAGGCCGCCCAGTGCGTTCTGGAGCATGGTTGGCCAGGCCAGCTTCCACACGGCGCTCGGGATCGGCCCCTCGACTATCGAGCGGTCGAACGACTTCGGTTTCCGCTGGTTCGGGCGCATCAGGTGATGGTTGCCAGGATCCGGATAGGTTCAGCTGCCACGGTCGGCCTGATCGCGAACGACCGAACATAGCACGGTGGGGCTTCCGGCAGCAGCGGAGTCAGTGAAGCCAGGCTAACTGCGCCGGCGTGGAGGGTCGGGATCGGGCTTGCGACCGGCTGCGGCAAACACCACGCTGAGAGCAGACAGGTCGCCCTACCAGCTCAGCCCCAACTGGAGTGAATATGCCTACCCATGCGGAAGAAGTTCGGCAGGGATTCCCCACCGTGTACCTCACTCTCACCAGCATCATCATCGCGCTGGCCGTGGAGAAACTGATCGACCGGATTCAGGGACTGGAGGGGTTGCTCCAACTCGATGCTTTCGCCTTACTGACCTGGCTTCAGGCCGGCGTAGTGTTCGCGGTAGCCTTGCCGATGTTCGTGCTTGCCTCCTACATCGTGGTCGGCTTTCGGCTGGATTTCCGTCTACAGGATGCCGTGATGCCTTTCCTGGTTCTCATCATGGTGAGCGTCGCAATCGCCACCATCGGGCAGGGGCCGGAACCGCCTTTCTTCTATATCGCCGCTCTGGGTCAGGCGACGGGGTTCATCTTCTTCAAGACCACCCTGCAGCGGGCGGGGCGTCACCCGGAGAACGAGCTGCTACTCCGCCACGCCGACTACCGTCTTACGCACTTGCTTACAGTCGCTTCGGCGGTGATTCCCCTGGTCACAGCCGTCTTGCTGACCACTAAGTCGGTTGGAGGCACGGGAGCCATACTCGGTACGGCTCTCATGCTGATCTGCATGTTGGCGTTGACGGTGTCCTTCGTAACGGACTGGTGGCGTGCTCTGGAAGGGGCCCGGATGGAAGAAGGAGGAGAGAACATCCAGTCGCCGACGCTCTAGGCGAGGCGCTCCAGGCGAAGGCGCCTGGGCGAAGGCGCCTGGGCCAGACAACTGCTCTGCGTATGTACCCGACCGGGTGTCCGGGATGCGTTCTAAGGGAATCGAAACAGGCGTCGGAAGGCGAAGGCACCTCCCAGGGCGAAGCCGACAACTGCCAGCCCGATAGCCACATCGAACAAGTCGCGTCCTCGGGCAGCTCCGCCTCCAGGTCCGCCGGCTTCGGGCGTATCCTCGGCCTGCTCCGCGTGCATCGAGCAGAACTGGGCACCTTCACGCGCCGATCGCTTGCAGCGATCACCAGATTTCGTCTTACCGTGACAGCGTTCCATATCTCACCTCGTGGTCATCCTAATCTACGCAATGTGTGCCGCATTGGGTTCAGATTCTGCCAGTCTCGTGCCAGGGCATTACGAAGCGATTCTGTGCTCCATCTCCCCACACGCGATAACAAGGAATTCCCGACAGACAGGCCAGGCGACTCGGACTAGCTTCAAAGCGGGACTGATTGTGCACTTCTTGCTTTACGGAGGCAGCCATGTGGGAGCGGATACCCGCCGCTGTCGTACTCCTGTTCTGTCTTGTCATTCCAGTGGCCGGTTGCTCGAGCGTCGCCGAGGTCTCACAGGTGGATCTGGCTCAAATCGTCGAGCGGGACGGGATCGCGTTCTCCGCGGAGGCTATTCCCGCCCAGGTCCTGGACCGGCTCGCGGCGCACAGGCTCATCGTGGTCGGAGAGACGCACTTTCTCCGCGAGCACCAGGAATGGATGGTGGACCTGCTCCGGTCCCTCCATGCCCGCGGCTTTCGCCAGCTACTGCTTGAATGGCCCCAGATGGCGGACTGGCTGGTAGCGGACTACCTGGCGGGCGGGCAGATCCGACCGGACTGGAGTCCGCCCACCTGGGGCATGGCGGCCATGATCGCGCCGATTCGTGAAGTGAACAAGACGCTGCCCGCGGGCGAGCAGATCCAGGTCCGCAACATCGACGTCAACCTGTCCGACTACGGAGGTGCTCGAGACTTCCTGGGTCTGTTGGGCTGGTTGTCGGTGCACCTCGGGAGCCCGGAGCAGCTGCAGGCAGCTATTCAGGGAGGCTTTCAGAACGAAGCTTCGCACACGCAGAAGCTGGAGACTCTCAGGGACCGGCTCGCGTCCGAGCGGTCTCAGCTCACGACGTCCTGGGGGAGTGACTGGTACGACACCATCACTGAGATGGTCGAGGTGGAGCTGGCCAGCGCGAGAATCCGCGGAATCCGGAACTCCGACTATGATCGCTCCGTCCGCGAGCGCGAGGAGGAGATGAAACGCCTCACAGATCTTCGGCTCCTGGGCTACGAGCATGGCTCGGTGCTGAACATTGGCGGCAACCACGCCCAGAAGAGCTACCTGAAGGGGACGAAGCAGGAGTGGCTGGGCGATTACCTGGTCCACAGGAGTACTGCCGTGGGAGGCTCGGTGGTGGTTGTCGCCGTCACTGCTGCCAGAATGACGGGTGGGGGGCATCCCGATTTCACTCTTGAGGCATCGCCGAGTAACGAGCTGTTTCGCGTGATGAACGAGACCTGGCCGGGCCAAATCGTGTTTCTGCCGCTCGACGATTCGGTGTTCGCAACCGGCGGAGTGCCGATGAACTTTGAGGAAACGATCTACGTGGGCACTCCCAAGCGCGTGTACGATGCCTTTCTGCAGTTTCCGCTGGCTCACAGGGTGATACCCGCGTCTTCTCCCTCACCGGAGACAGATCAGTGACCCGTAGGCGGCTGGCCGGTGTGGCGATTCTGGTGGGTTGGATGGCCGGTTTCGGAGACACCGCCTGCGCCCCCTCGGACTCCCCACCGCGCGAAGCCGGTGTCCGCGAGGACACGCTGACGATCATGCACTACAGCGCCAACGTGGACACGTGGCAGGACTTCCGCATGTCCGTGCTCACGCTCCTGTTTCAGCCGCTGATGCACGTGCACGACGGCCAGATCGAGGGTCGGCTGGCGAAGCGTCGCGAGATATCTCCGGATGGGCGCAGCTGGACCTATCACCTCCGGACCGATGCGCGGTGGCACGATGGCACGCCGTTCACGGCGCACGACGTCAAGTTCACGATCGACCTGTTCCAGCATCCGGATTTCGACAACCCCGCCGGGGTGCAGGCCGCCCGGGGAGCTTCGGTGGATGTGATCGACGACAGCACCCTGACCCTCACCTTCGGGCAATACCGAAGTGACTACAACTGGGTGAGTCGGGAGGTGTTTCTCCCGAAGCACCTGCTGGAAGGCCTGGATCCGGCCGAATCGGGCGAGTGGGAGTTCTGGGAGAGCCCCGTGGGCAACGGGCCGTACCGATTCGTTCGCATGGTGCCCAACCAGCTCATCGAGCTGGAAGCCAACCCGGACTACTTCCGAGCAGAGCCAGCCGTTGGCCGCGTGTTCATCCGCGTGATGGGGAACGCGGGTACCGAGGTGCGGGCCGGTCTGGTCGATGTGTGGGAGGGGATAGGCTCCGTCACCCAGGGGGCGGTCGCGGAGGACCCGCGCTTTCAGGTCTACCAGCCGACAGTGGGCCGAGCGACAAACGGTATCCACTGGAACCAGCGACACCCGATCCTGGGAGACCCCCTGGTGAGAAGGGCTCTCGCGCTCGCCATCGATCGCTCCGAGTTGGCCGCCGCCGTCGGTATTTCCTACGACGGGCCATTCCTGGACGTGCCTCTGAGCCGGGACCGGGTGCTGCGTGCCGATCTGGACGGAGTCCCCGGACCGCTGGGCCCCGATCCGGAGTCAGCGCGGGAGCTCCTGCGGGACGCAGGCTGGAAAGACAAGGACGGCGATGGGGTGCTCGAGCGCGGAGGGCGACCGCTGCGTTTCACGCTGCTAGGGGGCGGAAGTCGGGAGGCGGTCGTGCTGCGAGAGCAGTTCCGTCGCGTCGGGGTGGAAGTCGAGCTGGTAACCATGGGCCGGGAGGTGATTCGCGAACGGTACTCCCGCGGCGACTTCGAGGCCATGATCTTCCCGGTCGCCCTGAGTCGCTATGGCCACGGGCTTCTCAGTGGAACGGCGGACTCGATCATCGGCTACGCCAGCGAGGAAATGGCTCGCCTCGAGGTTGCATTGGACACCACGTTCCGGGTGGAGGAGCGGGAGCGCATCTACGCCGAATCGTGGCCCATCTTCCAGCGCGACATCCCCGTGACGCTCCTGCTTCCGAGCCTCAGGGGCACGATTGCCAACGCGCGCCTGCGCGGCGTCAGCCAAAACGACGGCGTGCAACTCTTGCTGCACCTGGACGAGGTGTGGCTGGAGGATCCGGACGGGCTCGAACGATGA